>JAIEMN010000019.1 GCA_019752115.1 Gemmatimonadaceae bacterium
CGCCCGGCCAAGCCGCGCCGCGAACGTCCGGAAGCCGGCACGGCATCGGCACCGGCCGAGCCGCGCCCGCCCAAGACACCGCGCCCGGAGCGGCCGGAGCGACCGGCCCGTCCGCGCCGCCAGGAGACGCGTCTCGCGACCGACGCCGATCTGGTGCTGGATGATCCGTTCGCCCCGCCCGCGCCCAAGGTGGACCCGCTGACGCGCGCCCTGGAGTCGCGGTCAGCCGCCGCGGAGTCCAGCACCGAAGCGGCCACGGAGGCGCCGCGGGCCGACGTGCCGGCGACCGAGAGTCGGGACATCGAGCCGCCGCGGGCCACCGCGCCATCGGCCCCGCGTCGGACGGATGGAGACGCGCCCGGAGCCGATGCCGAGGGCGACGACGACGAGTCGGAAGAGGGCAGCGAAGGCGGTGAGGAGACCACCGGCGAGGCCGGCGAACCCCGCCGTCGCCGTCGGCGCAACCGGCGCTCCCGTCGGGGCCGCCGCCGGCGCGAAGGCGCCGAAGGCGCCGAGGGGGCGGAGGGAGCGGAAGGCACCGACGACGCGGAGGGCGCGGCCAGCCACCTCGAAGGCGCGCCCGTGACGTTGCCGCCCGCCGGCGATGAGACGGGTGACGACGACCGTGATGACGGCACCGACGCCGGCGAGGAGGGCGGTGATGAGGCCAGTCAGGCCCGGGCCCGCCGTCGGGGCCGGCGCGGTCGACGTGGCGGCGCCCGCCGTTCGCGGGGCCGCCGTGACCGCGGGCGCGGCGATGGCGAAGGCGGGGGTGACGACGGCGGATCCGAAGGCGGATCGGACGGCGGGGACAGCTCGCCAGCCGGATCGGACGCCGAGTAACCCTCATTCTGCAGTCCCGTATGCCAAGACCCCACCGATCGCCATGGCGACCGGTGGGGTCTTGTCTGATCAGGCGGTGGCCACCCGCCGGCATGACGCCGACGGGCGAGCGACCGATTACTTCCAGAGCTGCTCCACCTTTTCGGCGGTGGCCGGACTGACCAGCCGGAGAACGAAGTAGACCACCGCGCCGATCAGCAGAACCTTGATCGCGGCGCCAAGCAGCCAGAACAGCAGCGAGACCAGCGGCCCGAGCAGGCCGAAGACCAGCTTCAGGGCCACAAGGCCAGCCAGGGCGATCAGGCCAACGGTGAACAGGGTGCGCAGCATGGGGTGCCTCAAAGGATTGGGATACGCGTGTCCCTACGGTAATGCCTGTCCCGAAGTTTCGTCACCCACCTGCGATTCCGGCTATTTTGCGTTTGGGGGTTAGCTTCTGTTTCGGTAACGAGTGCACCGGCATAGCTTCCCCAATCCACGTCCCGGCCACCCCGGGCTCTTGCTGATGCATCAGGTTCCTTATGGCCGACGCGCAGGCGCTACAGCTCGTTCAGATCATGGGTCGCCATCGCCGCGAGGCGCTTCCCGAGCGGAAGCCCTCCTGGCTCAAGGTCAAGGCACCCGGTGGTGAGAACTACATCCGGCTCAAGCACATGATGCGGGAGCTCAAGCTCCACAGCGTCTGTGAAGAGGCCCACTGCCCGAATATTGGCGAGTGTTGGCAGCACGGCACCGCCACGTTCATGATCCTCGGCAGCGTCTGCACGCGGAACTGCGCGTACTGCGCCGTATCCCATGGCCGGCCGCCGGAATACGACATCGAGGAGCCCAGCCGCGTCGCCCAGGCCATCGCCGAGATGAACCTGCGCCACGCCGTCATCACCTCGGTCGACCGCGACGATCTCCCCGACTTTGGCGCCTACATCTTTGCCGAGACCATCCGGCAGATCAAGCAGCGCCTGCCGGGGTGCAGTGTGGAAGTGCTCGTCCCCGACTTTCAGGGCAACGAAGACTCCATCCGCGCCGTGCTCGAGGCGCGACCGGACATCTACAACCACAACACCGAGACGGTCCCCCGCCTGTACAAGAAGGCGCGTCCCGGTGGCCGCTATGAGCGGCTGCTCGAAATCTTCCGTATCGCCAAGCGCCTTGCGCCGGACATCCCCACCAAGACCGGCATCATTCTGGGCCTCGGCGAGACCAACGAGGAAGTCGTGGAGGTCATGAAGGATCTCCGGTCCGTCGACGTCGACATCCTCACGCTCGGGCAGTACCTGCGGCCGAGCGACTCGCACATCGCCCTCGATCGGTACGTCACGCCCGAGGAGTTCCGGTCGCTGTACGAGATCGGGATGGCGATCGGCTTCCGCCACGTCGAAAGCGGACCGCTGGTTCGCTCCAGTTATCACGCCTGGGAGCAGGTGCAGGCCGCCTCGCTCGCGTGACCGGTCGGCGGCGGTGCCCCGCACCGCCACCGGCTGACCCAAGACACTCCCCAACGTTTTGTCCATGCCTCCCAAGAAGAAATCGGACACGCAGGTGTCCGTCAAAACGGAGAGCGCCAGTGCGCCGACTGGCGCCGCGCCACTCGGCGCCGCGCTGAACCGTGAACTGCTGCACTCGATGCTGCTCCAGCGGCGCTTCGAGGAACGGTGCGCCGAGATGTACGCCATCGGCCGCATCGGCGGCTTCTGCCATCTCTACATCGGGCAGGAAGCGGTCTCCACGGGCATCATCTCGCTGCTCCGGTCCGACGACTACATCATCACGACCTACCGGGACCACGGGCAGGCACTCGCGCGGGGGATGACGCCGCGCGCGGTGATGGCCGAACTCTTCGGGCGGCAGGATGGCTGCGCCAAGGGCAAGGGCGGCTCGATGCACATGTTCGACAAGCAGCTCGGCTTCCTGGGCGGCCACGGCATCGTGGGCGGCCACGTGCCGATTGCTGCGGGCGTGGGCTTCGCCATTCGCTACCGCGGCGGCGACCAGGTGATCGCCTGCTTCATGGGCGAATCGGTGGTGAACACCGGCGCCTTCCACGAGGCGCTCAACATGGCGGCGCTCTGGAAGCTGCCATGCGTCTTCATCATCGAGAACAATCGCTACGGCATGGGCACGGCGCTCGAACGCGCGTCGTCCATTCACGACATCTACAAGCGCGGCGCCTCCTACGACATGCCCCGTGAGGTGGTCGACGGACAGGACGTGCTCGAAGTGCGCAAGGCCGCCGAGGCGGCCATCGAGCGCGCGCGCAAGGAGAGCATGCCGACGCTCCTCGAGGTGCGCACCTATCGCTTCATGGGCCACTCGATGTCCGACGCGGTGAGCGGCACCTATCGCACCAAGGAAGAGCTCGAGCAGTACCTCAAGCGCGACCCCATCGTGCTGCACCGCCAGCGCATGGAAGCGGCGGGGGAGATCACCGCCGACGAAGTCACGGCTATGGACGAGGCCATCAAGCAGCTCGTGCAGGACAGCATCGACTTCGCCGAAGCGAGCCCGGAGCTGCCCCTCGAGGCGCTCATGGAAGACATTCTCGTCGAAACCACGAGCTGAGGCGATCATGGCACTCATTACCTACCGTGACGCCCTCAATCAGGCGCTCCGCGAAGAGATGCACCGCGACGATCGCGTCTTCCTGATGGGTGAGGAAGTCGCGGTCTATCAGGGCGCGTACAAGGTGTCGAAGGGGCTGTTGCAGGAGTTCGGCGAGATGCGCGTGGTCGATACACCCATCACCGAGCTCGGATTTGCCGGCGTGGGCGTGGGCGCCGCGATGTCCGGGCTGCGCCCGGTCATCGAGTTCATGACGTGGAACTTCGCGCTGCTCGCGATCGACCAGGTCGTGAACGTCGCGGCCAAGATGCTGTATATGTCCGGCGGCCAGTTCCCCATGCCGATGGTCTTCCGCGGTCCGAATGGCGCCGCCCTGCAGCTCGCGGCGCAGCACTCGCAGGCGTTCGAGTCGTGGCTCGCCCACATCCCCGGCCTCAAGGTCGTGGCACCGGGCACGCCCTACGACGCCAAGGGGCTGCTCAAGGCCGCCATTCGCGATGACAACCCGGTGTGCTTCCTCGAAGGCGAAATGCTGTACAACACGAAGGGCGAAGTGCCCGACGAGGAGTACATCATTCCCCTCGGCAAGGCCGACCTCAAGCGCGAAGGTGACCACGCCTCGATCATCACCCACGGCAAGATGGTGCTGGTGGCGATGCAGGCGGCCGATCAGCTCGCGAAGGAAGGCATTCGCTGCGACGTGGTGGACCTCCGCACCATCCGCCCGATGGATGTGGAGGCGATCACCGCCTCGGTACGCAAGACGAACCGTGCGGTCGTGGTGGAAGAAGGGTGGGAAGTGTGCGGCGTGGGCGCGCAGGTGGTGGACTACGTGCAGCGCCACTGCTTTGACGATCTCGACGCGCCGATCCTGCGCGTGCATCAGGCCGAAGCGCCGATGCCGTATACGAAGAGCCTCGAGAAGGCAGCCAAGCCCGATGTCGCCAAGACGATCGCGGCGATCAAACAGGTTCTCTACCTCGACTGAGTGAGCGACGCATGGCGACCAAGGTGATGATGGAGGCGCTCTCGCCCACGATGGAGGAAGGGCGCCTGGTGAAGTGGGTGAAGAACGTCGGCGACGCGGTGAAGAGCGGCGATACGCTGGCGGAAGTGGAGACGGACAAGGCGATCATGGAGCTCGTGGCGCGCGGCGATGGCATTCTGCGCGCGCGGCTTGTCGAGGAAGGCACGACGGCACCGATCGGGCAGGTCATCGGTGTGGTGGCGGCGGCCGACGAGGATATCTCGGCGTTCACCGGCGGTAGCGCGGCGGCGCAGCGCGAGAGCGCGGAGGTGAAGGTGAGCGCGGCGGACGCCGCGCCTGTCGCTCTCGCGGAGACGGCGGGCGCCGGCGCGCCGCCGGCCGCGGAGGCATCTGCGCCAAGCGGCTCGACCAAGTCGTCGCCGTTGGCCCGCCGCATGGCCGCCGAGAAGGGCGTGGACATCACGCGCATCCCCGGCAGCGGACCGAACGGGCGTGTTATCCGACGCGACGTGGAAGCCGCCTCCGCGTCCAGCGCCGCGCCGTCAGGCGCCAGCGCCTCCGCGAATGTCATGAGCGCGGCGTCAGCCGCGCCCTCCATCGCCTCCGCGCCCTCGTCAGTGGCGACAGCGATGACCTTTGACGGTGAGTGGAAGGATGTGCCACTGACCCAGATGCGGAAGACGATCGCCCGCCGTCTCTCCGAATCCATCGGCCCGATTCCCACGTTCTACCTCACGTCGGAAATCGACATGACGAACGTGGCCAAGCTGCGTGAGCAGATGGTGGCCGCGGGCGATCAGTTCAAGGTGTCGGTCAACGACATCATCATCAAAGCCGTCGCGATCGCGCTCACGCGTCATCCGGAAGTGAACGCGCACTGGCTCAACGATCACATCCGCTACTTCAGTGCGGCGCATGTCGGCATGGCCGTGGCGACCGATGATGGCCTCATCGTGCCGGTCATCCGCAATGCGCACACGAAGGGGCTTGGCGCGATCGGCAAGGAAGCGAAGGAGCTCGCCAAGCGGGCGCGCGAACGGAAGCTCCAGCCCGCCGAGTTCACCGGCGGCACGTTCTCCGTGTCCAACCTCGGCATGTTCGGGATCGATCAGTTCACCGCGATCATCAACCCGCCCGAGGCCGCGATCCTCGCCGTGGGCGCGACCGAGACCAAGCCGGTGTGGGAGAACGGGCAGTTCGTGCCGCGGCAGCGGATGCGCGTCACGCTGAGCTGCGACCATCGCGTCATCGATGGCGCCGTGGGCGCGAAGTTCCTGCAGACGCTGCGGCAGCTGCTCGAAGCCCCCATGATGATGCTCTTCTAGCCCTCGGAAAGAGCGGCCTCAACCAGAGAAAACGTCGAACGTTTTCAGACGGGTGATAGCCGTCACATCGTGGTGGCATAGATTATCAATTCGGTGTGTCCGACATCATGATCGGATCGTCTGCGGAGTGGACCCCAACCGGCCACTCCGCATGCGTTTTGTACCCCCCGCAATTTCCAGATTCGTGATGGCTCGGCGGCCCCGCTGGAGCGCGATGACGCGCACAGGCTGGTTGGTGCTCACCGGCATGGCGCTCGCCGCCTGCGGGGGCACGGCTGACGCGCCGACCTCATCGACGACCGAGCCGCCCATCAATCCGGCGCCGGTCACGCCGGGACTGCTGGGGCTCACGATCACGGGGCTGCCCGCGGGGACCTCCGCCGACGTGTCGGTGGTGGGCGCCAACGCGGCCGCCTTCTCGCGCACGGCCACCGGGAGCATTGGCTGGACCGATGTCCCGCCCGGGCGCTACACGATCACGGTGCGCCCGGTTCGCGCCGCGAATGGCCTCTTTGCCGCCACGCCGTCCACGCAGGCCGTGACGGTCACCGCCGCCGGCGCGGCCACGGTGACCATCGCCTACAAGCCGCAGCCGTCGGTGCTCGCGCTGACGGTGTCGGGCCTCCCCGGTGGCGCCGCGGCGGCCGTCTCGGTCACGCCGCCGCGCGGGACCGCCACGGCGGTCACGCAGTCCGCCGTCCTCTCAGCGCCGGCGCAGGATGGCGCCGACGCTACGCCCGATCGCTGGCAGCTGGCGGCGCAGGATGTGCTCAGCGGCGGCACGCGCTTCATCGCCACGCCCACCGCCCTGGATACCACGGTTTCCCTGGGCGACACCGCCCGCGTGGCGGTCCGCTACGGCATCGGCAGCGGCGCCATCGCCGTCGCGATCGGCGGGTTGCCGACGGGCGTGAACGCCGACGCCACCCTGATCGCCCCCGATAACACCACCCGCCCCGTCACCGGGACCACGACGATCACCGGGCTCGCCGCCGGGCGCTACAAGCTCGCCGCGCGCCCGTTCGCGCACGCGGGGCTCACCTTCGCGCCCTCGGCCGACACCCTGCTGCTCGACGTGGCGCTCTCGCTCGTCGCCACGCCGGCCAACCTCACCTATGTCGCGCAGGCCGGCCGTCTCGCGCTGACGGTGAATGGCGTCCCCAATGGGGCCACGGCGGCGCTCACGCTGACGGGCCCCAGCGGATCGCGCGCCATCAGCAGCACCACGACCCTCGACTCGCTCGCGGCCGGGAGCTACACCCTCACCGCCGCCGCCATCACGAGCGGCGCTGATCGCTTTGCGCCCACACCCGCCTCGCAGCCCCTCACGATCACGGTGGGCGGGACCGCCGCCGCCAGCGTGACCTATGCGCTCGCCAGCACGGTGGTGGACGTGGCCGTCTCGGGGCTCCCCGATGGCGTGGCCGCGGCGATCGCGCTCACGAACCCGGGCGGCAATACGATCCCGCTCACGGCCTCCACGAGCATCAATCAGGCGGCGATCGGTCGCTGGCGCTTGATCGCCTCTGACGTTGAGGCCGGCGGCGCGACCTATTCGCCGACGCCGACCAGCTACGACCAGACGGTCGCCGCCGGTGAACGCCTCGCGCTGCCCGTCCAGTACGCCGTCTCCACCGGCTCCATCGCCCTCGTGGTGAGCGGTCTCCCGACCGGCGCCAACGGCGCGGTCACGGTGACTGGCCCGCGCAACTACCGCAATGTGGTCACGAGCACGACCACGCTCACGAATCTTCCGCCGGGCACCTATACCGTGACCGCGGCGAGTGTGACCATCAACGGCAATGCCTGGAATCCGGCGCCGGTCTCCCAAACGGTGTCGGTGAGCAAGTCGCTCGTGGCCGCACCGGCCACGGTGTCGTACACGTTGGGCACGGGCGCACTCGCGCTCACCGTGAACGGCATCGCCGCCGGCAGTGCGAACGTCACGGTCACCGGTCCGAACGGGTTCACGCAGACCGTCACGGGCTCCACGACGCTCTCGGCGCTGCTCCCGGGCACCTATACCGTGAGCGCGGCCAGCGTCACCAGCGGTGGCAACACCTTCACCGCGGCCCCGGCCTCGCAGACGGTGTCGATCACGTCGTCGGGCACGCCGGTGGCGGCCAGCGTGACCTACACGCAAACGACGGGCATGCTCGCGCTCGCGATCACGGGGCTGCCCGGTGGCGCGAGCGGCAGCGTCACCGTCACCGGCCCCGGCGCCTTCACGCGCACGCTGACGAGCACCACCACGCTGACCGGACTCGCGCCGGGCACCTACACGGTGAGCGCCGCCAACGTCACGATCACCGGGAACGTGTGGTCGCCCACGCCGGCCTCGCAGACGGTGTCGGTCACGGCCACCGCGGTGGCCGCGCCGGCGACGGTCGCGTACGCGCAGAACCCCGGCGGGCTCGCGCTCACGGTCAGCGGTCTGCCGAGTGCGTCCGCGGCCATCACCGTTACCGGGCCGAACAGCTTCAGTCAGGCCGTGACGGCCAGTACGACCCTCACGAATCTCTCGGCGGGCACATACACGATCACCGCCGCCAGCGTCACGCTGTCGAGCAACGTGTACGCGCCGAACCTGACGACGCAAACGGTCACCGTCAGTGGCGGTGCCACCGCCACGGCGAGCGTGACCTACAGCATCACCACCGGGTCGCTCGCGATCACCGTGAACGGCGTGCCCGGTGGCAGCACCGGCAACATCACGGTGACGGGCCCCGCGGGCTTCTCGCGCAGCGTCACGGCCACGACCACGCTGACCACGCTGACGCCCGGCACCTACACCGTGAGCGCCGCGTCGATCACGAACGCCGGAAATACCTTCGCCGCCACGGTGCCGTCTCAGACGGTGACCGTCAGCGCGTCCGTCACGGCGGCGACGGCCACCGTGACCTATGCGCAGACCACCGGGTCGCTCGCGCTGGCCATCACGGGGCTCCCCGGCGGCGCGAGCGGGGCCGTCACGATCACCGGCCCCGGTGCGTACTCGCAGAGCTTCACCGCCACCACCACGCTCACCGGTCTCGCGCCGGGGACGTACACGGTGGCCGCGTCGAACGTGACCATCACCGGCAACGTGTGGTCGGCAGCGCCCGCCTCGCAGACGGTGACCGTCACGACGTCCGCCGTCGCGGCGCCCGCGACCGTCACCTATGCGCAGAACCCCGGGTCGCTCGCGCTCACGGTGAGCGGCTTGCCGAGTGCGTCGGCGGCGATCACGGTGACGGGCCCCAACAGCTACAGCCAGGCGGTCACGGCCACGACCACGTTGTCCAATCTGTCGGCGGGCACGTATACGATCACCGCGAGCAATGTGACGCTCTCCGGGAACGTCTACGCGCCGGGGGTCACGTCGCAGACGGTCACGATCAATGGTGGCGCGACGACCAATGCCTCGGTCGCGTATAGCATCACCACCGGCTCGCTCACGATCACGGTGAGTGGCGTACCCGGCGGCAGCACCGGCAACCTGACGGTGACCGGCCCCAATGCGTTCAGCCGCGCCGTGACCGCCACGACGACACTGACCACGCTCACGCCGGGCACGTACACGATCGCCGCGGCGTCGATTACGAACGCCGGCAACACCTTCGCGCCGACGCCGTCATCGCAGACGGTGACCGTCACGGCGTCCGCGACGGCGGCAACGGCCACCGTCACGTATGCGCAGACCACCGGCTCCATTGCGCTGGCGGTCACCGGGCTCCCGGGTGGCGCGAGCGGCGCCGTGACGATCACCGGACCGAGCGCGTACTCGCAGAACTTCACGGCGACGACCACCATCACCGGCCTCGTGCCGGGCACCTACACGGTGGCGGCGTCCAATGTGACGGTCACCGGGACCACCTATGCGCCGTCGCCCACGTCGCAGACGGTCACGGTGACGACGTCGGCGGTCGCGGCCGGGGCCACGGTAGCCTATGCGGCGCAGGGTGGTGGCGGCGTGAACTACACGATCAACAACGTCTATCTCACGCAGGCCATCCAGAAGCCCGACGGTACGGTGTCGCTGGTGGCCAATCGCGACGCGCTGCTCCGCGTCTTTGTGGTCGCGAACGGCGCGAACACCGCGCAGCCGCAGGTGCGCGTACGCATCTACGACGGCGCGACGCTGGTCACCACCACCACGCTCAACGCTCCCGAATCGAGCGTACGCCAGGCGGTGGACGAAGGCACGCTGACCTCCACGTGGAACTACCTCGTGCCGGCGGCCAACGTGAAGACCACGCTACGCGTCCTCGTGGATCTCGATCCGAGTCAGCTCGTTGCAGATGCCGATCGGAACGACAACATCTGGCCGAGCACCGGCACGCCCAAGACGATCACCGTCGTGACGGCCCCGACCTTCACCGTGCGCTTCGTGCCCGTCACGGTGGGGAGTCTCACGGGCAACGTGAGCGCCGGGAACAAGGACCAGTTCCTCACAACCAGCCGGCGCATCTGGCCGCTGCAGAATATCGTGTCGGACGTGCGCGCGCCGTTCACGTCGAGCGCGACCGATCTGCAGTCGAACGACGGCAACGGCCAGTGGCTCACGGTGCTCAGCGAAATGAACACACTGCGCAGCACCGACGGCGCGCCGTCCACGATGCACTACTACGGCGTCGTGAAGGTGAACTACACGAGCGGTGTGGCCGGCTACGGCTACGTGCCCGGTCGTGCCGCCATGGGGTGGGACTATCTCCCGAGTGGTGATGGCGTGGCCGCGCACGAGTGGGGGCACAACTTTTCGCGCCAGCACGCACCGTGTGGCACCACGGGTGACCCCAACTATCCGTACGCCGGGGCCATCATCAATTTCTGGGGCTGGAACCCGACCACGAACACGCTCGTGTCGCCCAATGCGACCGACGTCATGAGCTACTGCAGCAACAACTGGGTGAGCGACTACAACTGGACGGCGGTGCTCAACTACCGCGCGACCAGTGGGCTGCAGGCGGGCGCGCTGCAGGCCGGCACGGCCACAGGCCCGCAGGATGGTCTGCTGGTGTGGGGACGGGTCGTGAATGGCGCCATTCAGCTCGAGCCGGCCTTCCGCGTCACCGCGCCGATCACCCCGGCCGCCACGCGCCCCACGCATCGCCTGGACCTGCTCGATGCCGCGGGCTCAACCCTGCTGCAGCTGCCGATCGAGGCATCGCTGGTGGACCACGTGGAAGGGCGTGAGGAGCGGCAGTTCGCCGTCGTCGTCCCCTACTCGGCGGCCGTGGCCGATCGCCTCGAGCAGATTCGCGTAGCCGATCAGCGCTCACCGCTCCGGTCGGTGGCCCGCCGCGCCACCTTCCCCTCGCCGTCCGCGGCCCGTGAGGCGGGGGTGCAGCTCCGCGCCGCCGACGTCGAACCGGGCGAGTCGCTGGTGGCCGACGGCCCCGCCAAGGTGCGGGTGTCGTGGAGCAACCCGAACTATGGCATGGCCATGGTGCGGGACGCGGTCACCGGACAGATCATGGGCTATGTGCGCCGTCAGGGCGCGACCGTGAACACCGGCGGCCGCCGCGTGGACGTCGTCTTCTCCGACGGCGTACGCAGCGTGGTGAAGGGGCGCCAGTAAGCGCCCCGAAGGCACTCCCACGGATGGGGGTTGGTTGGTACAGCGGTTAGATTTCCGCTTCCACCAACCAATCCCGATCCATGGCTGCTTTCGACGTCATCGTCCTCGGCGGTGGTCCCGCCGGTTACGTGTGTGCCATTCGCTGTGCCCAGCTGGGGCTGCAGACCGCCGTCATCGAGCGCGAAGCGCTGGGCGGCACCTGTGTGCTCTGGGGGTGCATCCCCGCCAAGTCCCTGCTGGAAAGCGCGGGGCTCGCGCAGAAGCTCGCCAAGGCGAGCGAGCACGGCATCACCATCGATGGCATCACCCTCGATTTCGGCCCCGCCATGAAGCGGTCGCGCTCGGTGAGCGCCCAGAACTCGAAGGGCGTCGAGTTCCTGCTCAAGAAGCACAAGGTCACGCACATCAAGGGCGAAGGTACGATCGAGAAGGGCAAGAAGGTCACGGTCACCGGCGCCGACGGCAAGAAGGAAACGCACGAGGCCAAGAAGGCCGTGGTGATTGCCACCGGTTCGCGCGTGAAGGGGCTACCGCAGATCGGGCTCGAGCTCGACAAGAACGTCGTGCTCTCGAGCGATGATGTCCTCGTGGCCGAGAAGGCGCCCGCCAGCATGGCGGTGATCGGTGCCGGCGCGGTGGGCTGCGAGTTTGCCGATGTGTTCAGCTCATTCGGCACGATGGTCTCGCTCATCGAGGTGCTGCCCAACATCCTCCCGATCGAAGACGCCGACTGCAGCGCCGAACTGGCGAAGGCGTTCAAGAAGCGGAAGATCGACGTACTCACCGGCGCCAAGATCTCGAATGTGAAGGTCACCAAGACCGGCGCCTCGATGACCGTGGAAGCGGGCGGACAGACGCAACAGCTCGAGGTGGAGAAGGTGCTGGTCGCCGCCGGACGCGCACCGAACGTCGAGAAGATCGGCCTCGAGGCGGTGGGCATCGCCAAGACCGAGCGCGGCTTCGTGAAGATCAACGAGAAGTTCGAGACGAGCGTCCCGGGCTACTACGCCATCGGTGACGTGGCCGGCAACCAGATGCTCGCCCACAAGGGCTCACGCGAAGGCCATGTCCTCGCCGATCTCCTGGGCGGGCAGCACGCGCATCTGGTGAACTACAAGAACATCCCCAGCTGCACGTACTGCCATCCGGAAGTGGCCAGCATCGGCCTGACCGAGCAGGCGTGCAAGGAGCAGAAGCTCGACTACAAGGTCGGTAAGTTCCCCTTCAGCGCGAACGGCCGCGCCCGCACGAGCGGCGAGACCGACGGTTTCGTGAAGATCATTCGCGGTGCCAAGTACGGCGAAATCCTCGGCGCGCACATCGTTGGTGCGCACGCGACGGAAATGATTCACGAGCTGGTGGTGGCGCGCGAGAACGAGTTCACGGTGGAAGAGATCGACCTGGCGGTGCACGCGCACCCGACGCTCTCGGAGGCGATTGGGGAGGCGGTGCTGGACTCGCTGGGGAAGATGCTGCACGCGTAAGGCTGCTTGGTACGTTGGACCAGACGCCCTGGATCCTGAACTGATCAGTTTGGGGTTTGGGGTTTTTGGTTTGGGGTTTGGGGTTCACCACACCGAAGTCAGCAATCGGATGTCGGATGCCCGATACCCGATCCCGTGATCCTCACCCCATACTGATCTTTTCTGCCGATGTCCGACCGTCTCCTCGCTCTCCGTGATCTGGGGCTGATGCCCTACGATGACGCGTGGTCTCTGCAAAAGGAGACCGCGCGCCGCCGTATTGCGGGCGAGGAACCGCACGATGTGCTGCTGCTGGTGCAGCATCCGCCGGTCGTGACGCTGGGGCGCAGCACGAAGCCGGGGCATCTGCTGGCCACCGCCGAGGGGCTTGAGGCGGCTGGCGTCGAGCTGCGCGATGTGGAGCGCGGCGGCGATGTGACCGTGCACGAGCCGGGGCAGCTGGTGGCTTACCCGATCTTCGACCTCAAGCAGCACACCAAGGACCTGCACTGGTATCTGCGGCAGGTCGAGGAAGCGGTGATCGTGGCGCTGCGCGAGTTCGGGCTCGAGACCACGCGCGTGGCCGGGCTCACGGGCGTGTGGGTGGAGGACGCGCGTGGGCGCCGCAAGCTGGCGAGCATCGGCGTGCATGCTCGCGACTGGGTGACCTGGCATGGGGTCGCGCTCAACGTCGAGAACACGCTGGCGACGTTCGCGCACACGGTGCCGTGTGGGATCGATGGGGTGGAAATGACCACGGTGGCCCGGGAGCTCGCGCTCCTGGGCCACCGTTCGGTGCCTTCGCTGGCTGATGTGGCCGGCGCGGTGGCGCGCGGCTTTGCGCAGGTCTTTCGGCTGACCGTCAGCGACGAGACGCGGGCGATCGAGGCGTAGGCCTGCGTCGGGCTGCTTAGGCCTTCGGACCGGCCGGCTTCGCGGCGGAGTCCGTCTTGGTCGGGGCCGGGACCGGGGTCCCCTTCACCGGGGCCGTATCGCGCGGGGTGACGTTGGCCGGAAGGTTGTAGCTCTTCATGGCCTTCTTGTAGGCTTTCCAGCCCCACCCTTCGACTTTCTTGTCCACCACGACCACCGGCGTTTCGGTGTCCTGGTAGAGCGGCTCGGCGACGTTCCCCGGCTGCTCGCGATAGTAGACCACCTGGATGTTCTTGCCGTTGACCAGGTAGATCGAGCGCCGGAAGCCATGGTCGAGGCGTGCGCTATCGGCAGCGAAGGTGGCCGTAAGCGGGCCGGTGCCCATGATCGGGTAGATCGAATCCTGCGCCATGCCCTCCTTGATGGGCTTGAGCTTCTTGGCGCCGACTTCGTCGGGGCCGCAGGCCGTGAGGAGGAGCGCGGCCGCTGCGGTGGTGAACGCGAGAGTCCTGCGAACGAACGAGCGAGTGATCATAGCCATATGGTCAGGCGCCGTGAGGCGCGATGGGACAAAGCGAAACGTCGGCAGTTGGCGCAGATACCCGCGCTGGCGGCCGACGTTTCGAATTCTAGCGAACTCGGGAGCGAAAACGAATCGGGGGAGGCCCCGAAGGACCTCCCCCGATCGTTAGCTCAGATCAAGCGGATCCGGATTACGGAACCGTGACCGTGAAGCTCGTCGAGGCCGAAGCACCGGCGAAGCCGTTGCTCGGAGCGCTGACGGCGTAGACCGTGATGGTCGTCGTCGCGCCGCTGGCCAGGCCAGCCGCCATCGTCGTGGTAACCGCACCCGTGCTCGAGTTGATCGAGCAGGTGGCGATCGCCGTGTTGGCCGAGACGCAGCTGTACACCGCGTTGGCCGGGCTGCCGAAGGCATTGGCAGCCGTGTACGTCGGACCCGACGTGATGGCCGTCGGGCCGCTCACGCCAGCCGCAGCGACGTTGTAATTGGCCGCGAAGCCAAACGTCGGAGCAGCCGCCCACGAGGACGGGGCCGAAGCGAGGATGGCCGAGCCAGCGCCAGCCGTCGTCGCCAGGGCACGACCCTGGCCGTCAACCGTCGTCGCAACCGCGATGATGTTGTTACCAACCTGCGCACCGAGCGTGGCGCCCGTGCAGCCAACCGTCACCGAGTCGCAAGCGGCCGTGGTGAGGCGATAGGTCCAGGTGCGCGTGCCGCCGTTGTCGGCGATGTACACCGGGCCCGCTCCAGCCGCGGACGTGCTCGGCGCGCTCTGGCCGTTGACCGACCCGAGGTAGCGCCAGTTGCCCGAACCAGCCGCCGTGTAGGCGTAGAAGTCAACGCGACCGAACGGCGAGTTGATCTGGTTCGAGTTGGCCGTGACCACAGCCTTCACACCGTTCGCCGGCGCGTTCCACTGCGCGGCGTCGGTACCCATCGTGAACGCGATGATGTTCGCGCCAGCCGTCTTGGCGTTCCAGCGGGTCGCATCGTCAGCCACGTTGCCGCTAAGCAGCGCGACCGCGTACTGGCCCGTGGCGCCAGCCGTCGACACCAGACCACCGACGTTCGCCACGCGTGCGCCGATCGAGTCCGGACGGAGAACCGTCGGGGTGTTCGAGAGCGTACCGTTGGCGTTCGTGAATTCGATGTTGGTGTAGAACGTCGTACCGGACGTGAACGGCGTACCAACCGTAACGTTGCCGTTCGGGAAGATCACGTTGTTCCAGCGGCCGAACTGGCCGGTGATCACCGCGGCGCTGGCCGACTCCACCGGCGTCGCCGGGAAGATGATCGAGGCTTCCGCCGAAGCGGCCGGGTTCTGCAGGCCGGCGTACGACACGCGGAAGTTCGTGAACCACGCTTCAACCGTTTCGATGAAGTTCGGCGTGAACGCACCCTGCGTCGAAGCCGTGACCGTGCCCGGGAGACCCAGGCCCGTGATGGCGGGCGCCGTGTTGTTGACGAGCGCCTGACGGATCACGCCCGTGCCCGTCGGGAACACGCCCGTGTTGCCGGCGCGGTCCTTGATGGTGACCGAGTACGTGTAGTAACCCTGCGTGCCACCGAGGCCCGAGAGAACGACCGGCGCGATCGGACGGAAGCCGTCCGGAAGCACCGCGCCCGTGAAGGCGGCGGTCGCCATGGTGCAGTTCGGGTTCGTGATGAACGACGAGCCGATGCCGGCCGTCGGAATCGAGCCGACGACGCACGTGCCGGTCGAATTCGTCTGGTTAGCACGGGCGAGGTAGTGGCTGGCCGCACCGGCGTCGAAGCCCGAGCGGTCGTCCAGGGCCTCGGCCGAGAACATCGTGTCAGCCGCCGAGCCGGCGAGCGGGAGCACGCCGTTGTAGATCGTCAGCGAGTCCGACGACGCCGTGTAACGGAGCTGCGGCGGCGTGTTGTCGATGGCGAACGTGCCCGAGTTGGCCGAGGTCGTGCTGTTGCCGAGGCGGTCAGCGCCCGTGGCAGCAACCGTGTACACGCTCTGCGTGAAGTTCGTCGAGCACTCGGGGATCGCACCCGTGCCCGTCGTGCCATCGAACGCAGCCGCAGTCGTGCCGCAGCCCGTGAACGTGAACGTCAGCGTGCCCTGGTTCGTCGCAGTCGTGGCGCTGGCGAAACCGACGCCGACGCCGTCGTTCATCGACGTGTTCGAGCGGAAGCTGTAGTTGCTGGCGATCGAGGCCCACTGGTTGAGCGGAGCCGTGACCGTGAGGCTCGGACCCTGGTAGTCCGCACGGATGCGGCCCGGGATCGTCACCGGCGAACCGTTCAGGTTCGTCGTGGCCGTCCGGAAGGCCGTCACCGCGCCGACCGTCGGGCCCGGGTTCTGCTGGTTGTCAACCGAGGCCGTGACCAGCGGGAGCAGGTCGAGGTCGGTCACACCCGTGTTCGTCGCGCTCGAGCAGCCGAAGAACGTCGTGGCCGTCGTGCCCGAGCCGTACGTGATGCGCCACGGACGGTTGTCCGTGCCCGTCACGAACGTGTAGCTCTGCGCGCCGCAAGGGGCGCCCGCGAGCTGCACCGTCGCGCGGGAGATCGAGCGACCCGGCGTGTAGATGACCGGCGTCACGATGACCGAGCCACGGCCAGCCGTGCCCGGGCCACCGAAGAACGTCAGGTTATCAGCCAGGCGCACGGCCGAGTTCGACGGGGCGCGGTGCCACGCGGCGAAGCCGTCCGTGTTGTTGAAGTTCAGGACGACCTGGTTGTTCGAGGCGGTCGAGCCCGAGCCCGCCGCTTCGTACGAGGCCACGATGATGCTCTGACCGTTCTGGTAGAGCGCCGTCGCCGTGCCCGAGTCGGCCGTGACCGTGAAGTCGGCCGTGTTGATGAAGGCGTTGATCGTGCCCGTCGAGGCACCACCCGCACCGTAGGTCTGACGCGCAGCCGCGTTGGCCGCCGTGCAGGGCGTCGTCGAGGACGGCGCAAGCACGCAGACGTTCGTGGCCGTCACGACCTGGCCACCCACGTCAAGGTTCAGCGCGACCTGGATCTGGCCGTTCACGTTCGAGATGTCGACCGGGTTGTTGGTCTGACCCGTCGTGATGTTGCCGATCGCGATCTGCGCGCGCTGGACGACCGTCACCGGCACCGTGGCCGTGAGCGTCGAGGCCGAGAACGACGACGTCGCGAGCGACGTGGCCGTCACCGTGATCGACGTGGCGCCCGGCGCCACACCCGTCACCACACCCGTCGAGCTGACCGTCGCCACGCCCGGGTTCGCCGAGACGTAGGAGAAGCTCGCCGTCACGCCCGAGGCCGTCGTCGCGGCCGGAACGAGCGTCGCCGTGCCCGCGGGGAGCACCGACACCGAGGCCGGGTTCACCGAGAGCGCCGTGATGCCAGCCGGAAGCGCCGTGACCGTGATGGCCACCTGGCCCGTCACCGTCGCCGTGGTCAGGCCCGTGCCCGAACCCGTCAGCGTCACCGTGATCGTGGCCGTACCCGGGGCCACCGCCGTGACGACACCCGTCGTCGCGTTCACCGTCGCCACCGCCGCGTTGCTCGTCACGAACGAACGCGTGATGGTCGCACCCGTCGCCTGCGTCGTCGGGTTGGCCGTGATCGTCGCCGTGCCACCAACCGTCAGGTTGGCCGCGGCCGGCGTGACCGAGAGGCCGACGATCGCCGGAGCCGGCGCGTTGACCGTGACACCCGCCGACGCGCTCTTGCCCGAGCTCGTCGTGGCCGTCACCGTCGCGTTACCCGGCGCCACCGCCGTGACACGGCACGCGCCGCTGTTCACGGCCACCGTGATCACCGCGCTGCTCGCCGTGCAGCTCGCGAGCGTCGAGTTCGTGCCGCCCACGATCTGGGCAGCCAGCGAGCCCACTTCGCCGACGTTCAGCGAAAGGTTCGCCGGCGACAACGTCACCGTTTCCGGCGTCGTCGTCTGGGTCACCGTGACGTCATCACCGCAAGCACCGAGCACCGTCAGGGCGCTCAGGCTCAGGGCGACGAGCGCCTTGTTCCGAGAGAAGAGTTGCATTCATCCCCCTCTTGCGAGGTTGTGGAGGTCGTTTGCCGTCATGAGGTCGGGATCCTCGACAACAGCGTCAGCGTGGCAGACACTCGCCGAAGTGGCGCGCATCTCATCACCTCAGAAGCACAGCGGACGGGGAGCTCGTCTCGGGGAGCGGCCGATGCGGAGTCCAGCGTCGTATGTCCTGCGTGATGCCCGAACTGCACTGCAGCGCCCGCACACCCAACCGCGGGAGGCCGCAGAACTACTGTGGAACTGTCCTGCCCTCGAAGCGTCACGGTCCAAGCTCCGCTCGACCTCGAGTCCTGCACCACCAGACGAACAGGCCGCGACAACCCTGGCTGGGCTGCCGCGCGCACTCCTCGCCACAATAGCAAGCGCAAAAGGTACGGGTGACCCGCGACACGGTCAAGCGGTCGAGGTTCCCGAATCCTGGCGGCGGCCGTCACAATCTTATGACCGCCCCCTCATTTTACGCACTTTTCCACAGTCGCGCCCGCCTCAGGCCCCCGCCATCGGGTGTTCGATGACACCCGCGGACGGCTCCAGCGCACCCAGACGCACGGAGAAAAGACGGGTACGCCCCGTCACGCGTCACGGGGCGGGCATCCGCCCCACCCTCGCCCCCCCCACCCCGGGGTGACGCTCCGCTGACACGTTCGGGTTATCTTCCCCGCCATGGCCGACCTGCCCCGCGTCCATGTCCCCGTCCCCGCCCGGCGCGTCGTGCCCCCGCCCCCAGCTACGGCCGACGGGCCGGCCCTCAACGCCGCGCAGGCCGAAGCGGCGAGCCATGGGGATAGCCCCCTTCTTATAGTGGCCGGGGCAGGGTCCGGAAAAACCCGCACCCTCATCCACCGCGTCGCCGCCCTCATTCAGCGCGGGGTCCCCCCGGGGCGGATCCTGCTCCTGACCTTCACCCGGCGGGCCGCCCAGGAAATGATCAGCCGCTGCGAGCGGCTCGTCGGCTCGGCGTCCCAGCAGGTCCAGGGAGGCACCTTTCATGGCACGGCCCACCGGCTCCTGCGCCGTTTCGGTCCCGCCGCTGGCCTCCCGGGCGACTTCACGATCCTCGATCAGAGCGACGCCAGCGACCTGATGGGGCTCTCGCGCTCCGCCCTCGGGTACGGCGATCTCAAGAACGCGCCGCGCTCGGCCCCGCGCTTCCCGCGCGCCGAAACGCTCGTGTCGCTCTACTCGCGGCACGTCAACACCAACCGGCCCATCGAGGAACTGCTGCAGGAGCAGTGGCCCCACTTTCTCGCCTGGACCGGCGATATCGAGCGCTGCTTCGGCGACTACGTGCAGCGCAAGACGGCGCGCAATCTGCTCGACTACGACGATCTCCTGCTCTCCTGGGCGCTGCTCCTCGAGCAGGCGCCGAGCATTGCGCACGAGATCCGCGCCCTCTTCGATCATGTGCTGGTCGACGAGTATCAGGATACCAACCCGCTGCAATCGCGCATCCTGCGCGGCCTCTGCACGAGCGGGCGCATTACCGTGGTGGGCGACGATGCCCAGAGCATCTACGCCTTTCGCGGCGCCACGATTCGCAACATCCTCGACTTCCCGCACGAGTTCCCGGGCACGCACATCGTCACGCTGGCGCAGAACTACCGCTCCACCGCGCCCATTCTCGACACGACGAACACGCTCATTGCCCGCAGCACCCAGCGCTATTCCAAGCAGCTGTGGACGACGCGCGAAGGCGGCGAGGCCCCGTGGCTCGTTACGGTGCGCGATGAGACCGCGCAGACGGCCTTCGTGGTGGACCGGCTGCTCGAACTGCACGAGCAGGGGACGCCGCTGCGCGAGATGGCGGTGCTCTTTCGCGCCGGCTATCTCTCGGCCGACCTGGAGATCGAGCTCGCCAATCGCCGGATTCCGTACGAGAAGTGGGGCGGGCTCAAGTTCCTCGAGGCGGCGCACATCAAGGACATGCTCGCCTTCCTGCGCGTGCTCGAGAACCCACGCGACGAGGTGAGCTGGTATCGCCTGCTGCGGCTGCTGCCTGGGGTGGGCGATGCGACCGCGCGCGGCGCCATCGAGTTGCTGGCGCAGCACAACTGGGAGCCCATGGCCCTGGGCGCGCTGCGAGCGCCCGCCCGCGCCCGCCCGGCACTGCAGGGGATGGCGGCCTTGTTCGACGGCATGCGACGGGTGGAGCGGCAGCATGCGCATAGCCCGGCGGAAAGCATTCGCCTCGCCCGCCAGCTTTACGACCCGATTCTGCAGGCCACCTACGACGACGCGCCGCCGCGGCTCGCCGATCTCGACCAGCTTGAGATCATCGCCGCCGGCTACCCCGATCGCGGCACCTTCCTGGCCGCTCTCGCGCTCGAACCGCCCGCGGCCACGCAGGACCTCGCCGTGGGCAGCACCGACGAAGACGACGCCCTCATCCTGTCGACCGTCCACTCGGCGAAGGGCAAGGAGTGGGATGTCGTCTTCGTGATCCACGCCAGCGATGGCGTCTTCCCCATGGGGCGGGCGGCGGGCGATGAGGATCAGGTGGAGGAGGAGCGCCGCCTGATGTACGTCGCCATGACGCGGGCGCGGAACGAGTTGTACGTGACCTATCCCCTCCACAGCTACAGCACCCGTACCGGCGCGGACTTCGCCTACTCCCAGCTGTCCCGTTTTCTTGATGAGGGGGTACGACGCACGATGCAGCGCGTCACGGTGGGTGAGCATCAGCCGCCCGCCCTGCCCGGTCCGCGGGAGGGGGCGGTGATCGAACCCACGGTGGACTTGCGCGCGTTGCTGCGGGGGCGCTTCGGCGCCTCCTGAGTGCCCGCGGTGGCTGTTGCGTGGTCCCTTTCCTCCGTTCGACCGCTTGATCCTTCACCCAATGTCCCGCATGCCCACGTTCTTCCGCGCCGCGCTCGTCGCCAGCCTGCTCCCGGCGCTGCTCCCTGCCCAACGGGCCGCGACGCCCGCCGCGTCCCGCGCCGCCGCCGTGGATACGAACGGCCGAGCGGTCCTGCCGGTGGATCCGGCGGTCCGTATCGGCACGCTCCCCAATGGGCTCAAGTACTACATCCGCCGTAATGCGAAGCCGGAGAAGCGCGCCGAACTCCGCCTCGTCGTGAACGCCGGCTCGATTTTGGAAGAGGAGGATCAGCGCGGTCTCGCGCACTTCATCGAGCACATGGCGTTCAACGGCACGAAGAGCTTCGCCAAGAACGACATCGTGAAGTATCTCGAGTCGATCGGCGTGCGCTTCGGGGCCGACCTGAATGCGTACACGAACTTTGACGAAACCGTGTACATCCTGCCCGTCCCGACCGACGGCGCGGGCATTCTCGACAAGAGCCTGCGGTTCCTGCGCGACGTGGCGAGCGGCATCCTGTTCGACTCCACCGAGGTCGTGGCGGAACGGGGCGTCGTGCTGAGCGAATGGCGCGACGGACTCGGCGCCGGCTCGCGACTGCGCGACAAGCAGTTGCCGGTGATCTTCAAGGGCTCGCGCTACGCCGACCGTCTCACGATCGGTCTGCCGTCGATTCTCGAGAAGGCCAACCCCTCAGCGCTCAAGCGCTACTGGCGCGACTGGTACCGCCCCGATCTCATGGCGGTCGTCGCCGTCGGCGACGCCGATCCCGTAAAGCTGGAGGCGCTCATCCGCGCGAACTTCAGCGGCATTGCGCGCCGTACCGCACCGCGCCCGCGTACCTATGCCGCGGTCCCGCCGCATGACTCCACGCTGGTCTCCATTGCCACCGACAAAGAGCTGACCACGGCCAGTGTGCAGGTGTTGTGGAAGCGTCCGGTGACGGTGTCGCGCACGGTGAAGGCGTATCGTACGCAGCTGGCCGAGCAGCTCTACCAGTCCATTCTCAATCAGCGGTTCAGCGAAATCCGCCTGCGCCCCGACGCGCCCTTCACCGGCGCGGGGAGCGGCAGTGGCCGCTTCGTCCGCAACGCCGAAGTGAGCTCCCTCTCAGCGGGAGCGAAGGACGGCAAGATCCTCGAGACGCTGCAGTCGCTGCTCATCGAGTCGGAGCGCATGCAGCGCTTCGGCGCGCTGCCGGCCGAACTCGAGCGGGCGAAGACGAACCTGCTCCGCAGCTACGAGCAGGCGTACGCCGAACGCGACAAGTCGGAGTCGGCGCAGTACGTGGATGAGTACGTCACGAACTTCCTCGAGCAGGAGCCGATTCCGGGGATCGCATACGAGTTCGCGCTGGCCAAGGCCCTGGTGCCGTCCCTGTCGCTCGCCGATGTGAACGCCGTGGGGCAGTCGCAGAGCGGATCAGCGAACCGCGTGGTGACGATTGCCATGCCGGAACGGGCCGACGCAAAGGTGCCGACGGAGGCGGAGGTCCGGGCGATCTTTGGCAAGGTGCTCGCGACCAGCATCACCCCGTGGACGGAGACGGTGGCCGAAGGAGCACTCGTCCCGTCGGCCCCGGCGCCGGGCAAGATCGTGGCTGAGCGCACCATCGCGGGCCCCGGCATCACGGAGTGGACGCTGTCGAATGGCATTCGCGTGCTCGTGAAGCCGACCGATTTCAACAACGATCAGATCCTGATGACGGCGTGGAGCCCGGGCGGCGGCAGCCTGGTGAGCGATGCCGAGGCGCTGACGGCCGCGCTCGCCCCGTCGATCATTCAGCAGGGCGGCGTCGGCAGTTTCTCGGCGATCGATCTGCGGAAGAAGCTCACCGGCAAAGTGGCGAACGTGTCCGCGCAGATCGGCGATCTGACCGAAGGGCTGTCGGGGAGTGCGTCGCCGCGTGACCTCGAAACGATGCTGCAGCTGGCGTGGCTGCGCGTGACCGCGCCGCGCGCCGATACGGCGCTGTTCAAGGCGTTCTTGCAGCAGTACGAAACGGTCATCAAGAACAAGGACGCCAACCCGCAGCTCGTCTTCCAGGACACGATCCAGATGACGCTGGGGGCGGGACATCCTCGTGTACGTCCGCTCTCGATGGACATGCTCAAGGAGTTCGACCTTGGGCGCATGCTTGCGCTGTACAAGGATCGCTTTGCCGACGTGGGCGACATGACCGTGGTATTCGTGGGCAATGTGGATCTCGCCACGCTCAAGCCCCTCGTGGCGCAGTGGATTGCCACGCTGCCGGCCAGCGGTCGCAAGGAGACGTGGAAGGAAACCGGGCCCAAGCCACTCGCCGGTCAGGTCACGAAGCTGGTGAAGAAGGGGCTCGAGCCGACGAGCTCCACGATCGTGCTGCTGAGTGGCACCGCGCCCTATAGCCGCGAGCAGGCGTATCTGATCTCGTCGCTGGCCGACCTGGCGGAAATGCGGCTCCTCGATCGCCTGCGCGAAGCGCTCGGCGGTACCTACAGCGTGAGTGTGGGCGGCAACCTGTCGCGCCGTCCGCGCGAAGAGTGGCAGTTCAGCATCCAATACGGCTCCTCGCCCGACAAGGCCGAAAGCATGTTTGCGGCGCTGGAGCAGGAGCTCGACTCGCTGCGCCGCGTGCCGCCCTCGGCGGCGGAGCTCGAGCGCGTGAAGGAGCAGCAGCGCCGGGAGTTCGAGGTCCAGCTCAAGCAGAACGGCTACTGGCTGAGCAGCATCCGGACGCGCGCCGAGTACGGCGATCCGCTGGAGACGATGGGCGACTATCTCACGCTGGTGAACGGGCTCACCGCCGAGAAGCTCTTTGCCGCGGCGAAGCAGTACTTGAACGAGACGAACCGGGCGCGGTTCGTGCTGCTGCCGGAGAAGTAGGACGAAAACAGCTCGCACAGAGCGCACGGAGACAGAAGAGGCCACGGGACGCACACGATCGCCCTGTGGCCTCTTCTGTCTTCGTGAGCCCTGTGTGAGCTGTTCCTATCGCTTCGCTGCCTTCACCGAATCCTGATACATGGCAATGACCGCGCGAATGGCCTTCGGCAAGTCCCGTCCATTGGCGACGTACACGGAATCGAAGCGATCCAGTCGATCCGCATAGACGCGACGAGCCATGAGGACGGCGTTGTTGAGCGGGACGCGCTCCACCCAGCCTTTCGGGTAGGTCCGGAGCTGTGGGCCCACCGAGTCCACGAGCCGGCGTC
This sequence comes from Gemmatimonadaceae bacterium, assembly GCA_019752115.1. Classification (NCBI taxonomy): domain Bacteria; kingdom Pseudomonadati; phylum Gemmatimonadota; class Gemmatimonadia; order Gemmatimonadales; family Gemmatimonadaceae; species Gemmatimonadaceae bacterium. The sequence goes on from JAIEMN010000019.1 coordinate 24,150, forward strand.
GGGCGCGGCCGTAGATGGTGTCGCGCGCGGCGAGGCGGGCGGCGTGAGCGCTGTCGGGGAGGGCGGTGAAGGCGCTGTCGATCTCGTGGGCGGTGCGCTCCCAGAAGGCGCCGAGGAGCAGATCGTCCTGCCAATCCGCCTCGGCGCGGCGCAGCATGGCGGTATCGCCGCGCGAGCGGAAGAAGTGCTCCGTGGCCCGCCCACCCACGAAGCTGGCGAACGATTCGTTGTAGCTCACCGAGCCCTTCGCAAAGAAGGTGTTGTGCAGCAGCTCATGAAAGATCGTGTTGACGAGCGTCACCGAATCCATCTTGACGGTGGTGCTCACCAGCGGATCGTTGAACCAGCCCAGGGTACTGAAGGCGGATGAGGGGCCCACCGTGACGTCGAAGCCCTGCTCGCGGAGCTCCTGGGCGGTGCGCTGCGCCTCCTTGAAGTCGAAGAAGCCTTTGTACGGAAATCGGCCCACGACCGGAAACCACCACGTTTTGCGCTCCAGGCGGTCGCGGTAGGCGGCGTTGACGACCAATACGAGCGTATCGCGATCGAGCTGCGAGAAGGCCGTGAAGCTCTCGTTGGCTTTGAGGTGGAGCGAATCGGCCGCGTACTGCCGCGCCTGCAGCACCAACGCCAGTTTGGCACGGAGCACCGGATCGGTGTTGTCGCGCGCGACGAGCTGCTGAATCGGCTGCCGCCGTGCGAGGATGCGCGCTTCTTCATATGCGGCCCGGGACAGATAACAGCCCATGGGGGTGAGCCCCAGGAACAGCACCAGCGCCGTCGCCACCAGGGCGCCGGACCGGGCGAAGAACTGCCGAGCTGAGAGCCATCGGGGTATCATTCCCATCCCATGTCGTTCGTCCACCTGCACTGCCACTCCGAGTACTCGCTCCTTGACGGGGCGAACCGGATTGATGACCTGATCACGCGCGCGCAGCAGTTCGAGATGCCGGCGCTCGCGATTACCGATCACGGTAACATGCATGCCGCCTGGGAGTTCCAGGAGAAGGCACGCAAAGCCGGCGTCAAGCCGATCCTCGGGATGGAGGCGTACGTCGCCCCCGGGGATCGCCGGACGCGCGGCCGACCGGCACCAGGCGTCAAGCCGTACTACCACCTCGTGCTGCTGGCCCGCGATCTCGTGGGCTACAAGAATCTCGTCAAGCTCACGTCGCTGGGGTACACCGAGGGGTTCTACACCAAGCCGCGCATCGACCGGGAGCTGCTGGCGGCGCACTCGGAAGGGCTGATCGTCTCCTCAGCCTGTCTGGCCGGCGAGGTGGCCACGCACCTGATGGACGATCGCATCGCCGAGGCCCGCGAGGCGGCGGCGTGGTACGCCGAGCTGTTCAAGGACCGCTACTACCTCGAGGTGCAGGCGCACACGAGCGAGGGGCAGGCCACGCTCAACGCCAAGGTGCTGTCGCTCGCCGACGATCTGGGGCTGCCCGTCATCGCGACGAACGATGCCCACTTCCTGAGCCACGATGATCATGAGGCGCACGACGTGCTCCTCTGCATCGGCCTGGGCAAGGATCGGAACGACAAGGATCGGATGAAGTACGACGACGGCCTCTACTTCAAGAGTGCCGACGAGATCCGGCCGTTCTTCCCCGGCCGCGAGGACGTGCTCACGAACACGCTCGCGATCGCCGACGCGGTGGATGTGCAGTTCGCCAAGAAGTACTACGTGCCGTCATTCCCGCTCCCCGACGGCGTGGCGACGGAGAATGACCTGCTGGTCCAGCTGGCCACCGACGGCGCGAAGGCCCGTTACGGCGATCCGCTCCCGGCGAACGTGCAGGAGCGGCTCGACTACGAGCTGGGTGTCATCACGAAGACCGGCTACTCCGGCTACTTCCTGATCACCGCCGACTTCATCAAGGCCGCGCGCGATCGCGGCATTCCGGTGGGACCGGGGCGTGGTTCGGCCGCCGGCTCGCTCGTGGCGTACGCGACCAGGATCACCGACGTCTGCCCGCTGGAGTTCGACCTGCTTTTCGAGCGCTTCCTGAATCCGGAGCGCGTGTCGATGCCCGACGTGGACGTCGACTTCTGCTTCGAACGGCGCGGCGAAGTCATCGAATACGTGCGGCAGAAGTACGGCAAGGACAGCGTCGGGCAGATCGTCACGTTCGGAACCATGAAGTCGCGCGCGGCCATCAAGGACGTGGGGCGTACGCTCGGCTTCACGCCCGCCGAAACGGACGCGCTGGCCAAGCTCATCCCGAACGCGCCGAACTTCTCGCTCACGGTGAAGGAGGCGATCGAGCAGGTCCCGGAGGTCAAGCAGTTCTACGAAAGCGATGCGCGCTATCGGCAGCTGCTCGACTTCGCGGTGCGCCTCGAAGGGCTCTCGCGCCACACGGGGGTGCACGCGGCCGGCGTCGTCATCGCGCCCGGCCCGCTCGATCAGTTCGTGCCGATCTGCACCCAGGCCACGAAGGGCTCCGGCTCCGACGGCGACGAACGCGTGATCGTGACGCAGTACGACATGACGGCGCTCGAAAAGGCCGGCATGCTCAAGATGGACTTCCTCGGCCTCACCACGCTGACCGTCATCACCGATACGCTCAAGGCGATCAAGGAGCGGTCGGGGATCGAGGTGACGCTCGAGGAGCGCGGCTTCACCGATCCGAAGACGTACGAAGTCCTGCGGGCGGGGCGCACCGGCGGGGTGTTCCAGTTCGAATCCCCGCTCGCGACCGACGTACTCAAGCGCATGCGCTGCGACCGGTTCGACGACCTCGTGGCGTCGAACGCGCTTCTGCGCCCGGGCCCGCTCGACGCCGGGATGCACAACGTCTACATCCGGCGCAAGCGTGGCGAAGAGCCCACGGTGTATCCGCTGCCGGAGCTCGAGCCGATCCTCTCGAACACCTACGGCGTCATCACCTATCAGGAACAGGTGATGCGTATTGCCCAGGTGCTCGCGGGCATCTCGCTGGCCGAAGCCGACGTGCTCCGAAAGGCCGTCGGCAAGAAGGATGCGGAGCTCATCAAGAAGGAGCTCGGCAAGTTCACCGAGAAGTCGATTGCGCGCGGCTACGATCCCAAGATCATCGAAGAGCTCGCGGGCCAGATCGAAACGTTCGGCCGGTACGGCTTCAACAAGTCGCACTCGGTCGCCTACTCGGTGGTGGCGTATCACACGGCCTTCCTGAAGACGCACTACCCGGCCGAGTTCATGGCCGCGCTGCTGTCGTCGAACATCGGGAAGACTGAAGAAATCATCAAATACATCGCCGAAGCCCGCGAAATGGGCCTCGAGGTGCTGGCGCCGGATGTGAATGAGTCCGGGTGGCGCTTCACGGTGGTGGGCGACAAGCGCATCCGTTTTGGCCTCGGCGCCATTCGCAACGTCGGACGCGGCGCGATCGACACGCTGCTCGAGGCCCGGAAGGACGGGCCGTTCACGAGCCTGTACGATCTCTGCTCGCGGGTAGACCTGCGGGTCTTCAACAAGCGGGTGTTCGAAGCGCTGATCGCCGCCGGCGCCTGCGATGCGCTGGGTGGTCACCGCGCGCAGCTGATCGCGGCGCTCGATGCGGCGATGAGCGAAGCGTCGCTGCAGCAGGAAGAAGCCGCCAAGGGGCAGGTCTCGCTCTTCGGCGACCTGCTGGGCGACGCGGCCGACAGCGCAACACCCACCAAAAATGCGACGGCACCGTCGCTTCCCAACACGCCGTCGTGGACGGAAAGCGAGCGGCTGCAGCGCGAGAAGGAGCTGCTTGGCTTCTACATTTCCGGGCATCCGCTCGAGCCATACCGAACAGAGTGCGAACTCTTCGCGTCGCATACGGTCTCGCAGCTCGGTACGTGGACGCCCGACCCGGTCACCATCGGCGTGGTGGTCACCGCGATCCGGAAACAGATCTCCAAGCGTTCCGGGGCCGAGTTCGCCCGGTTGACAGTGGAGGATTTTTCCGGATCTTCCGAAGTACTGGTCTTTCCGGAGGCGTGGGGCGTGATTGCTGAACGCATCCGTCCGGACGTGCCGCTGCTGCTCAAGGGTGGCTACTCCCGGAAGGATCAGGACGTCGAAAACGCTACGTTCATCGTGGATTCGGTCACGCGCTTCGCTGAGGTGCGGGCCAGCGGTGATCTGGCCGTGGCAATCGAGCTCGACCGGAGCCTCGATCTGCCGCCGGCGGTGATGGACGATGTGCGGGCCAAGGTGGAGGCGCATGAAGGATCGGCCCCACTGGAGCTGCGGTGGAAGGATGCGAGTGGCCGGGTCATCCGGTTCCGCTCGAAGTCGCTCACCGTGACCGCCTCGCCCGCCATTCTCTCGGATCTTCGCGCGCTGCTTGGCGCCGACCGGGTGCGCCTCGTGCGCACCGGTGGCTGACGAGCGCCGCGTCCCTTTTCCAGGATCGTCATGGCTGCTGCCCCGACTCTCGAGTTCGAGCGTCCGCTCGCGGAACTCGAAAAGCAGATCGAGGAGCTGAAGCGACTCGCCTCCGAGCGCTCGCTCGATGTGGAGGCGGAACTCGCTCCGCTGAACAAGAAGCTGGGCGAACTGCGCGTCCAGATTTACCAGAACCTCACGCCGCTGCAGCGCGTGCAGGTGGCGCGCATTGCCCGTCGGCCGTTCACGTCGGACTATATCCGGCTGGCGTTCACCGATTTCATCGAGCTCCACGGCGATCGCCTCTTCCGCGAAGATGCGGCGATCATGGCCGGCTGGGCGCGCCTCGACGGCGAAACGGTGATGGTGATCGGCCATGAACGCGGCCGCGACACCAAGGAGAACCTGAAGCGCAACTTCGGCATGCCGCATCCGGAGGGGTACCGCAAGGCGCTCCGGCTCATGAAGCTCGCCGAGAAGTTCCAGGTGCCGGTCATCACGTTCATCGATACGCCGGGCGCCTGGCCGGGGCTCGGCGCCGAAGAGCGCGGCCAGAGCGAAGCCATCGCGCGCAACCTGCTCGAAATGAGCGCGCTGCAGGTGCCGATCATCGCCACGGTCATCGGCGAAGGCGGCTCGGGCGGTGCGCTGGCGCTGGGCGTGGCTGATCGCGTCCTGATGCTCGAGAACTCGGTGTACTCCACGATTTCGGTCGAAGGGTGCGCGGCCATTCTGTGGAAGGATGGCAAGAGCCCGGAGATGCGGGAAAAGGCCGCGCAGGCGCTGCGCGTCACCGCCGCCGATCTCGTGGAATTGCGCGTTGTGGACGAGGTGGTGCCGGAGCCGGTGGGCGGGGCGCATGCGGATCATGCGGCCACGGCCAATGCGCTCAAGGACGCCCTCACGCACAATCTCGAAGAACTGCGTCGCCTCAAGCCGGACAAGCTCGTGCGACGTCGTCGCGAGAAGTTTTTGCGCATGGGCCAGTTCGCCGAGTAGGACGGGCCGCCGTGGCGCACCTCATCGAAGTCGCGTTCCGCGGCAATCGCAAGGAGTTCTTCTCGTGGGACGGTGAGACGCCGCCGCCGTTGCGCGCGGGCATCATCGTCGAAGCCGACCGCGGGGAAGACTTCGGGCGGGTGCACAGCACCGGCGAACTCGCCGAAGTGCGGTGCAAGGGGTGCGCGCATGGGTGCGGCACCGCGCCGCCGCCACGCAAGGCGTTGCGTCTGGCGACGCGTGAGGACGAAGCCGCGGATCGCGAGCTGACCGCCGAGAATGAAAGCGCCCGCCGCCAGGCGATGGAGCGCGTCAAGGCGAATCATCTCGTCATGAAGCTCACCGATGCCGAGTGGCAGTGGGACAAGCGCAAGCTCACGATCTACTTCACGGCGGAAAAGCGCGTCGATTTCCGCGGGCTGGTGCGTGACCTCGCGGCGCTCTTCCGCACGCGCATCGAACTCAAGCAGATCGGCGTCCGCGACGAAGCAAAGCGCCTCTCCGGTGTGGGGCGCTGCGGGCGCGAGTACTGCTCATCGAGTTGGCTCCCCGACCTGCGCCCGGTCAACCTCGGCGTCGCGAAGGATCAGAAGCTGTCGCTCAACCCGCAGCAGATCTCGGGCGCCTGCGGGCGGCTGATGTGCTGCCTGCGCTATGAGCATGAGTTCTACGTGATGAGCCGCCGCCGTTTCCCGAAGGAAGGGAAGATCCTGCAGACGTCGCGCGGTGAAGAGAAGGTGATCAGCTGCGACATCTTCCATGACCGCGTCACCCTGCGCACCGCCGAGGGCGATACGCGCGTCGTGGCACTCGCGGAGCTGAAGCAGGAGACCGAGGGCTTTGACGCGGCGGCCATGGGCGCCACGGCCGAATACGCTGTGCCGCAGGCCGCGACCGCCGCGAGTATCGAACCGCAGGTGGCGTCGATGCTCGACACCATGGAGTTCGAGACGTTCTCGCTCAGTCAGGCCATTACGGTCTCCGACGAGCCGGTCCCGACGCGTGCGGGGCCGGCGGTGGACGAACCACTGGTGAGCGGCATGACCGAGGAGTTCGCGGTGGTGCGGGCGGAGTTGGCGGCGCCGTCGACGGGCTCCGTGTCGGCTCCCGTGGATGCGGCATCCGAGAGCGCGACGGATGCGACGGCGGGCGAGGCCCCGCGGCGCAAGCGCCGGCGCGGTCGGCGCGGTGGGCGGCGGCTCCGGGCGGCGGAGGAGCGGCGGAAGGCGGAGGGGGGGGCGGAAGGTGAGGGGGCGGAGGACGACGAGGGCGAGAGTGATGAGGAGTGAGGGGTTGCCTTGGAGAGGCGAGAGGCGAGTGGGAGTATGAGCGTGAGGGGTGAGTTCGGCGCTCATCGCTCCGCCTCGCCTCTCCAACTCGATCTCGGTTCTCCAATGTCATCCCACTACATTCCGAAAATGCGCTTCTACCTGACCACCGCCATCGACTACGCCAACGGCGATCCGCATCTTGGGCACGCGCTCGAGAAGATCGGCGCCGATGTGATTGCCCGGTACCGCCGCCAGTGTGGCGATGACGTGCATCTGCTCATTGGCATGGATGAGCACGGGCAGAAGGTGCAGCAGACGGCGGCCAAGGACGGCGTCGATCCGCAGGCGTTCACGGACACGATCGCGGCGCGCTTTCAGGCGATGTGGGCCCGGCTGGGCATTTCGTACGATCAGTTCATTCGCACGACGAACGCCCATCACAAGAGCGCGGTCCAGCATCTGATCCAGCGGATCTTCGAGCGCAATCCCGACGATTTCTACGAGCGCTCGTACACCGGCATGTACTGTGTCGGCTGCGAAGCGTTCAAGCAGGACGCCGATATCGTCGACGGCAAATGCGTGCTGCATCCCACGCGCACGCTCGAGGAGGTCGAGGAGCGGAACTGGTTCTTCCGGCTCTCGAAGTACCAGGGCTTCCTGCAGGAGCTGTTGGCGACGAACCCGTCGTACATCGAGCCGGAGAGCCGGCGCAACGAGATCCTTGGTCTCTTGGCGCAGGGGCTCGAGGACATCTCGGCGTCCCGAGCGCGCCTGGATTGGGCGGTGCCCTTTCCGGTGGCGCTGTCGAATGGCGAGACGCAGGGGACGTACGTGTGGTTCGACGCGCTCCCCAACTACCTCACGGCGACGGGCTTCCCGGAGCCGGGGTACGAGCAGCGCTGGCCGGCCGATCTGCACATCGTGGGCAAGGACATCACCCGCTTTCATGTGGTGATCTGGCCCGCGATGCTCAAGGCGGCGGAGCTGCCGCTCCCCAAGCAGGTGTGGGCACACGGTTTTGTGCAGCTCGGCGGCGAACGCTTCTCCAAGAGCGCGGGCGTGAAGCTCGATCTGGGCGAGGCCATCGATCGGTTTGGGGCCGATGCGTTCCGGTATGTGCTCCTGCGCGAAGTGCCGTTCGATGGCGACGGCAACTTTTCGTGGGAGCGCTTTGAAGAGCGCTATACGAGCGATCTGGCCAATGCGTACGGCAACCTCGCCAGCCGCGCGATGGCGATGGTTGAGAAGTACTTCGATGGCGTGGTCCCCGCCGCGACGCGCCCGGCCGAAGAGGCGGAGGACGACACCGACCTGGCCGCGTACCATGCCGCCATGCATGGCGAACAGGGCTACCTGCTCCACGACGGGTTGACCGCCGTCTACCGCATGACGCAGCGGGCGAACGAATTCACCGCCGCCACGGCCCCCTGGGCGGTGGCCAAGGACCCGGCGCGCCGCGACGAGCTGGCCACGATCCTCGCCTCGCTGATCCGGCGGATCGCGCGGCAGACGGTGCTCCTGGCGCCGTTCATGCCCACCAAGGTCGAGGCGGTCTGGCAGCAGCTGGGGGCGCCCGGGAGCGCCGGCGGCCATCGATTCGACGCGCTGCCGGCCCTCGACCCGACCGGCTGGAAGGTGACGAAGGGGGAGGGGCTCTTTCCCCGCCCGGTCGCCGAGGGCGGCGCCAAGGCCTGACGCGACCAGGGGCCCGTCACACCGGGCCCCTGTTTCGTTTCAATGTATGAAGGGGCGTTCATTCTAAATATATCTTCATGAAGCCTCGATCGTTTGAGTGATGAAGTCTTCACTCGACGAGGTCGACCGTGTCTGTCCCCCGGGATGAGCGGCCACGCCGGCGCCGCGCCGGCTTTGCGCTCGAAGTCGTGCTCCTGATGCTCGTGATGTTCTCCGTGGTGGTCCTCGCCGGCCTGTCGGCGGTGACCACGATGGCGCGTACGTCCGATGCCGACTACAAGGGCGCGCGTGCCGGTTACGCTTCCGAAGGCGGTGCCGACGACATCATGTCGCAACTCGATGCGGCGATGCAGGACGGCATCATCGACGGCAGCGATATCGCCTCGATCACCACGCCGAACGTCCCCGGCTACCGGATGTCGCAGACCACGCAGACCACCGGCGTGCCGGTGTCGCGGACGATTTCGTCGGGCCCGTTCGCCGGCCTCTATTCGCTCAATCAGCCGATCGATATCACCGTCACCGCGCGCGACTCGTCGGGGAACAAGGCGAAGTCCGTGCTGTCGGTGAATGCGCAGACCATCCCGCTCTTTCAGTTCGGTGTGTTCTACGAGGACGACCTCGAGATCCTGCCCGGTCAGCCGATGACGTTCACCGGATGGGTGCACACCAACGGCAGTCTCTACCTCTCGTCGAACAGCGCGACCTTCCAGAGCAACATCACGACGCCGGACAGTGTGATGTGGCAGCGCAAGGACCGCAACGAGCGTCTGGGCGGCGTGCGTATCAACAACGCGAGTGGTACCGCCGTACTGCTCGACTTCGACGACCGAAGCGATCCGGGCGCGTCGTTCAAGACCAAGAGCGAGCAGAAGTTCAACGGGCGACTCATGAACCACAGCTACGGCGTCAAGCCGCTCAAGCTGCCGCTCCCCACGAACATGCCGCCGGTCACGCTTGTCCTGCCGCGCAGCGCCGGCGACAACGCCATGGTGCAGGATGTGAAGATGGCGTGGAAGGCCGACTGGTATCTCACAGTGAACGCGCGCGTGTTCGACATGGCCGATACCAACGCCATGAAGACCGCCTTCTGTGATTCCATTGCGCAGGTGCGCGCCCCCGGCCTCGAGGTGCCGAGTACGGCCGCGTGCCGGCGCATCTTCAAGCCGCGCGTCAACGCGTTCTACGAAGGGCGCGAGGATCTGCGCCCCGATCTGATCGACATTCACATGGACTCGCTCCGCCTCTGGAGCGATTCGGCGCCGGCGACCCGCTCGCCGCGCATCATCTACGTGAACGTGATCAACACCAACGTGAGCGCCAACAGCGACTACGTCGCCGTGCGTCTGCGCCAGGGCGCCCGGTTGCCCGCGTCGCGCACCGCCGCCGATACCGGCGGACTGACGATCACGACCGAACGGCCGGTGTACGTGCTGGGTGACTACAACACGACGGTCTGGCGACCGGCGGCCATTCTGGGCGATGCGATCACTTTCCTCTCCACCCCGCCCAATCCCAACATGGACGCGCGCACGTCGTGGCCGTCCGCGACCCGGTGCACGAGCACCAGCGCGGGGTGGTGCGATGTGAACCAGCAGGTGATGGACCAGAACACGGCGCGCGCCACAACGGTCAACGCCGCGCTGTTGATCGGGCACTCCGCCACGTCCTGTGACTACGCCCGAGCCGGATGCAGTTCGCCTGCCTACGGCGGCGGGCTCGAGAACCTGCCGCGCTTCCTGGAGAACTGGAACGCCGTGGTCTTCCGCTACACCGGCTCGCTCGTGTCCCTCTACCGGAGCCGCTTCGCCACCGGCCTCTGGGGCAATACCGCCAACGTCGGGTACGCGGCGGCGGGCTACTACTCGCCGCCGACACGCCAATGGAGTTTCGACGTGAACTTCCGCTTCCCCGAACGTCTGCCGCCGGGCACACCCTCGGTGGGCACCGTCCTCCAAACGGCGTTCCGGCCGCTCTACTGATGCCAACCCGGCACCGTCTCCGTCGCGGCTTCACCACGATCGAACTGATCGTGGTGATGGCCATTGTGGGCATCGTCTTCGGCATCGTCGCGCCGCGCATGCGGCTCTCGCGCGCCATGGAAGTGCAGCTGGCGGGGATGCAGCTCGCCCAGGACATCGATGTCGCCCGCACGCGTGCGCTGACCACACGGCAGATGGTGCGCATCTGCTTCGACTTTCCGAGCAAGTACGGCGGATATCTCGACACCGATGGCGACGGCCAGTTCGCCGAGTCTGCCGCCGAGTGGCAGGCGCTCCGCGCCTTTGGCGAGCGCGATCTGCCGCCACGCGTGGCCTATGGCCGCGGTTCGGCGCCCGCGGTGCCCGACAACGCAGACGGCGGCGATCGCACTTTTCCCGGCCGTCAGCTGCACTTCGACGCGCGGGGCCTCGTCACCCCGGTGACTGGCCGCGGCGTCGTGTATCTGCGCAGCACGGTGGACCCCACCGCAGTGGTGGCGGTGTCGGTCTCGGCCTCCGGCAACGCGCGTTTGTGGACCTATCGCAACGGACAGTGGCAATGATCCGCTTCGCTCATCGTTCACGCGCCTCGCGGACCCGTCGGTCGCGCGCCGGCTTCACCCTCTTTGCCATGGTGGTGGCGATCGTGCTGCTGGCCGCGGGGCTCTCCTCGCTGGCCACGGCGAACGCCAACACGGTCAAGCTGCAGACGCTGGCGCAGAATCGCACCAATGCGATTGCCATCGCCCGCGCCTACATCGAGCAGGTGCGCACGCGCGATCCGTGGCTGCTGCAATCGGAATCGCCGGTGCGGCTCAATGCCGATGGTACCGCGTCGGCGTCGGGCGCCTATACCCGCTCGCTCACCGTCACCACCACGCGGCAGAACCTGGTGCGCGTGGAAGTCCGCGTGGACTACCCACGTGCCACGACCCCGCTGCTGCTGACCACGTCGGTCTTCCGGGGCAACGGCCTCAACGGAGCGTCCTGATGCGACCCGCTGCCACTCGCCGCCGTCGCGGCTTCTCGCTCACCGAAGTGCTGATCTCCCTCACGCTCGCCATGGTCGTCGTGAGCAGCGCCACGGCGTTCGCCGTGCAGAGCTGGCAGACGCGGCGCGGCTGGACCGTGCGGGAGACCGTTGATCGGGACGCCCGCTTCGTAGGGCTCTCGATCGCGCGCGACGTGCAGGAGGCGGGGATCGCGCTGACCAGCACGCCCGTCTTCGCCAGCATGGACACGAACGGCGATACGCTCTCCGTGCTGAGTGTGCCGTACCAGCCGGCGGAAGCGCCCGTCTACCCGATCTACAACGACGGGGATACCCTGCCCACCTACCCGGCGGGCGGCACCTGTGGCGCGACCTGCATCGACTTTCAGAAGGTGGGGGGCACGTACGCCCTCGCCGCCGGCGATCTGGTGCGACTGCAGGTCGCGAACACCCGCCGGCTCCTGCTCCTCACCAGCGTGCAGAACGGCGCCGGGAATCTGTTCCGCATTCAGTTCCTGCCGGTGAATCGGCTGGTGAATCGGCCGTCGGGGCTCGACAGCCTGCTGCTGATGCGATCCGGAACCACGATCCAGAAGCTCAACGTGATCATGTACTACCGCGACGCCGGGACCAATCAGCTGATGCGCGCCAGCAGTTTGAACAGCCTCGGGCAACCGGTCGGTGCGGTGGTGGCCTCCAACGTCGAGGCCTTCAACGCCCGCCTGCTCTTCACCAACGGCACGGAATCCGTCACCTACAACGGCGTGGATGCCGACACGCTCAATGACGGCAACGATCTGATCGGCGCCAAGGTGCGAGCCAAGATCCGCAGCTTCCGCAGCGACCCCGCGGTCAACAACGGGCAACCGGTCGCGCGCTGGTACGAATGGCGGGTGGCCCCGCGCAATCTGCTTTACGAAAAGAATCGCATGTAATGCCGGAAACGCGACGAGGCCCCGTGTGGGTGTTCCACACGGGGCCTCGGCCGTTGGCGCCGCTTACTTCTTGTCGAAGTTGACCGTCGGCGCCGCGCGCGAGGCGGCGTCGGTCACCTCGAAGTACGTACGCGGCTTGGCACCGGTCACCTTGGCGGTGAGCACCTGCGGGAACTTGCGGATGTACTCGTTGTACTGCCGCACCGCCGTGTTGTAATCGGTCCGCGAGACGGCAATGCGATTTTCCGTGCCCGTGAGCTCATCCTGCAGCTTGAGGAAGTTCTCGTTCGACTTGAGCTGCGGATACGCCTCGACCGCCACCGTCAGCCGCCCAAGCGCGCCGGTGAGCTGCTGATTGGCATTCGCCAGCTCGGCCGGATCGGAGCCCCCCGGACGCTGGAGCGCGCCTACGAGACCGGCGCGCGCCTGCGTGACCTCGGTGAGCACCTTCTCTTCCTGGGCGGCAAAGCCCTTCACGGTGTTCACCAGATTCGGGATCAGATCCGCACGGCGCTGGAGCTGGGCATCGATGTTCTGCTTGGCCTGCTGCGCCTGCTCGTCGTACGACTGGATTGAGTTGTAGCCGCAGGCGCCGAGTGTCAGCGGCAGGGCGAGCCACAGGACAGCGGTGCGTCGGCGCAACGTGGACAGACGGGTCGACATGGCAAGAATTTCCTCAGGATTGAACCGGGGGAGAAACGACAGCGGCCGCCGGAACGGTCGGCGCGAAGTGATCGAGATACGACACCAACGTGGTCATACCCCCGAGGATCCCGGCGAGTACCACATCGGTCTCGCGAGGCTCCAGGGTGGCACCACGGCGCAACGCCGCGCCCTTCTGGAAAGGCGACGGGTCCAACCCCGTACGGCGGGCGACCGCCTGCAGTACGGCATCCGCATCGCGCGGTGGCACCTCGCCGTGGAGGCGCAGCACCGCCCGAAAAATCACCAGCAGCGTGCTCGCACTGGCGCGCAGCAGCTCCAGCTGGCGGGCATGATCGCTCCCCACCAGCATCACGCTGCGCCGGAAGCGGAGCAGCTTGCCCATCGCTTCCTGTTCGAGCTGCAACCGCAGGTCCTGCGTGGACACCTGAATGCCCTCGAGCGGCAGCGTCCCGGCCAGCACGCGGTGCTGTTCGAGGATGTCGGCATACTCCATGGGGAAGATGTCGGCACTGGCACGCCACTCGGCGGCCGTGAACGTGAGCACCGGCGGATGCCCCGCCTCCTGCCACGCCCGCATGGTCTGCCCGAGTGCGCGCAGCGTGTCGATGTGCAGCGCCCGGGCGATGACCATGACGTTGAGGTCGGACTGCCCCTGCACCTCCTCGCCACGCGCCGCCGAGCCGTAGAGCACGATGGCCTCGAGTTGCTCACCGTACGCCGCACGCAGCTGGCGCACGAGTTCATCGAGCGTCATGGACTTGTCGCTACCAGTCTGAGCCACCGCCACCTCCGCTGAAGCCGCCACCGCCACCGAATCCGCCAAACCCGCCACTGGAGCCGCCGAAATCCCCTCCCGACCACCCGCTGCCACCCGACCAGCTGCCGGTGCGAATGACCGGACCGCCAATCGGAATCGGGATGCATCCCACACAGCCCCGGCGGCGGCGCCCCATGGAACTGATCACGATGAACAGCACGAAGAAGATGAGCGCCCACGGAATGCGCACTGGCGATTCACGACCTCGACCGCGCGCCACCGGCGGCGCTCCGTCCAGCGTGACCCCGAACGCTTCGGCATAGCGCGCCGCGACCGCTTCGCTGATCTGCACCAGCGCGGCCGAATACTGGCGCGCCTGGAAGAGCGGGGTGGCGGCACGACAGATCGACCCGGAGGTGGCATCGGTGATGAAGCCTTCCGCCCCCTGCCCCGTTTCGATGCGGCAATGCCCGCGGCCGTCGGTGGACGTCTCCTTGGGCACCAACAGGATGATGACCCCGGCATTGCGCGCCTGATCGCCGATCTTGGCGTCGGCGCCGACCTTCCACTCGCGCCCGAGCCGCAGGGTGACCTCTTCGACCGGGCGCCCGCCGAGATCGGGAAGCGTGACGACGACCATGTCGCCACGCGTGGCCGCCTGCACCTGCTGCGCAAGCGCGCCAATGCGCGCCGACGCCTCGGGCGACAGGACGCCGGCGAAGTCGTTCACATAGCCCACCGGCTGCGGCAGGGCCGACCCGCTTTGGGCCATGAGCGGCCACGCCGCAGGCGCTGCCACCAGCAGCAGCCCCAGCATCCACCGAACCACGGAACGCAGGGTGGTCCCCCCGCAGAGAGTATGGCGCACTGAGTCGAACACGACTGTAAGGTAGAGGCACTACGGGGGCGTGCGGCAGCGTGTTTCGGCATGCCACCCGTGGGACGGATGCGGGTCGGGCGGCGACCGTGTAGGCTTCTCCGTGGGGCCGGTCTGGCCTCCCTTCCCACTTCTACCCTGCTCGACATGTTTCGACGCGCCGTTCGCCTCGCCACCGCCATGGTCCTGGTTGTCCTGCCCGCCGTGGTCGCCGCCTGCAGCAAGGGCGGATCCGCGTCCTCCGGGACGGCCGACAGCGCCCGGTCGGCGAGTGCGGCCGGAAAGCCGGCGACGACGGTGGCAGCGAGCGTGGTCCCGATGCCGAACGCGGCCCCCGACACCGGCATCGATTCGGCGACGGTGGCGAACGCCGATCGCGGCCGCGTGCAGGGACCCGACACGGCGATGTGGGTCGTGATGATCAGCGACTTCCAGTGCCCGTACTGCAAGCAGTGGCACGACTCGTCGATGAAGCGGCTCGAGCGCGACTACATCGCGCCGGGGAAGATTCACTTCGCGTATCTCCACCTGCCGCTCTCGTCCATTCACAAGCACGCCCGCGTCGAAGCCGAGGCGGCGATGTGTGCCAGTGCGCAGGGGAAGTTCTGGCCGTATAGCGAGGCGCTGTTTGCGGCTCAGCCCACCGTGGGGGCGATGGAGAGTGTGGAGCCGCTGCTCACCCGCATCGCCACCGACCTCAAGCTGAACGCCGCCGCGTTCGCGACCTGCCGCAAGGGCAATGCGGTGCGCGCGCTGGTCAACAACGACATTCAGCAGGCGACGCAGTCGGGCGTGCAGAGCACGCCCTCGTTCATCATCGGCGAGTTCCTCGTGCAGGGCGCCTTGCCCTATGCGGACTTCCGCAAGGCGATCGATACGGCTCTCGTGATGCGCGCCAAGAAGCGGAAGGCGCCCTGAACTCGCTGGTCCGCCTCGCCTACGCGGGAGGCATGGCCGCCGCACGAGCGGCCAGCTGGATCGCGCCGGCCTCCGATCACAAGGTCGCCCGCTCGCTGCGCGCGCGACGGGGCCTGCTGACACGCTGGGAACGCGACGCCGCGCGCGTGCGCACCACGCACGCCCCACTGGTGTGGTTCCACGCGCCCTCGGTTGGCGAAGGGCTGCAGGCTCGGCCGGTCGCGCAGGCACTGCGCGCCGCGCATCCGACCGTGCAGCAGGCGTACTCGTTCTTTTCGCCCAGCGCCGAGTCGTTCGCCCGGTCGATCGCGGCCGACGTCTCCGGCTATCTGCCCTTCGACACGGAGGACGCGGCCGATCGCCTGCTCGACGCGCTGCGTCCGGCCGCGCTGGTGTTCGTGAAGCTCGATGTATGGCCCGTGCTGGTCCACCGCGCGAAGGTGCGTCGCATTCCCGTGGCCCTGCTCAGCGCCACGCTCAGTGCCGCCTCGGGACGCCGCGGGGCCATGTCGCGGTGGCTGCTGCACGACGCCTATCGCGCGCTCGACGCGGTCGGCGCCATCGATCCCGACCATGCAGCACGCCTCGTGGACTTGGGGGTACGTCCCGAGGTCATCGAGGTGATGGGCGACACCCGCTTCGATCAGGTGCACGAGCGCGCCGCGCGGGCCGATCGCACGCGCGCGCCGCTGTCGCTGCTCACCTCGGTACGCCCCACGCTCGTGGCGGGCTCCACGTGGCCCGCCGACGAAGCCGTGCTGCTGCCGGCCTGGCGTGCGCTGCGCGCGCGGCTGCCCGACGCGCGCCTCATCATTGCCCCGCACGAGCCCACCGCCGCGCACTGCGCCCCCATCGAATCGTGGGCCGCAGCGGAGGGGCTCACACTGTCGCGCCTCACGGCGATCGAGCAGCGCGGCGCCATCGATACCGCCGACGTCGTGCTGGTGGACCGCGTCGGCGTCCTCGGCGATCTCTATGCCATGGCCAACGCGGCCTTCGTGGGCGGTGGCTTTCATGCGGCCGGGCTCCACTCGGTCATCGAGCCGGCCGCGTTCGGCGTCCCGGTCCTCTTTGGCCCCGGACACCAGATGAGCCGCGAGGCCGGCCTGCTGCTCGCCGCCGGCGCGGCCCGGTCGCGCCCCGACGCCGCCACGCTCGCCGACGACCTCTACGCCTGGCTCAGCGACGGCGGCGCCTGGCGCCGCGCCGGGCGCCTGGGCCGCGACCTCGTCGAAGCCGAGCGCGGCGCCACCGCGCGGGCGCTCACCATCGTCGAACGGCTGGCGGGTCTCTCCATCGCCTCGCCGAAGCGACTCGGATAGCTGGCGTGGATGCGTGGGGGCCTCCGCCGACTGTCGGGGGATGGCGCGGATCGGTGAGGGATTTAGTGGATCACCGAAACAGCATTTAAGGATTTCACAGGATTCCACGGATCTCGCGGATCGCTCGGAGCAATCCCAAGCATCCGCGAGATCCCCACATGCTGTTTCGGTGATCCCCCCAATCCTCCACAAATCCTATTTGATCCCAACACCAGACCCGGCCCAAAACTCAAGGCTCACCCGGCATGCCCCGCAAACGGCACGATACCGATCAGCAAGGCCGCCGCGAGGAGCACCAGCGACACGATGAGCGCGAAGCGTAGCGTAAAGCGCTGATGCTGATCGAAGTCGATGCCCACCAGCCCTACCAGCAAAAACGTGGACGGCACGAGCGGGCTGAGGAGATGCACCGGCTGACCGATGAGTGAGGCCCGGGCCATTTCGGCGGCCGTGATGCCATAGGTGGCACCGGCCTTCGCCAGCACCGGCAGCACGCCAAAGTAGAACGCGTCGTTCGAGATGAAGAACGTGAATGGGATGCTGAGCACACCCGTCACGATCGCGAGGTATGGCCCGAGGGCCGGTGGCACCAGATGCACGACGCTCTCGGCGATCGCGTCCACCATCTTGGTGCCGCTCAGGATGCCGGTGAATACCCCGGCGGCAAAGATCAGCCCCACCACCGCCAGGACGTTGGCCGCGTGGCGTGTGAGCAGCGCCTTCTGTTCGGCGATCGAGGGATAGTTGAGCAGCAACGCGATCGCGAAGCCGAGCATGAAGAGCACCGGTAACGGCAGCACCGCCATCACCAGCGCGACCAGCAGGACCGCGGTGAGCAGCGCGTTCACCACGAGGCGATCGGGGCGGCGATGCGACCGGTCTTCGTCATCCATCGCGAGGCCGCCCTCGTCGGTGGTGATATCCACAGCGCCCGCGTGCGCCGCGAGCCGCACGCGCTCGGCGACCCCCAGTCGATACGCGAGGAACAGGATGCCCAGCACCCCTACTGCCATCGCCGGAATCATCGGCGTGAAGACCTGCCCCACATCGATGGCCAGCGCACTGGCGGCGCGGGCCGTGGGGCCGCCCCAGGGGAGCAGGTTCATGACGCCGCTCGCGAGCATCGTGACGCCGGCGAGCACCGCTGGGCGCAACCGCAGTGAACGGTAGAGCGGCATCATGGCCGCTGTGGTGATCATGTACGTGGTCGAGCCGTCACCGTCGAGCGAGACGAGCAGCGCCAGCACGGCCGATCCGACCACGACCTTGACCGGGTCGCCGTGCACGAGGGCCACCAGCCGGCTGACGAACGGTTCGAAGAGGCCGGCGTCGAGCATGATCGCGAAATACAGAATCGCGAACATGAGCATGACGCCGGTGGGCGCGAGCTTGGTCACGCCGGCCACCATCATCGCACCGAGCTCGGGCGCAAAGCCAGCGAGGAGCCCGAACACGACCGGCACCACAATCAACGCCGTGAGCGGCGAGAGGCGTCGCGTCATGATGAGCGTCATGAACGTGACGACCAGGCCATAGGCCAGGAAGGTCAGCATCGCTCAGCGGGCCGGTGCGAGCGGCAGCACGATGTGCGACGGATACGCCGCCGAATGCTGCACGGCGATGTTCGTCGGGATCATGCGGCGGTTCTTGCCCAATGGTTCGCCGGTGTTCGGATTGACATCAAAGCGCGGGAAGTTGCTGCTCGAGATATCCACCCGGATGCGGTGCCCCTTCTTGAAGACGTTGGCCGTGGGGAACGGCTTGATCGTGAACTCGTACACCTTGCCCGGCTGGAGCAGCACGGCGCGTTCGCGCGTGGCCCGATAGCGACCGCGGATGATGGCGTCGGTGAGATTGAGATCGAATCCACCAGGCCAATCGACACTCGACGGATACACGTCCACGAGCTTGGCGGTGAAGTCGGCATCGACCGTGCTGGCGGAGGCGTAGAGCGTCACCGTGATCGGGCCGATGATCGTCATGTCCTCGGTGAGCGGCTCGGTCTGGAAGACCACCACATCCGAGCGGGTGCGGAGCGGCAGCCACGGCGCCTGCGAGGGCGGGAAGCGCGGATCCTCGCGCTGGTTGTAGGCGCCGTCCTTGAGACGCGCCGATGATCCGCCGCCGATGGTGGGGACCGGATGGCGCGGGTCGAAGGTGTAGGTGGTGTGCGACGCCGCCGCGGTGGGCTTCCGGGGTGACAGGGAGCCGTCGGCGTGGAAGTACCACGGCTGGAACTTCGTGCCGGCCAGGGGCCACTCATTCGCATTACGCCAGTAGCCGCCGTGCATGAGTCGGCCGTTCGCATCCTTGCGGCCGTCGCCGGTGCCCATCACGAAGAGACGCACCGCCGCGTCGTCGCGGGCGCCGGCCTTGGCGTCCTTGAGCGTGTAGTCGAACCAGCGGACGGTGTAGTCGGCTTCGAAATCCGGGATCGCCGCGCTGTCGCCGAACGCGACATCGCCGGCGTAGGGGCGCGTGTTGCCGTGGTGCGTCCACGGCCCCACCAGAATGCGTTGCGGCGTCTTCTTGAGTGCGCGCAGCGCGCTGAAGTTTTCGAAGGTGCCGGCGAGGAAGATGTCGTACCAGCCGCCCACATGCAGCATGGGGACATCGGCGGTCTCACGGTAATGCTCGTTCCACGCGAGCATCGGATCCTTCCAGAACGCGTCGTAGTCGGCGTGTTCGAAGAAGTCGAGGTACCACGCCTCGTACTGTGGAGCAACGGAGAGCGGGTTGAGGCCGCGACGGAACGGCTGCACGCCGTACCAGTCCTCCACCTTCTCCTTCGTGAGCAACGCCTTCACGTCGGGCGTGCGCGCATCGGCGAGCAACTGGCTCCAGGCCCATGTGAGCTGGCGCCCCATTTCGTAGGTGCCACGATAGCGCACGCCATGATCCCAGCCATTCGACATGCCGCCCATGTTGATCAGCAGCGAGGCAAGCGCGGGCGGCCGATACTGGGCCGCGCCGGCTTCTTCATGCGCGGCGAACGATGTGCCGAACATCCCCACCTTACCGTTCGCATAGGGCTGCTTCGCGAGCCACTCGATGGTGTCGTAGCCATCGGTCGCATCGATCGGCTGCACCTTGCTGAACTCGCCCTCCGATTTGTATCGGCCGCGCGTATCCTGCAGCGCGACGACGTAGCCGCGTTCGCAGTAGAAGGTGGCCTGCAGCGTCAGCGATTCCTTGTTGTACGGCGTGCGGTTGAGCAGGACCGGCAGCTTCTCGGAAAGCGGCACGCCGTTCCGGACCGGCCGATACAGGTCCGTCGCCATCCGCTTCCCGTCGCGCATGACGACGAGACGGTCGGTTTCGGTCTTCTGGCAGTCGTACTGCTTGGGGCTGGACGGCCACCCCTTGGGCGGCATGTACTGGGCGTCCTGTGCCGGGAGCAGGGGCGCACGGGCGAGCAGACAGGTGGCCAGCAGGGCGGCCGCCGGGAATCGCGGTGTCTCGGGCATAGGAGAAACTGTCGCGCCGTCCACACGAACGCCACGCGAAACCCACCGCGACGCTCTTGAGCCCACCTCCCATCCTCCCCAATTTGCGTGGTATGAGGTCCCCCCGCCCCGCCGGTGCCGCCGTTGGCCGCCTCGCGTTCGCCCTCGTGACGAGCGCGGTGGTCACCGGCACGCTGTTGACCAGCGCCCGGCCGCTGGCCGCGCAATCACCGGTACCGGCCGGCCGCCGGCAGATGGTCGGCTATGTCCGCGATGCCAAAGGTGGCCCCATCGAAGGGGTGACGGTGGAGGTGCACGGCCAGAAAGTCCTCACCGATCTGCGCGGCGCCTTTGCGCTGCTCACCAAGCAGCTCGACACGGCCAGCATCAGCATCAAGCGCGTGGGCTTCGAGCCAATCGACGCGTTCATCACCGCGCGCGACGGCATGTGGGACACCGTGGTGGTGCAGCTCGAGTCGTCGATCAACACGCTCGCCGAGGTGACCGTGACCGACGAGTACAGCACGCGCGCCGGCGGCATTCGCGGCTTCGAGGAGCGGCGGCGGCTCAAGCTGGGGCAGTACCTCACGCGCGCGGACATTGCCGAACGCGGCGAACAGAAGCTGAGCGAGGTGCTGCGCACCCGCAAAGGCGTGCAGGTGGTGCGCGGGCGCGTGCGCTTCGCCGCCTTCACCGGGTCGCGCGGCGGGCAGTGCCAGCCCAACGTCTATCTCGATGGCGCGCGCGCACCCGGCATGGAAGTGGACGAGATTCTCGCCAACACCGTGCAGGCGATCGAACTCTATCCGTACCTGTCGACGCTTCCGATCGAGTTCCAGACCATTGGCGCGCAGACCACGCCCTGCGGCACGATCGTGATCTGGACGCGCGTGCCCAACTCGAAGAGCAAGTAACACGATCGCGCACCGGCGGTGGCGCGGGTCAGTACCGCACCACCACCTCGCGCTGCTCCGCGGCGACCGGCACGGTGGTCGTCTTGCCTCCCGGGAAGCGCACCCACACCGCGGTCGGTGTGCGCGTGAGACCGAAGAGCTGCACGGCGCCGTTCTGCGACAGGAAGCCCGACGACGCCTGCACCTCGCGCACCGGCCCCTGCATGTCGCCATACACCACACGCAGCTGCGTGCCGATGCCATCCGGATTGCTCGCCGGCCCCTGCACGCGTACCCGCAACCCGGGCCTGGCACCGCGATTGAGGAAGAAGCGCGTCGCCGCACCATTCTGCGACACGGCCAGATCGAGCCGTCCGTCGCCGTTCATATCGGTGTAGGCCGCGCCGCGCTGGTCGCCATACACGACGAGTCCCGAGCGCTGACCGGCCATCGGGAGCAGGCCGCCCTTGCCATCGCCGCGCAACAGCAGGCTGCGCCCTTCGTCGTGGCGCGGCACGCCCACCACCGTGGGGAAGAAGTTCTGCGACAGGAACAGATCTTCGGCGCCGTCCCCATCGAAGTCGGCAATGGCTGGCGTGAACGACGGCGCCCACTGCGCCTCCGCCGGCAACGGCCGCGCTTCGAAGTGATCGCCGCGATTGAGGAACAGCAGATGATCGAGCGAGCGAATGCTGAGTGCGCGCGTGTTCGCCGCGTCGGGCCCGAGCACCGTTGGCACGGTCGCCGTCGCATAGGCCGCAAAGCTCGTGATCCGATCGGTCGCCCCCTTCACCGCCATCCGAACCCGCGCCCAGCTCGCCAGCGGGCGCAGCGCACTGGCCCCGTCCTGCTGGGCCAGCAGTAACTCGATCTCCCCACCGGCGCCGAACGGCCCGAACGTCACACTCAGCGGCGCCTGCTCGCTCACGTGAAAGCTCGTGTTGCGCCCCCAGCTCGTGGCCACCAGATCGAGGCGGCCGTCGCCATCCAGGTCGCCGCTGGCGAGACCGTTCCATTCGCTCGTGTACGCCTCGAGCCCCCATGCACTGGGCGCGGGCGTGAGCCGACCATGGCCGTCGTTGAGCAACAGCACCAGGCTCCCCCAATCGCGCGCGAGCACCAGATCATCGGCGCCATCGCCGTTCACATCCGCGAAGAGCGCACTCGACACGAGACCGATCTCGCGCAGCACCGGCATGTTGGTGGTGTCCACCACGAACGCGCCATTCACGTTGCGGAAGAGACCCGACGAGGCCGGCACCGGATACGCCATCGGTACGGCTCGCGAGCCCACAAAGAGATCGAGCGCGCCATCGCCATCGACATCGCCCAGCGCGAGCGGACCCGTACTGGACGCGTGTGACCCGACAGCGGGTGCGGCGTTGGTCGAGAGCCGCCCGCCGGAGACATCGAGGCGCACCGCCGCCGGCTGCGCGCGCATCAGCGCCTCATCGCGGAACTCCCACGTGGCCACACCCGCCAGGAGCGATGTGCGCCCACGCTCGGTCATCGCCAGCACGCTGGTATAGTCGGCATTCGCGACCGGTCCACTCGGCGGCATCGGCGCGAGGCGCCCCTTGTCGTTGCGGAAGATCCCAACGTGCCCGCCCTTCCCGGTGCCCACGATGAGGTCGTCGTCGCCGTCGCGGTCAATGTCATGCCACGACACGCCGGGACCGAGCTGCGACAGCGCGTTCACGAGCAGGAACTGTCGATCCCAGTCGTCGAACCCGTTCTCGGTGTGGACATGCCCACCCAACTGCGCGGTGGCGTCCTCGAAGAGCACCGAATCGGCGGGTACCTGCTCGGCCACGCGCGCCGCGGCCGCCGGTGGCGCACCCTTCTGGGTGACTTCATACAAGCGGTTCGGCTTCACATGCTCGACCACCGTGCGCCGCCCGTCACGCCACTGAATCTCAAGCGTGCCCTCGCTGCCGGCGCCCATCGCAAAGCTCTGCGTGTAGTCGCTGTGCGAGAGATAGAGCCCGCCCACACTGATTTCGCGCGTCTGCACCGGCAGGCCGTTCACGCGCAGGGTGAGGCGCGCACCCACGGCCCTGGTGTTGGGCGCGTCACCCACGAGGCGCACCGCGAGACGCGGCGCCGTGGCATCGTTGCGCAGCACCAGCGCTGGGGCATCGAGCCGATTGATTACCACGTCGAGATCACCGTCACCATCGAGATCGGCGCTGGCCATGCCGTGCGAGATGTCGGCGTCGGTGCCGAAGCGCCACGCGCTGCTGGCGTCGGCAAAGGTGAGATCGCCGTTGTTGCGGAACGCCACATTGCGCAGCGCGAGGCGCGGGAACTGCCAGCGGATGCGCTGATACGGCACATCCGTGAGACGGTTCTGCAGCTTCTCCTGCACATCGGCATCCATCACATCCCACAGGTGCCCATTGGCCACCAGGAGATCCGGCCACCCATCGAGATCGACATCCAGAAAGAGGGTGCCCCAGCTCCAGCCGCTCGCCGCCACACCGGCCGCGTGCGCAAGCTCCGCGAAGGTGCCGTCGCCGCGATTGAGAAAGAGCGAATTGCGCTGCTGCTGCAGCGGCAGCTCCATCTCGCCGACCTTTTTGGGAAGGGCGGTGTGCGTGGGGAGCTGGGTCTTGAGCCGCGTCGGATCGTTCGCCAGCATGTCGGTCACGAACAGATCGAAGCGCCCGTCGCCGTTGATGTCGGCGATATCGTTCCCCATCGACGAGTTGCTCATCTGCCGCAGCGCGCGCCAGTCGGCCAGCTGGAAGTTGCCGGCGCCGTCGTTCCACCAGAGCTGATCGAGATCTTCGAAGTCGTTGGCCACGTAGAGATCGGGCGCGCCGTCGCCGTTGAAATCGGCAAAGCGGGCCGACAAGCCGAACGATTCGAACTCCTCGGTATTGGGCGCACCACTCGGCGTGCGAAAGCGGGCCGACGCCATCGGCACCCGGGTGAAGTGCCCGGTGCCATCGTTCTCGTAGAACTCGTCGGGCTCGGCGCGCTGTGTCATGCGCAGGCCGCCCATGTCGGCGCGCTGCACGAGCTTGTAGTCCTTGCGATGATCCTGCACAATCTCGTACTGCTTGGGCGCGATCTCGCGCACCATCTGACTGAACGCGCGCTGCTGCGGCGGAATCGTATCGTCGACGTTGTACGGCTTGTAGTTCGCGATGAACAGCGACAGCCGTCCATCCCCCTTCACGTCGGCCATGGTGATCGTCGTCGCCCCGCGCCCCACGGTATCGATCCCGAAATCGCGGTGCTCGGTAAAGCGCCCCTGACCATCGTTCACATAGATCGCGTTCGGGCCGGTGGTGGCCACCACGATCAGGTCGAGATCACCATCTCCGTCGATATCGGCAAACGCCGAGCCGGTCGCGTGGCGGTCACAGGCGCCCACGCGTGCGAACTTCGTGATGTCCTCGAAGCTCCAGTTGCCGGTGTTGCGATAGAGCGCGCTGCAGCCGTCAGTGCGGGCGAGAAAGACATCGGGCAGCCCGTCGCCATCCACATCACCCAGCGAGACGCCGCCGCCCTGGCCGAGCTGGCGGTTGTTGAGCAGAATCTTTTCGCTCGCGGTGTTCTGAAAGCGAATCCCCGTGCTGCGGGGCGCCATGGCGGTGAAGCCCGGCTTGCCCTTGGCCACGGTGAGCGGCTGCCACCGCGCGGCGCCTTCGGTGGTCCACTCGCCATCCTTGCGGCCACGGCAAGCGGTGGTGAGCACGGCCGTCGCCAACGCGGCGAGCCGTACCGCGCGAGACAGGTTCCTCACGGGGCAGCCTTCGCGCCCAGGCGGGCGGCCACGGCCGCGCCGATGCAGCGCCCCATGCGGAGACCGGCTTCGTTGCTCCACGCGTAATGCAGCCCGGCGTAAATGCGCGACTGCCCGGCCTCTTCACTCGCCGCGAGGAAGCTCGGGAAGTGGCGCACCGCGTGCCCGATCGAAATGCTCGTGCTGTCGCTGAAGGGGCCGGCGCCA
The DNA here is from genome assembly GCA_019752115.1 of Gemmatimonadaceae bacterium. Taxonomy (NCBI): domain Bacteria; kingdom Pseudomonadati; phylum Gemmatimonadota; class Gemmatimonadia; order Gemmatimonadales; family Gemmatimonadaceae; species Gemmatimonadaceae bacterium. The sequence goes on from JAIEMN010000019.1 coordinate 49,214, forward strand.
ATGAGGGCGGTGATCGCCGCCGAGGCCGCGCCGGATTGCGTGGAGTGGCCGGAGGGAAATTCGGGGAATGGCGGCGTGGGGATGAGCGGCTCCCACGTCGGATCGATATGCCGACGAATGAAGGTGCGCGGCCGGAGCGTCATGGTGGCGAACTTCACGCGCCACGCAGCGATGAAGGCGTCGGCCTGCGCGAGCGCCGTGCCCATCACGAGCCGCACCGCCGCATCCCCGTCGAGATGCCGTTCACTGATCATCTGCGCGGCGATCGACAGCCAGTGCCCCACGGGGGTGCCCGTCTCACCGGCATTGTCGGCCCAGTAGTACGCGATCTCCTTCTGTTCCGGCGTACGCGCCTGCGTGATGCGATAGGTGTTCGCGTTCTCCCAGTAGAGGCGCGCGGTGCTGTCGGTGCCGTAATCGGGAGCCGGCCCACTCGGGCAGGTCCCCGTGTCGGTATTCACGAAGCTGCGGAGCTGCCCCCAGAAGGGCTCGGTGATGCCGGCGATGTTCGCGGCCGGCAGCGTCTTCCCGCCCACGGTCTTCGGCCGGCTCAGGATGAGGCTGCGGTCGCTGGTGTTGGCGGTGCGCTGCTGGTTGGCCGGGTTGTCGAGCTGGATGACTTCACTCACCGCCGACGTCTGCGTGGTGGCATAGAGCGTCGCCGGCGCATCGTTGATCCAGAGCGAATCCCCGGTGGCCGGTGCATAGACCATCGTCCGCGTCTCGGAGAAGTGATCGGTGCGGCTGTACGCCACGAGCGCCCCCCCAATGGCCCGCCCAAGCGAATCGGACCGGGCCGCAATCGCGTCGCTCACCCCTTGGGCAGTGCGCGCGGTCCGCAGCGAGTCCGCCAGGCGCCTGAGGGCCGTGCGCGTGGTGGGGAGTGCTTCCCGCAGCAGGGAATCCAGAACCATCCGCTCGGCGGCCACCGCCACCAGCGTGGGGTCGACATCGCCTGGGGCCGCCGGCGCCGGGAGCGGCGCGAGCCCCGTCACCACCGTGTGCAGCGGGGTGAGCGCCGGATGGGCCGCCGCCGTGCCGGCGTACAGGGCCATGCTGGCGTACGCCGCGAGGCGCGAGGCCACCGGCGGCGAAAGGCGTTCCACGCGGATGGTACCGTACAGGGCGTGGACCCACTCCGACACCATGCGGGGGTCCAGATCGGGGGTCGCGGGGCGGCAGCTGGCCAGCCAGAACGGGGCCGCGCACGCCGCCAGCGTCGCCACGAGGCGACGGGGGGCAACGAGGGGAGCGAACATGCTGTCAATCTGGTCAGGTCTCCCGCGAGTTGATAGCTTGGGCGAGCCTCCCCACCACAGGTACGCCCCGTGATTTTGCGACGCATCCTACCGTCCCTGGTGGTCCTGTTTTCGCTGCTCGCGCCGCATGGCGTGCAGGCGCAGCTCTCCGAGGTGCGCGGTACCGTGGTGGACAGCGCCACCGCGGCGCCGGTACCGGCCGCCGTGGTGACCCTCCTCGACGCGAGCAGCGCCACGCTCGTGCGCACGCTCACCAACGACCGCGGGCAGTATCGCCTCCTCCGCCCGGCTGAAGCGACGCAGATGCGCGTCGTCCGGCTCGGCTTCGAACCGCAGACCGTGCCGCTCGCGCAAGCCAAGGGGCGCCCCGAAGGTGGGTATACGCTCGACGTCCGTCTCGCCCCGTTCGCGCGCGCCCTGCAGGGCGTGGACGTCGTGGCGGCGCGCGGATGCGAGCAGCGCGGCAATCAGGGCGCGGCGTTCGTGCTGCTCGACGCCGCGCGCGCCGGGCTCCTCGCCACGGAGGTCGCGCGGGAGAAGGACCCTCCACGTCTGGTGGTGCTGCGCTTCGAGCGGCTGCTGGATGGCGATGGCATCGAAACGGTGCGTCAGACGGTGCGCGTGGACTCGTCGGAACAGGCGACCGTCTCCTTCTCGGCCGTACAGACCGCCGCTGACTTTCTCGCGACCGGATTTCGTGGCGGCCGCGCGGGGGACTACATGTTTTTCAGCCCCGATGCGGGGGTGATTCTCGATGAGCGCTTTCAGGCGGGCTACTGCTTCAGCGTGGCCGCCGCCGACGCCAATCGCGCCACGCAGGTCGGCCTCCGCTTCACGCCGGCCACGCGGAAGGCGGGGCGCGTGGATATCGACGGCACGCTCTGGATCGACACGGTGGCGCGCGCGCTGAGCGAGATCACGTTCCGCTACGTCGGGGTCGAGCCACTCGCCGAAGGGCTGGGCGCCGGCGGGCGCATCGGCTTCCGGTCGTTGCCGAACGGCGTGCCGTTTATCGATCGCTGGCAGCTGCGGATGGTGGACGCCCCTGCCACCGACCCGGCCGATCCGCGCCCGGGCCCGGCCTTCATCGTGCGCGAAACGGGCGGTGAACTGGCCGAAGCGCGTTGGCCCGATGGGCGTGTCTGGCACGCCCCGTTGGGGTCGGTGCACATCACGGCGGTGGGCGCCGGCAGTCGCCCGGCCGCGGGGGTCGTGCTGCGGCTGGCCGGCACCGAGTACCTGGCCACCACCAACGCCGACGGGCGCGCCTCGATGCAGAATCTGCTGCCGGGCCCGTATCGGCTGGTGGTCGATGATCCGTACGTGCGGAGCATCGGCATGACCATCCCCACCGGAAAGACGTTCACGGCGGTGCGGGGCAGCGCCCTGCTGGCTCGCGTGGAAGTTCAGGGGCCGCTCGTGCTGGCGCAGTCCGCGTGCAAGCGCACCGACGCCCCCAAGAACAACGAAAGTTGGATTCTGGGCCGAGCCTTCGAAGCCGATGGCAATCCGGCCGCTGATGTGCGCTGGCAACTGCTGGAAGCCGACAATGGCCGCTGGAAGCCGCGCACCGACATCGGCGTCACCGGCACCGATGGCGTGATCGCGCTCTGTCGCGGGCAGGAGCGCGGACGCACGGTCGAGCTGACCGTCTGGCGGCCGGGCGCCCGCGACACGGTGCGCGTCCGCAAGGTGCTCGACGGGCCCCTTGAGCTGTTCCCGGCCCGTCTGCCGTCGGCGCGTCTGGCGCGGAATAGCGGGTCGAGCATCACCATTGCCGGCGTGGTCCGCGACTCGGCGAGCGGCGCCGCGGTGCCCGAGGCGCGCGTCCACCTGGTCGATACCCCGTTCGAAACGGTCGCCGACGAGGAAGGCCGCTTTGTGCTGGGCGGATTTCCCGCCGGCCGCTATCTCGTGGAGGTGGGAACGAAGGCGCTCGATCCACTGGGCATCGTGGCGCGGCGCGACCTCACGCTGCGGGACGGCATGCCATCGCTCACCCTCGGTCCCCCGCAACTCGCCGAATCGCTGGGCGCAGCGTGTCGCGGCCTGGGCGGCACCGGCTCGAGCCTGATCGTGGGGCGGCTCGCGGCGGCCGGCGATGGCGCCGCGCTGGCCGGCTATCGCGTCGTCGCCGAGTGGGAGACGGATACCAGCACCCTGCTGCCCACCGACAGCCTCGGGCAGTCTCGCATGGGCGGCTGGATCCGGGCCATCCCCGATCCCACCAGTGGGGTCTATCGCCTGTGCGATGCGCCGGTCGGCCGCCGCCTTACGGTGCGCGCCGAGGCGGACACCATGAGCGCCGGTGCGAGCACGCCGCAGACGCTGGTGCTGGCGCCCAAGGAGCGCGTCGCGCGGCTGGACCTGGCACTGCAGGCCGGCCTGGTGGTCGCGCCCACCTACAGCGGCACGGTGGTGGATTCCGTGGGCGGCATGCCGGTGGAGGGCGCCGAGGTCACGATCACCGATCTCGGCCGCTCCACGCTCACGAACCGGCGCGGTCAGTTTCGCTTCTCCGGGCTCCCCACCGGCCCGCATCTCGTCTCGGTGCGCAGCGTGGGGTTTGCGAAGCGCACGGCCACCATCACGCTGCAGAATGCGCGCGCGCTCGATGAGCGCGTATTAGTGGCGCCGGCGACGGCCCAGAGCCTCGCCGCGGTGGAGATTCGCAGTTCTGGCGTGCCGACCGAGTTCGAGGAGCGGCGCAAGCTGGGGTTGGGCAGCTACATCACGCGCCCGCAGCTCGATTCGGCCCGCGGGCAGCGGCTGGGGACCGTGATGGCGATGGTGAAGGGGATGGGCACGGCGCTCTCCAACATGGACGGTGGCGCGCACGCCTACGTGGTGGGCAAGCGGGCGCCGTCGCACCTGCTGCCGCGTGGCTCGGGGGTGACGGCCGGCCCGGATGGCGCTCGACAGTCGTGCGGTGTTCGGACCGGCAACATGGCCTACGACAAGGCGAACACCTGCACCTTCACCTTCGACGACATTGCCCAGCAGGGGTACTACTGCCCCACACCAGGCGAGCGGGCCCGGGGGATGACGTCCTGTCAGTGTTTCGCGCAGGTGTACCTCGACGACCGCATCATGAACAGCGGGCGGCCGACCGAGCCGTTCGATGTGAACACCATCCCGATCGACCAGATTGCCGGTGTCGAGTTCTATCCGTCGCCGTCAAGCACGCCGGCCCGCTACAGCACGCTCAACTCGGTGTGCGGTGTGATGTTGATCTGGACCCGACGACCATAGTTTTTTGCCACCTTTCTTCTGGAGTGCGTGTATGCGGCCCGTGATCGGTTCTCTTGCCCTGTTGGGGCTGGCAGCGTTTGCCACGGCGTGCGCGTCGGGCGGCGCCTCGTCGTCGGGCACGGCCTCAAGTGGCGGGGCCGTGGCCCCGGTGCAGACCAGCGGCTCCACGACCCGGTCCACCACGACCGGCATCGAGGGGGTCGGGCGGCTCACGATCAATCGCACGACGGAAGCCGATGTGGTGACGATCCCCTTCGATGCCGACGCGGTCTTTCGCATTCTGCCGTCGGTGTATGACTCGCTGGGGATCCAGGTGAACACGGTGGATCCGGCCAAGAAGACGGTGGGCAACTCGGGGTACAAGATCCGGAACCGGCTGGGCAAGATGCCGCTCAGCATGTACCTCGACTGCGGAGGGAGTTCGCAGATCGGACCGAACGCCGACTCGTATGACGTGTATCTGAGTGTCCTGACGACGGTGTCCGCCAACGGCGCGGGTTCGGCCAAGGTGGGCACACTCGTGGACGCCCAGGCTCGGCCGGCCACGTACAACCAGGCCTATAGCCCCTGCTCCTCCAAGGCGCGCCTGGAAGAGCGGCTCGCCGAGCTGATCACCAAGCGTCTCGCCAAGTAACGTCACCCGTTTCCCTGCACGAGTCCCCATGTCGTTTCCGCTGCGGTGTGTTGGTCGCCCCCTGCTCCCCCTGTCGGCGCTGCTGGTTGGCCTGTGGGGATCTACCGCCCGGGCGCAGAAGCCGGTGACGGTCACCGGCGTGGCGTACGACAGCCTGCGCGGTGCGCCGCTGGCGAACGCCTTCGTCATCCTGACCGAGCGGGGCAAGAGCACGAGCAGCGACGACAAGGGGCGGTTCCGCTTCGACTCCGTGCCGCCGGGGACGTACACCTTTGCCATGCAGCACGCGGTGTTCGACTCGCTCGGATTGTCGGGGGCCACGACCAAGGCCACCGTGACCGACGGCAAGGCACCGGTGGTGCTCGCGGTTCCGAGCTTTGCCACGCTCTGGCGGGCGGCGTGTGGGACGCCGGCGCCGACTGGGCGTGACACGGGCTTCGTGTACGGCACGGTGCGCGATGCCGCCACGCGCAAGTCGGTGCCGCAGGCGTGGGTCGCTCTCTCGTGGACCGATCTCGTAAAGCTCGATCCGGCCAAGAAGAGCACCAACGTCACGCAGCGCCGCTACAACAACGAAGTGCAGGGCGACAAGCAGGGCGGCTACGCCATCTGCAACGTGCCGACCGGCTTGCCGCTGGTGGTGCGCGCCTTCAACGGGGCCAACACGACGCCCTCGGTCACCATGAGTGCCACCAGCGACCGCGTCCGTCGTCTGGATCTGGTGTTGAGCGGGACAACGGTGGCCGATGCGCAGCGCAAGGGCACCGTGCGGGGCGTGGTGAGCGACAGCGGCGGCCGGGGGATCCGCGATATTCGCGTGTCGATCGGCGAACTCGAGACGCGCTCCGATCCCGATGGTGGCTTCACGCTGCGGGGCGTGCCCACCGGCACGCGGCAGATCGATGCGGCCGCCGTCGGCTTCAATCCGACGAGTACGGCGGTGGACGTCTTTGCCGATGATACGGCACGCGTGCAGCTCACGACGTTCCGCCTCAACGCCCTCGATACGCTCAAGATCCGGGCGGTATCGGCCAAGGGGCGCGTGCGCATCATGGAGTTCGAGGCGCGTCGCGTGCGCGGCTTTGGCAGCTATCTCGACTCGGTCGCCATTGGCAAGCGCGCCACGGTGTCCGCTGCGCTGCAAGCGGTGCCGGGGCTCACCGTCGAGAACATGACGGCGAATGGCCGCCGCTTCAATCTCTATCTGCCGTCCACCAGCACCGGGCAGTGCATGGCGACGCTCGTCCTCGACGGCGTGCAGCAGAACGACACGGAAGTGTTCAATACGCTCTCGCCCTCCGATCTGGCAGCGATCGAGGTGTATCAGCAGCGCACCACGGTGCCGTCGGAGTTCCAGCGCGTGCAGCAGAACTGCGGCGCCGTGGTCGTCTGGACCAAGCGGGCCTTCCGGTAAGCGCCGGAAGGCCCGCTCGATCCACACCGCTGTCGCGATGGCTCAGCCCTGACCGCCGCGCCCCCGGCCGCCGCCACGCCCGCCGCCCGGGCCCATCTTCTCGCGCATCATCTTCTGCACCTTCTCGGCGTGCTTCGCGAGGAGCTCCTCAGCGGTCTTCTGCTGCTCGGCGTCGAGCGTCTGCACGACCGCCTTGGTTTCGGTCTCCTGGCTGGCGCGAATATCGCGCACGACGCCCTGCATGGACTCCCGCGCAATCGCGAGCCGTGCGTCGTCCTCGGCCGTTGGCGCGACACTCGGGCGCATCTGCTTCTTGAGCGAGTCCACCAGCGCGTAGCGGTCCTTGTTGGCCGCCTGCAGCTTGTCGTCGGCCGCCTTGATCGCGGTGATCTGCGCGTCGGTGAGCTTGAGATCCTTCTTCTTGTCGAGGAACATCGCCAGCGGGCTCGCTTCGACGAAGTCCTTGCCGCTGATGCTCGGCCCCTTGGGGATATCCGACATGACGGAGTTCCAGTCGGCTTCCTTGGAGCCGCCCATCCCACGGCCACCACCACCTCGTTGCGCGTGGGCGAGTGCGGGCAGGCTGAGAAGCGTGGCCACGAGCGGAACGACCAAGCGAAGGCGCAACGACATCGGAGCTCCTGAGTTGGGGACAGGTGAAGCGGTGATTTGACCGCCACGGATTTCACGGAAACGCACGGATCCAACTCCTGCACCAAATGGATCCGTGCGTTTCCGCGTAATCCGCGGCCATTATTTCAGTGTGCTCCCGCCTGAACGCGCGGTCACACCAGTCAGGCTTTGGGCACGTGCGCAAAGAGATCACGACGCACCTCGGGGTTGCTGATCTTCCAGAGCACACCGTCGGTGAAGTAGTGATGGACGTTGATGAACATCAGAATGAGAATGGGCGCGGCCTGCGCCGGCACCTCACCGAACACATTCCCGATCACGCCCATGAGCGCATTCGGCACCACCTGCGAGACCAGGACGCTCGCGACCAGGAGCAGCACGGCATAGATCGCCATGTGCACCACGGCCCGCGCGCCGGTGGTGGTGGGCGCCTCCTTCACGACCGTGGTCGTGCCCGCGGCGCGGTTGTATTCCACGCGGAACGGGAACACCAGGTACTGCAGCGAGTGCGCGATCTGCACCCAGAAGAGCGCCTTGGGATCGCGGGCCATGACGGCGTACCACACGAAGATGGCCAGCCAGGCGGTGATGGCCAGCAGCGGTGGGTTCTTCCCGGTGCGTTGGCGCATACGCACCAGCCCCCACGCGCCGAGCGCGAACGCGATGACCGTGGCCGCGGACGCCACCTGATACACGATCTCCACCCGCGTCGGATCGCGCAGCTGCGTGTACAGGAACCACGCGAGATGCCACGTGAGCATGATGCGCAGGCTCGTGCGAATGAGCGTGCGCTCGCGCGCGTCAAAGCCCGTGCCGGCGAGATAGGCGAAGGACGCCATCATCCCCCACGCCTGGCCGGTGTAGTGCCACGCGAGATATACACTCGCGACCGTGACCAGACCGATGCCGAGTGTCTGCGTCCAGTCGGTCATCACGATGGCGGCGATGATCCAGAGCAACAGCAGGGCGGGCACCCCCATGCTGGCCCATTTGTGCTTCATCACCATCGCGCGACTGCCGTACACCAGCCGGTACGACGCCAGGAAGTGCGGCATGTTGATAGCGGTGCCGATCCACGCCTGCGCCCCCGCGCCCACCAGCACCAGATCGGTGCGTCCGGTAGCAAGCAAGGGCAGCATCACCACGATCGAGAGCCCGCCGACGGCCAGCCAATCGATGAGCGGCGAAATCATCGAGCCGTGCGCATGCACGGTCGCGGTGGGGCCGTAGTCGGCGCCGACGGTGCGGGCGGCCGTGGTGACGGGAGCGGACGAGCGATTCGCGGCGCGGGCGGCAGCCCGGCGCTCGCTGCGAGTACTAACCATCGCAAGAAGCTGATGTGCGCCTGCGAACCCGTCAACGCAAAAGAGCCGCCGATTGCTCGGCGGCTCTTTTTGATCGCACCGGGCGGTGCGTCACCCGCGCATCAGAAGCCGCGCGGCGGACGCACATCCCACACGAACGTCCCAGCCGGCACCAGGAAGGCGGCCGCCTGCGGCGTACGGGCACCGGCCGTGGAGCGCGGGAAGACGATCAGCGAGATCGCCGAACCGGCCACGGTCGTACCGGGCGTCGAGCTGATATCGAGCTTGCCACCCGCGCCGGCCGACGACGACGCGGCCGTGCCCGGAAGGGCGAGCAGGTTGTTGAACAGGTTTGTCGTGCCGCCAGCAGCGCGCACGCTGAACGTGATGCTCGCCGGATCGACGTTGATGTAGTTCGACTTCGAGAGGCCCGGCACCGCCGCCCACGACGGGTCAGTGGGTTCCGTGCCACCCGTGGTGAAGTAGCGCACGTCGATCGGCGACTCGGTCGCGTTGATCACGCGGATGGCCACCTTGCCGGAGGGCACCGTCGTGGTCTCATCCCAGCTGCCGAGCTTGAGCGTACCCGTACGACCCTGTCCCCACATGATGTAGGTGTAATTCGTACCGGCCGTCAGGTTCGCCGTGCCGCTGAACACCTTGGTCGACGCGATCGTCTGGATCGTGTCGTCAAGGAACACCGCGTAGCTGCGCGCGCCGGCTCGGGCGGCCTTGTACTGCACGAGCGTGGAGCCCGTCACGCCGCCCGAGGTCGTCGGGCCGCTGCGGAAGGTGTGGCGGAACTGCGCGTTCGACTCGACGAGGTCGAGGAACCGGAAGTCGACGCCAAAGGCGCCCGACGTGTCCGGCGACGCGTTGATGAAACGCACGCCGGCCGTGGGGAGGTCTTCGGTGGTGATGACCGTATCAGGGCGGCACGCCGTGAGGGTGGCCCCGGCCACCATCGACGCCACCGTGAGACGAAGGATGCTTCGCATGGACAACTCCGTGGAGGGAGATACTAGAGTTTGCTTGAACATCAGGGCCGAGGAATTCGAGTGCTCGCGCCGGAGTCGGAGGGCGTCTTGCCTTCAGAGCCCTGCAACAATCCCGAGAGACTTCCCTTGGCCACCACAAATACCACACCAAGGACGGCGCCAGTCACGATGGCCGTTCGCCTCTTCGAGAACTGCCTCTTCGACAACAGCGCGACCTGATCGGCCCCGATGCGAATGCGTTCACCAGACCAAACCTGATGGACTCCGCTGAGCAGGGATACGCTCGACGCCGCAACGGTGATGGCGCTCGCATCACGCGAGACCAGTCGCCCTTCCACGACATCCACCCCCGGACCGAGCGTAGCGACCAGATTGGCTCGCCCCGCATCCGTCACTTTGACCAGCACTTCTGTGCCGGCAGGGAGGGCCTCGCCGACGACAGGCATTGCGGTAAAGCAGCCGGCCGTCATGGAGACCATCAGCGGCACCGACAGGGCCGCCCAGCGCATCACTGATCGCAACGGATCACCAGCCGTACACGCTGGTCGCGGCCGAAGAATTCGGCGCGTTGCCCGGGCCAGGCCCGGCGCCATAGATGGCGCCTACCGCAATGCCGCGAGCCTGAAGATCCTGGTACGGCACCGCCCAGAACAGTGGCGTATCCTTAGGCAGTTCACCCCACCCACGGCCATCGAGGAACCACGGCGAGTAGTGCGTATAGGCCGTCTCGATGCGCTTCTCGTACTTGAGCGCGTCCCACAGCGTGCCGCAGCCCACCGTGGTGAAGTTCGGCACCTTCGGCACCTTTGGCACACAGGCGTTTCCGCCCGGCACCAGCGACGTTTCGTCGAACGCCGTGATGGCCGGCAGGCCAGCAGCCGTACGAGTACGGTTCACGAGTGCTGCCGCAGCGGCATACTGGCCCTTGCGATACAACCCTTCAGCCTGGAGCAGATCGATTTCCGCCTTGACCATGAATGGCGTGGCGCCGTTCTGTGCTGAGCCGTCGCCGGAAATGCGCCACGAATAGAAGCGCACGTGGTCGTAGTTCGAAAAACCGAAGCTCAGACCGGCGAGCACATCGTTGCCGGTCGGACGATTGACGAAGTATCGCTTGCAGGGCGTGCTGGCTGCCGAGCAGGACGTGATCGCGAAGTCGGCCTGCTGCGCCGAGCGGGTGGTACCCTGCGGGAAGCGCAAGTCGGGCGTCGCCATGGTGAAGGAGGCGCCGTTACCACCACGGTCTCCGACCGGCTGGGCAATCCACGCGGCGTACGCTCCAGACGTGTCCGCCATGCCGATGAAGAACGGCGGCATCTGGTGCCACGTGCTGAACGACAGGAACTGCGCGCGCCACGAGTTGGTCGGACCGACGGTCGTGCTGGTCGTGATGTTGTGATCGCTCGTGATGCCGTTCTGGGCGTCGGCGATGATCGCATCCCAATCCGCCGCGGCGCGCTCGGCCGGTGTACGGCCCATATTCGCGCGGAGACGCGCCCGATAGCTGCGGATCAGCTTCACGAATTCAGCCGCCGAGAAGGTCGTGGGCGAAGGAATCCACGTGGCCGGAAGCGGGAAACCGTTACCGCCCGTGCCGCCAGCGTTCGCAAAATCGATCGCCCGCTGAAAGGCGGCGTAGGCAGAATCGGCGGCCGCCTTATAGCCAATGAGCTTGCCCGGATCTTCGTTGGTCATACCGTCCACCACGAGCGCCACAGAGTCGTGCATGAGCGCCGTGTAGCCGATCGAGAGCCCGCGAAGGAACTCGGCAAACGCCTTTGCGCGGTTGTCTCGCGCCGTACCGCCGAGCGTCAGGCCACCCTTCATCTGGTTCAGGATGGACTGAGCAACTCGGTTCACTTCGCCGTTGAACGAATACAAGCGGTACTGCTCGCCGGCACAGGTGTTGCCAGGCGTGTTCACGTTCGCCGCGCCCGAGAACGGGGCACGAGCGTTCATGCAGTTATTCGCCAGCGATGAGTAGTTCATCATCGACTGGATGGAGGTCATGCCCTGCAGGTCGGTGGTGCTGCCGTACACACCACTCGACCAGCGCTTGTAGTACGTGCCCAGAAGGGCCTCGGCGTCGTTGGCGGTGCCAAGGACGCGGGCGGTGTTACCCTGGTTCGGGTTCTGCACCGCCAGCGAGCTGTCGCTGCACCCAGCCGACCCGACCAGGGCAACCGCGAGTGCGGCTGCCCGAAGGAAAGTGCGATTCATGTCGTCAGGATCCTAGAAGCGCGTCTGGATGGTGAACGTGTACGTGCGGAGCGTCGGGAAGCCGAACGCGTCCACCTGATTGACGAGACCCGAGCTGGCCTGACCCGCGCCGCTTACACCCACTTCGGGATCGAGGCCGGTGTACTTCGTGAACGTGAAGATATTGCGACCGATCAACTGCAGCGTGACGTCGTTCATCCCAGCGATCTTGCCGAGTTGGTACGTGACAGCGAGTTCGCGAAGCTTCGCGTACGTGCCCTTCTCGGTATTCCAGTTGTTCGGACCGAGGAGGTCATAGAAGCCGCCTGTGCCTGCGCCCTCGGAGCCACCGACGCGCCAGCCGTAGCCAAGCGGCTTCGCTGTCTCGACGGACCGACCGCCCATGTCGAAGTAGTTGTTGGCGAAGTCGAGCAGCCCCCAACCGGCGCCCTGATTCTGGATGTAGTGGCCCACGGTCCCATCGAGCAGCCCGTACAGCGAGAGCTTCTTGTAGGTGATCGTGTTGTTGAAGGCGAAGCGGAAGCTGGGCAGGGTGTTGCCCAGGATGCTCGTGTTGCCCGTACCTTCGCCCTTCTCACCGCGCAGGGGGCGGTCGACGATCGGGTGACCAAACTGAAGGGGATAATTCCAGGGCGAATTGGCCGCCGAGAGCTTCGTCTGCCAGAGGTTCTTGGTGATGCCGTCGCGCCAGCTGTTGCCATCGCCGACCCACACGACCCACCCCTGGTCGTTGACCTGATAGGCCTTGCCGTCGCCGCACTGCGCCTGCACCGAGGCCGGCATGTCGCCACACGACTTGTAGAACTTGCGACCCCAGATGCCGCCGTAACGATTCACGGGGTAGCCGTTGCTCTTGTCCGTCCGCGCCGTGAAAAGGAACAGCGAGCCGGTGCCCTGCGCCGTGCCGGCGGAGGTGAAGTACTCCGGCATGAACAGCTCGGTGATGTACGTGCGGTTCCGATCGAACGTACCGCGCGTATTCCACGAGAAGTCCTTCCGGCTGATCACCGGCAGGTTGAGCGCGACTTCGAACGTCTTGTTCTGCAAGGTACCGGCATTCTGCCACTTGCTTGAGAAGCCGAGCGAGGCCGGCGTCGGCACCTGCAGAATCTGGTTCGTCGTGAGCGACTGGGCATAGGTCAGTTCCACGCCGAGCTTACCGAACAACGTGAAATCCGAGCCGAATTCGTTCTCGGTGGTCGTTTCGGGCTTGAGCTGCGAGTTACCGGCCTGGCCGAGTGAGCAGCCTGACGCCGCGCAGGAGTAGGTCTCGTACTGCGCCGTGAAGCGCGGGGAGTTGCCGGCCGACCCGCGCGAGGCGCGGATACGCATATCCGACACCTTCGGGAGGCTGAACCACGACTCTTCCGAGAGACGCCACACGCCGGAGAGACGACCAAAGTTCGCGAAGCGGTTACCGGCACCGAAGAGCGATGAGCCGTCGCGACGGAACGTGCCGTCGACGATGTACTTGCCCTTGTAGTCCAGGTTTGCACCCGCAATGGCACCCACATTCTTGACGAGCTGGCTGCTGGACGACGTGGAGAAGTTCGTGGTGGTGTTGGACAGCGTGTACACATCCTTCACCACGTACTGCTCACCGCTCGACCCGTTCGAGAGGATGTAGTCACGATCCATCAGACCGCGGATGTTCAGCTTGCCATTCAGGTCGGCCATCAGCTGCTTGCGGAACGTACCAGAGACATACGCGTTCATGCTCTGGCGCGTCTGGTTATCGATGCTCTGGTTTCCGTTATTCGTGGCCGGATCCAGCGTCTGCGTCCGATAGCCCTTCGAGACGTAGGAATTCGAGATGCGGTCGCGATTGTCAAAGCTGTACAGCGCTTCGAACGAGGCCCACGGTGCCGGTGTGTAGGTGGTGTTGATCGACCCCTGCCAGCGGTCCGCATTGGTATAGGCGTTGAAGTACTGCTGCTGATACAGGAAGCTCCCGCCGCCGTTGCCAGTCGGGCGGAAACCCGTGCCACCACCACGGAGAATCGGACGACCGAGGGTGTCGACGGCGGTATAGTCCGTGCCCGGTGTCGCACCGCGCAGGAGCTGGCCGAAAATGCTGCCCTGACCGCCACCCGAACGATCGTCGACCGTGCTGCGGTTGAAGAGCGAGCTGACCGACACCGTGAGGTTCGGGCGTACATCGTAGTCGAGGTTGACGCGGGCGCGGCGCTGCTGCGCACCGTTGAGACCCTTGATCGCGCCACCGTCGTTCGTGTACGATCCGGTCACGAAGTAGCGCACGTTGCCCACGCGGCCGTTCACATCCACCGTATTCAGCTGCGTCGGGCTATTCGTCGCGACCTGCGCCAAACCGTTGTAGTACTGGCCCGGCCAGATGCTGGACTGGTACACGTTCAGCAGCTCGCCACCCGAGGCCGCCGGCGCGTTCCACTGAATGTTCTGCTGCGTGCGCGTGGTATCTGCGTTGACGTTGTTGATGCGCAGGATTTCTTCCATCCAACCAGTCGTACGCGAGCAGCTGGAAACCGCACCAGAGCCAGCAATGCAGAACTTCTTGCCCGTTTCGTCCAGCTGCAGCGGGTGATTCACCGGCTGAATGAGGCGGGACGAATTGAGGTCGGAGGTGCCGTACTCAATGCGGGCCCCGACGCGCGTTTCGTTGCGCGTCGCACCACGCTTGGTCTTGATGTTGATCACGCCGTTGGCCGCCTGCGCGCCGTAGAGCGAGGCACCAGCGGCACCCTTCACGACTTCCACCGACTCGATGTCGAGACCGCCGATTTCGGCGAGCGACTGATTGCGGAGGATCGTGCCGTCGACGATGATCAGCGGGCCCGTGCCACGGCCGCTCGCGTTGATCGACGTCGGGCCGCGGAGCATGATTTCCGGCGAGGCGCCCGGGCGACCGCTGGTCTGGGCCACGCGGAGACCGGCGACCTTACCCTGCAGCGCCGTTACCGGGTTCAGCGCGGGGACCGGAATGTCCTCGGCCGTCACACGACCGACGGCGAAGGCCACCTTGCTGCGCTCGGTGCCTTCCATGGAGCCGGAGACGACGACTTCGCTGAGGCGATTGACGTCCTTCTCGAGCGAGAAGTTCTGCGTCTGCGAGCCCGGCGTCAGCTTGATCGCCGCAAAGGCCGGCTTGAAGCCGACCGCACGCACGCGGAGGTTCACGGCCTGGCCGGACACACGCGCCGCCGGAACCGTAATGGAGAAAATGCCCTGCGCGTTGGTCGGCACCGAGATCACGAGCTCGGTGATGTAGACGTTGGCGAACTCGAGGGGCTGGCCAGCGTCACCGAGCACCTTACCGGTGATGGTGGCGTTCTGCGCCTGCGCTCGGGCCGAGGGGATCACCGCGAACAGCCCCAGCAGGGCTGCAGCGATCGCTCTCGCGGGACGGGTGAAGGACTTGGGCAACATCGCTCTCCCAGGGGTGAAGAAGACGGAACTGCGGGCCTACGAAAACCACCGGTCTATGCGAAACCGAAAACCGACGCACAGTGGTCGCCCCGTTCGCTCGCGATTCGGCGCGCGCGGACGGTCTGCACCACCACGTCAGTTGTCGGGGAAAGCGAGGGACTGCCTGGAGGGACTGCGGAGGGACGAACAGCGCCCTTCCGGGATGACGGATCCACGGAGAAAAGCCATCCCGTGATCCACGACACCCGCACCGAGGGCAAGCGCCAAGGCTAGCCCGCGTCGGAAGGGTTGGCAAGTAGGGACAGACAGCGGGACGGGACGACACGCAGTCCCGAGGGGGGACGATGAGTCGAACCGCTGCGCTTCCACGTCCAGAACAACGGTCGGGCGTGCGGCGTCACACGTCATTGGACGTATCAAACAGAACCGCCGCACCGGAACGGTTCGTCCCAGTGCGGCGGTTGATGTGGATCGTTTTCTGGCGAGCTCTTCTATATTGTGCCCCGCGCTCGCGAGGCGCCGGCCGATCTCAGCGCCGCCCCGTTCCCGCCAGGGACGCTGGCGTCCACCGGACGCCGATCGCGAACGTGTCGTCGCCAACAATCACGTCCGAGCCACTGAAGCTGGCGGCCGTCACGACGCCGAAATTCCGGGTCACCTGCCACAGGGCGCCGGCGTCGAAGTTCAGGCTGATCGTGGATCGACCATCACGGTCCGGCCCACCGCACCGGCTGCACACGTCCACCGAGGCGCGCGGATGGACGTACGGCGTGATCGCCATCCCCTGATCGAGCGCGAAGCGGTGCCCCACGCTGACGCCCACCGGGATGCGCAGCACGGTATTGTTGCCGCCAAACGCCGCCCCGACGCCCGCGGTCAGCATCACGTCGAGCGGCTGCTCCGCCGAGGCGCGCGCCAACTCCTTGCCAAGACCGCCGCCCACGAAGAGCAGCGGATCCGCGCCGCCCTTGGGATCGGCCAGCCCCGCGTCGAGCTGCCAATGCATGCCGCGTGAGGCGCCCTCCCGCCACTGAAAGAGGAGCGTCGTACCGGCGCCGCCGACCAGCGCCGCGGTGTAATCACGCGTGCTCGCCTGCGGCGTCTGCAGCGAGGGATAGTTGTACGCCTGGGCCCGACCGAGCACCGGCGTCGCGAAGGTGACCGCACTGATCACGGCGGCCACGGACCAACGAGACCACACCTGCATGAAAGCTCCCGGAGAACGTGACGCCGAACAATACGCGCGCACGGCGTCCACGTTCCACCCGGTGCCCCGGACAATCGGTGATCTAGCGCACGCGCGCGCGGTAGGTGCGCGACAGGCGCAGCGTCGAGCCATCGCCCAGCACGAGCAGCCCATCGCCGCCGGGCAACGGGCTCATCTCGCGCACGCGATCCATGTTGACCACGATCCGACGGTGAATGCGCACGAACTGCCGCGGATCGAGGGCGTTCTCAATAGCCGTGATCGTCCCGCGCGTGCGATAGGTTTCGCCGGCCGCGTGCACGCGGATGTAGTTGCCATCCGCCTCGAACCAGTCCACCTCGGCCAGCGGCACGAACCGCGTGCGGCGCCCCTCGCGCACCAGCACGCGAAGTGGCGGCGTCGCCTGTCCGGCCCGCCCCCCATCCTCGCGGGACAGATCGAGCACCGACTCATCACCGGCGCCAGCCGCACGGCCGCTGCGCGCATCCGGCCGGCTGCCATTCCGCCACGGATTCGACGCCACCAAGGTGCCGGTGGCCGCGCCGCCAAAGTGCCGGCGGCGACGCCCGTCGCCCGCCGCTCCGGCGACCGGTTCGAGCACGCCCAGCGCGCTCGCTTCGCCAATGAGCCGCTGCAGTTCATCGGCCGTACGCGCCAGCGCCCGGTGCACGACCACCTGGCGGGCACGCGTGAGCGCCTCCTCCACGCGGGAGGCGTCGGCGGGCCAGAGGACAAAGTCCGTGGCCTGCACGTCGAAGGCGGCGACGGCCTCCTCCTCCTTCGTGCCGATCGCCACCAGCGCGGCGGGACGCTGCGCCGCCGGCAACTCCCGCACGAGCGAGAAGGCCGCGCCATCGGCCAAGGTCGCCGCCAGCAGCGCGATATCGGGGAGCGGGGTGGCCGTGAGCGCGGCGAGGGCCGCGCGACGATCCGTCGCCTGGGCGACGAGTGACAGGTCCATCGCCGACAGCATCGCCGGCAACTGGGCCGCCAGAGGGGCGGGCACCTGTCCGAGGACTACGACACGGAGTGACATGAGGCAGGAGGGAGACGACAGCCGACACGCTGCGTGCAGGCAGGAGGGCAGTGCGTGGCATCGTGCCACGCGACATCTGCTCTACGGCGCATACCGTGGTGACGTTGCACCACTGAGAAAGCGACTCCGGAGAGATCCTCGCCTCCGACATTTGGTCGCCGCGGTGGTTCGTCGGGCACCGCTCTGCACGACGAACCCCGCGAGGACACACGCAGGAAGCGCCCGAAGGCACCTCAACCGCGTCACTGCATTGGCCGCGCCACCGATTCCGGTGGCGGGGTGTGTCTTATTGCGTCGCGTGTTCCGTGACGACGCGCACGGTGTCATCGACGACCTGCAGGAAGCCGCCGCTCACCGTGAACCGCTGCTCGCCGGCGGTCGTGTCCACGCGGAGCGTGCCACGGCCGAGGAGCGTCATCAGCGGGGCGTGCATCGGCAGGATGCCCACCTCACCGTCGAACGCCGGCGCCACCACCCCGCGCGCGGTGCCTTCGAACAGCACGCGCTCGGGGGAGATGACGGACACCTTCAGGGAGTCGCTCACGAATCAGCCCTGGAGCTTCTTCGCGTTCGCCACCACGTCTTCGACACCACCGGCCATGAAGAACGCCTGTTCCGGCAGGTGATCGAACTCACCGGCGCAGATCCGCTCAAAGCTCGAGATCGTCTCTTCGAGCTTCACGTACTTGCCCGGGATACCCGTGAACTGCTCGGCGACGGCGAACGGCTGCGACATGAAGCGCTGCAGGCGACGGGCCCGGCCGACGATCTTCTTGTCGTCTTCCGAGAGCTCGTCCATGCCGAGAATGGCGATGATGTCCTGCAGCTCCTTGTACCGCTGCAGGATGCGCTGCGTCGTCGTGGCCGCGTTGTAGTGACGCTCGCCGATGTACTGCGCGTCGAGAATGCGCGACGTCGAATCGAGCGGGTCCACGGCCGGATAGATGCCGAGCTCGGTGATCTTACGATTGAGCACGACCGTGGCGTCGAGGTGCGCGAACGCCGTGGCCGGCGCCGGGTCGGTCAGGTCGTCGGCGGGCACGTAGATGGCCTGCACCGAGGTGATCGAGCCGTTGCGCGTCGAGGTGATGCGCTCCTGCAGCTCACCCATTTCCGTGGCCAGCGTGGGCTGGTACCCCACGGCGCTGGGCATACGGCCGAGGAGGGCCGACACTTCGGAACCGGCCTGCGTGAAGCGGAAGATGTTGTCGACGAACACGAGCACGTCGGCGTTCTCCATGTCGCGGAAGTACTCGGCGACCGTGAGACCGGCGAGCGCGACGCGGAGACGGGCTCCCGGCGGCTCGTTCATCTGCCCGTAGATCAGCGCGACCTTGTCGAGAATGCCCGCTTCCTGGAACTCGAGGTAGAGGTCGTTCCCTTCGCGCGTGCGCTCACCGACGCCGCAGAACACGGACTTTCCGCCGTGGCCCTTCGCGACGTTGTTGATGAGCTCCTGAATGATGACCGTCTTGCCGACACCGGCGCCGCCGAAGAGACCGATCTTGCCACCCTTCACGAACGGGGCGACGAGGTCGACGACCTTGATGCCCGTTTCGAAGACTTCCGTCTTGGGCTCGAGGTTGACGAAGTCGGGGCGCTTGCGGTGGATCGGCCAGCGCTCGGCGTTGGCGGGGATATCCGCGCCATCGTCCACCGGCTCGCCGAGCACGTTGAGAATGCGGCCGAGCGCGGGCGCGCCCACCGGCACCGTGATCGCGCTGCCGGTGTCGATCACTTCCATGCCGCGCGTGATGCCGTCGGTGCTCGACATGGCCACGGCGCGAACCTGGTTGCGACCGATGTGCTGCTGCACCTCGGCGGTGACGCGGATATGGGAGCCGTCGGGCGCCGTCGTATCGACGCGCACGGCATTGTAGAGCTCAGGCAGGTGATCGTTCTCGAACACCACGTCGATGACGGGGCCGATAACCTGGACGATCTTGCCGACAGTGGTCGGGGCGGCGGTGGTAGCCATGGAATGCGTACTGGATATGGTGAAACGTCAGCCCTGCAGTGCCGATGCACCGCCGACGATTTCGGCGATTTCCTGCGTGATCTGCGCCTGACGCACCGAGTTGTACGTGCGCTTGAGCAGCTGCAACATCTCGGTCGCGTTGTCGGTCGCGTTCTTCATGGCCGTCCGGCGCGCGCCCTGCTCGCCGGCCGCCGTCTCCACGAGGGCGCGATACACCGTATTGCGCACATAGAGCGGCAACAGCGCCTCGAGGATTTCTTCGGCCGACGGCGCGAGAATGAAATCGCGCATGCCGGCCGCCCCGTCCGCCGTCGGCGCCACCACCGGAAGCACCTGCTCCGTGGCCGGCGGCGTGGACAGCGCACTCTTGTACTTCGCGTACGTGATGTACACGGCGTCGATGTCACCCGCCGCGTAGCGCGCCATGAGCGCGTCGATCAGCGACGCCGCATCATCGGCGCTCGGACGGTCACCAATGTCGGCGCGCGACGTGGCGAGGTTCCGGCCCAGATACTTGAAGAAGCCGATGCCCTTGCGCCCCACGATGTGCAGCTCGACGCTGATGCCCTTGCCTTCCCACTCGGCCAGGCGGGCGCGCGATTCACGGATGAGGTTCGTGTTGAACGCGCCGCAGAGGCCACGATTGGCGGTGAGCACCACCAGGGCGGCCTTGCGCACCTGCGCCGGGCGCCGGAGCAGCGGGAACTGCTCCGCGAGCTCCGGCGAGTACACCCGCGACAACACCTCGCCGAGCGCCAGCGCGTACGGACGCGCCGACGCGACGCGGTCCGCCGCGCGCTTCATCTTGGAAGTGGCCACCATCTCCATCGTGCGCGTGATCTTGCGCGTGTTCTCGACGGACTTGATGCGCCCCTTCAGTTCGCGGCCTTTGGCCATGAGTCAGATACCCTGGCTCAGCCGACGGAGGACTTCGTGTACTGCTCGATCGCGCGCTTGAGCTCGGCCTCGGCGTCCTTGGCCAGCGCCTTCGTGCTGCGCATGCCGTCGAGGATCTGCGGGAACTGCGCGCGCATGTACTCGAGGAAGCCCTTCTCCCACGCCCGCACCTTGCCGGTGTCGATCGTGTCGAGGAAGCCGTTCGTCGCCGCGTAGATCACCACGACCTGCTCTTCGAACGGGAGCGGCGAGTACTGCCCCTGCTTGAGGATTTCGACCGTGCGCGCGCCACGCTCGAGCTGACGCTTCGTGGCCGCGTCGAGGTCCGACGCGAAGGCCGCGAAGGCTTCGAGCTCACGGAACTGCGCGAGGTCGAGGCGGAGACGGCCGGCCACGCCCTTCATAGCCTTCGTCTGCGCCGAGCCACCGACGCGCGACACCGAGATACCGACGTTCACGGCCGGGCGAATACCGGCGTTGAAGAGGTCGGTCTCGAGGAAGATCTGACCGTCGGTGATGGAGATGACGTTCGTCGGGATGTACGCCGAGACGTCGCCGGCCTGCGTCTCGATGATCGGCAGCGCGGTGAGCGAGCCACCCGGCTTGAGGATGTTCTTGCCATCGACCACGCCTTCGTCTTCGCGCAGCTTGGCGGCGCGCTCGAGCAGACGGCTGTGGAGATAGAAGACGTCACCCGGATAGGCTTCGCGGCCCGGCGGACGACGGAGCACGAGCGACAGCTGGCGATACGCCGCGGCCTGCTTCGAGAGGTCGTCGTACACGCAGAGCGTCGGCTTGCCCTCGTTGTACATGAAGAACTCGGCCATCGCGCAGCCCGAGTAGGGCGCGATGTAGAGCATCGGCGCCGGGTCGGACGCCGAGGCGGCGACGACGATGGTGTACTCGAGGGCGCCAGCCTGACGAAGGCGCTCCACGACCGACGCGATCGTCGACGCCTTCTGGCCGATGGCGACGTACACGCAGATGACGCCCTGGCCCTTCTGGTTGATGATCGTGTCGATCGCGACGGCCGTCTTACCGGTCGAGCGGTCGCCGATGATGAGCTCGCGCTGGCCGCGACCGATCGGGATCATCGAGTCGATGGCCTTGATGCCGGTCTGGAGGGGCTCCTTGACGGGCTGACGCACGATGATGCCCGGGGCCGGCGACTCCACCTTGCGGAACTTGGTCGAGCGGATCTCACCAAGCCCGTCGATCGGACGGCCAAGGGGATCGACGACACGGCCGATGAGTTCCGGACCGACCGGCACTTCGAGCACGCGGGCGGTGCGACGGACTTCGTCGCCTTCCTTGAGCTGGAGATAATCGCCCAGGATAACGGCGCCGATGTTGTCTTCTTCGAGGTTCAGCGCCATGCCCGTGATGACCTGCTTGGTCTCGGACGACGTGAACTCGAGCATCTCGCCGGCCATGACCTTGCCGAGGCCATAGATACGGGCGATGCCGTCCTTCACTTCGAGGACGGTACCGACTTCCTCGACGTTGAGATCGGCGAGGTCCGCCGCCTCGATCTCACGCAGGAGGATGTCCTTGATTTCGCCGGGGCGCAGGGCGGTCTGGGTGGCCATATGGGCAGGCTTGGAAAGCGTTGGTAACGTTTTTTGGGGACAGCTTGTGAAAATTATCACAAGGGGGTGGGGTGGGGCAACCGCCGGACGGCAGGAACCCATCAACCCCAAACCTCCTAACTCCGAACCCCGAACTGATCAGTTTGGGGTTTGGGGTGGTGGAGTTTGGGGATATCGGGTTGGGTTGGGGGTGGGGATGCGTTCCAGACTCACCCCTCTTCCCCGGTTCACTGCCACATACCAGGGCCGGTCCCCGAATCGTGGGATGAGCCGGCTGTTGGCTGGCCCAAGATCGGCGGCGTAGACAATCGGACCGGCGACGTGGCCCGTGGGGTCAATCGGTTCGAGCGGCAGTCCCACCCCGAACGCGACAAAGCCTCCGGTTGTGTCCGCGTCGAATTCCGTGCGGCAGGCGGGGTCGAGCGAGCCGGGGCCGTTGAGCGCCAGCACGCCGTCGCTGCTTGCCATGGCGGTGTCGCTTGCCACGATGCGCGGCGTCGCGGCCAGAACGCCGCGAACGGCGCTCACAGGTTGTGAGGGCGCCGCCTCGAATTGCGCGACCACCGCGTGCACCGCACAGGCGTCATGCGCGGCGAGCAGTTGTGCGGTCTCGTCGCGACGGAGTCCGAGGCCCCAGAGGCGGCGCGTGAGTCGGGCGCTGAACGGCTCGCGCAGAAAGACAACCGCGCTGTCGATGCTGGCGGCCTTCACTGCACCCTCCACATCGACCCGGAGGGCGACGCGCGATTGCCCCGCGATGCGCATCAGTCCGCGAACACCAAGGGTACTCGCAGGCGCGAGCCAGCTGATCGCCATCATGGCGGCAAATGCCATTGGCACGGCTGGCCGCCAGCCCGGCGAGACCCGCTCGCTCAGCTCGATGGGTAGACGCGCGATGAACACGATCAGCGTGGGCAGCGCCGTGAAAAGAAAGCGTGGACCGAGAAATTCACCGCGGCCCCAGTACATCACGTGCAAGCCCAGCTGGACAAGAAAGTGGCTCAATAGCAGGAAGTCCCACCGAGTGGGGCGCCTGACCAAGAGCAGCGAGACGCTCACGAGAACAATGGACGGGACGGGCCACGCCATTACGAACATGGCGATCTCGCCGAGATAAGTGAGCGCCTGCTCGATCCCCCGTTGCAGGGTGAATGCCCGGCCGTAAGGATCCATGTGGAATCCGATTGAGTGGCCAGCGCCCCACTGTACATCGTAGGCGAAGCGCAAGGCCGCCCCAGTCGTCGCCGATTGTGCAATGAAAAGTACGGCCACGCCTAGCAGGCCTCCGATGCTCTGTGACACCCACTCCACACTTCGGCTGATGTTCAACTTGAAGCGCGTGAGCTGAAACAGTCCCGTGGCGAGGGCGGCGGCCACGGCGTCGAGCGGACGGATCGTTGCCATCAATCCGAGCGAAAGTCCAATGAAGAAAGCGGTGAGATGGCGGCGTCGGGCGCTAACCTGCGCTTCCCAGCGCGGCAGCAGCCACAGCACGGCTGTCCAAAGGAACAGCACGGGAACGTGATTCATCATGGTCCCGCCCATGATTACGATGCTCGGGGCAGTGGCCATGAGCAGCGCGGCGACCCGCGCGACCTTCTCGCCATAGACCGAGCGAGCAAACCAGTAGACCGACGCCGCGCTCGCCCCAGTCAGCAGCGTGTTGATGATCCACGGCGCACCGATCAGCATGCCGGGGGCAAGAAGGAGCGGTCCCCCAATCGGAAACTGCGAATACCAACGTTCGCCGTCCACGACGGTATCGAGCGCGAAGAAGGCACGGTCCGGGTCTACGGGGAGGGCCCACCGGCCGGTCAACAGGATTCGCGCGTGCCAGAGCTGCGCGACTTCGTCGGTGGTGCTCGCCCTCGAACCGAAGACATTCCGGGCCATCCATGCTGCGGCACACGTCCCGACTATCGCCGTGAACAACGAGTAGGCAGTGGGCGACGAATCACTGAAGACGCCGACTCGGGCGCTCGGCTTGACCAAATTGAAGTGCGCAGGGACGAGTCGGACGAGCAGCGATAGAGCCACAACCATCAGGCCACCAACACCCCAGTACATCAACGCGCTTGAGGGATACGGATTGCCCCAGAGCACCGCCGGCACGATCGCCAGCACAAGCAACGCGACACCCAGGGTTCTTGTGATCCACTGGCGTGTCTTGCCGTCCGAGTTCAGGGTTCCGGGCACTTCATGACTCATGGGGCGATCGATTGGCGGTGCAAATGGCGAGTCGCTCGCGAGGATTCTCTCGAAGCTCAGATGCAATGTGCGGTGGAGTGTCCGCGGGCGCCATCGCGTGTGGCTTCGCCGCGTGATGGCACATCATGCGTGACCGGTAGCCGCGGGCCGAGACCGGCCAGCGTGCGCGGAATCACGGACGGCAGCGACCGTGCGACGTAGCTTGCGCCCTTCTCGCCTAGTTCAGCCAATGACTTGTGACGGAGTTGCGCATGCCCGAACCCCGGGACGCGACTGTGCTCTCGCCCAGTCT
Organism: Gemmatimonadaceae bacterium; assembly: GCA_019752115.1. Lineage (NCBI taxonomy): Bacteria > Pseudomonadati > Gemmatimonadota > Gemmatimonadia > Gemmatimonadales > Gemmatimonadaceae > Gemmatimonadaceae bacterium. Next base: position 73,540 of record JAIEMN010000019.1, read on the forward strand.
CGAAAGGCGATTCGCCAGCGTCGCCGTTTCCGCCTCACCGCTTTCGATCGTTCCCGGCCAAGGGCTATTGCAGCGTCTCTCGCCTTCGATCGAGCGACTGTGGCTCGACCCACTCATGCTGACCAGAATGGATCAGCAGTCGCTGACCCGCTCCTCGACGAGTGCAGGCGTCGCCATTGTTATCTGTGGCCAGATGCGACGTGAATTCGCCGCTCGTGCACTCCCCATCGTGGCGCTTGGGCGTGCCTACCTCCTCGACGTCGAGGATCCAGAATGGGAGCTCCGCGCTCGATCCTTGTTGTCGGGCCCGTCGCTCGCTGATCGAATGCGGAGCCGGATGCTCGAGGATCTGTGCGAGCGCTTGAGTGTCCTCTCACTGCCGGCAAGGCTATGGCTACTGCAACTGTTTGCCCGCCCGTCGCCTCAGCGACGGGCTGCCCCGCCTGTTGCCGTCTATCAACGCATCGCGCGCGAACTGCAGCAAGCGCGCCTCGCTTCCGCAGGCGCCATCGTATCCGTGCTCAGGCTTCCGCTCGCATGCGAGATGCTTGTGGTTCGGGACTGGACGCTGGAGCGGTTATCGGTGGAAGCGGGGATCACATCGCCGAAGCGCTTACGTTCGCTTCTCGTTCGACACATCGGCTGGGGACCTCGCGAGTTGCGACGACGATTTGACGAGGGGTATGTCAGCGAGCGTCTGTGCGAAGCGCTTCGTAGATGAGGACAGCGCCAGAGCCGGAAGGATGTTGGGACAGAATCCGACTGTTCTTGATCGCGAGCGGGGCTGACGGAAGGAGAGCACACCTCCATGGTGCACGCCCGGAGCGACGATTCCCCTTTCATCCGCAAGGAGGCTACATGTTTGCGCGAATCACGCTTTTGGTCCTGGCCCTCGTGTCCGAGACCGCCTCGCTCAGCTCGGGCACTGAGGCGAGATCCACCGTGCCTAATCCTCCGCTCGTAATCGCGGCAAGCGCGCCGCAGGACGGGGGCACGGACGCAACCTGCTCCACGTACCCGTGTCCGGCGGGCTACCGTTGGTACCGCTTCATCGATCCGAACTGCCCGGACAATCCGGACACGTACGAAGCGTATGTTGAGTATTGGAATGCAGATAACAGCTTCGCGTACGACACCTATGCGGGACACGCCACTTACTGGTGCCTGGGCTATCAAGCCTCGACCGTGGGGAGTTCGGCGGTCTATCAGAACTGCGTGGCAAACTCCCCGTGGAACTGTCTGGACCTGGGGTACGAGGAGAGCCCGCACGGCTTGTTGGGTTTTGAATCCCTCGACGGTGTAGCCGCGGCTGTCACGCGCTACCGCACAATGGGGTTGCCTGAACGCGATCATGGTCAGCAACACCACCGCTCCTAGTCACAAGGGCGAGCGCCCCCTAACCGTGGTACAGGGGGCGCTCGACGCCGTCAGTCATTCGAAGCGACCCGCTGCTCCTCGTGGTACTCGTAATCCGTGTTCACTGCCCACACATCTGTCGGGGCCGCGCTCGCCAACGTGTTATCGACGGTCAGCATAGCGGTCAGCATCGAGTGATCTTGGTTGTTGTACTTGTGCATGCCATTTCGACCGATGGTGTGGAAGTTGTCCATCGTATCGAGCGCACGACGAATCACCTCGACGCGCCGGCGGTAAGACTCGTCGTAAATCGGATAGGCCTTCGGCATGCGCACGACCGCACCATCCAAGAACATCTCGTCCGCAATCAAGCCAAGCTGCCGAAGCTCGGCTTGTCCAAGCAGGACGAGAGCGTCGTCCGGCATGGTCCACAGCTCATCGCCTTCGAAGCAGAAATACTCGAGTCCCAGACTCGTCACGCTCGGGTCGGGTACCATGTCGGAACTCCAATTCTTGAAATTCTGAATACGCCCAACCCGAACCCCTGGCGTGTGGACATAAATCCAGTTGTCGGGGAAGACCTGCGGGTTGGCGACGACGAGGCTGACCAGTAGGAAGTCTCGATACCGAAGGCCACGTGCGCTCTCATGCACCGATTCACCGAGCGTCGGCGTCAGCAATGTCACCAACGCCCGGAGATCGGTTGTCGAAATCACGTGTTCCGCTGGAAAGTCCTGCTCACGCTCGCCTACCCGCGCCGTGACCGAGTGCACACCGCGGGCCGTTCTCGAGATAGCGGTGACCTCGGCATCAGTCAGGACCGTCGCCCCACCATTCAAGAGCCGTTCGCGAAAGGCCTCCCACATCTGGCCGGGGCCAAGCCGCGGATAGTGCATCGATGTGATGAGCGACTTGATCGCGTGAGATCGCCTGTTGAGGCCGGCGGAACTGATAAGCGCACGCAAAAGAGAGAGCCCCTGAATGCGCTGAGCGGCCCATTCAGCGCTGATCTCCTCGCATGGGAGCCCCCACACCTTCTCGGTGTACGTCTTGAAGAAAATCTCGAAGAGTCTCCGACCAAACCGATTTACTACCCAATCCTCGAACGTGCGCTCATCTCTCTTCGGATGAATCCGCGCGGCGCAGTAGCTCAGGATGATACGGATGGCTTCTATCGCTCCCAAGCCGCGGAGTGCATTCGCGGCCTTGAGCGGATAGTCGAAGAACTTACCATCGTAAAGAATGCGAGAAAGCCGCGGCACCGTGCGCAGCTCGGAACCGAGTAGCTCTTCCCACAGCTGTTGCACGCGTGCGAACTTCGTGAAGAACCGGTGTCCTCCGATATCCAGCCTGACGCCCCTGAACTCGACGGTACGAGAGATCCCTCCAACCACGGTGTCCCGTTCCAAGACGGTGACGCGCGCCCCCGCGCGTTGCGCCAGCAGCGCCGCTGTCAGTCCCGCGGGACCAGCCCCGACGACAACGACACGATCTCCTTGATGCAGGCGCCTGACCGTTCGACTCATTGCCCAGCGATGTCGTCGTCCGATTCTGGAGAGGTCGACGTCTTCTCAAAGCGGGCCAGCAAATCCACGGCGCGCAACCGCGACAGGCTCGATGCCTTGGCGCCCACGAGGCGCTGCGTGGTGCTCGAGAGATGCGACGAGCTGGCGAAGCCGAGCACCTGGGCCACGTCCCGCACGTCGTAGCCGGCGTTCTTGGACAACTCGGCGGCGGCCAGCACCCGGACCAGGTCGATGACCCGCTTGAGGGTGGGGGCCTGCCCCACCGCGAAGCTCCGGGAGAGGTGCTCGCGGGAGACACCGAGCTCCTTGGCCAGCTGGTCGGTGCGGACCGGACGCCCGGCACGGCGTACGACGCTGGCCCAGACGGCGATCTGGAGCGGGGTCTCGAGGTGCAGCAGCGCCGGCGGGGTCGCCAGCGCCTTCTCGAAGCGGGTGCTGAAGGCGCGGCGCACCACGAGGTCGCGGGCGGCGCTGTCGTCCACCCCTTCGATAAGGATGTCGCAAACGCCGGCATCAACCGCCTTGCTCACCACCGGCGCATCGGCCGGCAGCAGCGGCGAGATCAGCACAAATGGGATGCTCGAGAACTCCTCGGCCTTGGCCAGGAGCTTCTGCGCGTCTTCGCCGGCGCCGGCATCGATGATGACGGCATCGACGAGATCCTTGATGAGCTGCTCCTCCACGTCGGCGGCACTGCGCGCGCTGATGACGTGGGCGCGACGGCGCGGGAAGGCGCTGCGCACCATCGCGCGCGCCCGGTCCCGCTTGAGGAGCGCAACGAGGCAGAGCGGCGCCGACGTGGCGTCGCCGGAGGGGCGGGCAACCTTCGTCACGACTGCGGGAGCTCGCGCGGGGGCATCGCCGGATCGGCCGTCACGACCGGCGACGCGATCGGCGTGATGACCGGTGTGCCGCCGGGTGTGCGGCGCGGTGGTTCGGCCGGGTCGAGCGACAGGTCGATCCCCTGCACCATCGCGTTGGCGCGCAGGAGCACCTCGCGCGCGTTGGCGTAGCTCACCAGGCGCGCGGCTTCATCGAACCGCGCCCACTTGCAGGCGGTGATCCCCTCTTCCTTCTGCGGCACCGTGTCTTCGCGCTCGGTGTGCATGAGGTAAAAGTGACAGACCTTGTGCACGAGCTTCCCGCGGAAACGAAAGAACCAGTCGATGGTATCGATTTCACCATCGAGCTCGACATCGTCGAGACCGGTCTCTTCGCGCACCTCGCGCACCGCGGCCACGTGCGGTGCTTCGGCGTCTTCGAGATGTCCCTTGGGGAAGCCCCAGTTGCGATAGCTGTCGCGAATGAGCAGGAACACCGGCTCGCCATTCTCGAGGCGATAGACCACGCCACCGGCGGACGTCTCCAGCTTGGCGCGGGGACGTTTACGCGGTTCGCCGGTGTGGCGTTCCATCAGCCGTGCGCCCTGGTGTGCACGTCGGCGGGCAGGCTGCCGGGCAGCCCGGCCACTAATTCGCTCTCGTCATCGAGCGTCGCCCGCCCCTCGATGAACTGGCGCACGATGGGATCGGTGCTGTGCTGGATCTCGTCGATGGTGCCGACGGTGCGCACCGTGCCCTCGTACAGCATGGCGATGCGCGTACCCACAGTGTAGGCACTGCGCATGTCATGCGTGATGACGATGCCGGTCACGCCGAGTTGTTCGCGCATGCGCACCATGAGGTTGTCGATCGTCGCCGAGGTGACCGGATCGAGCCCCGTGGTGGGTTCATCGTAGAGGATGTACTTGGGGCGGAGCGCGATCGCGCGCGCGATGCCCACGCGCTTGCGCATGCCGCCCGACAGCTCGGCGGGCATGCGGCGCTGCACATCGGGGAGATCCACGAGTTCGAGCGCTTCGGTGACGCGCACCCCGATTTCCTTTTCCGAGAGCTCGCCTTGCTTGCGCAGCCCCATGGCGACGTTCTCGCCGATGGTCATGGAGTCGAAGAGCGCCGCGAACTGAAAGACGTAGCCGATCTTCCCGCGCAGCGCATAGAGATCCTTGCGCGAGAGTTCGTCGACGCGCTTGCCGTCGACCCAGACCTCACCACTGTCGGGCTCGAGGAGCCCGACGATGTGCTTGATCGCCACCGACTTGCCGGTCCCGGAGTAGCCAATGATGACCATGGTCTCGCCCTCGTTGACCGCGAGGGAGAAGCCACGGAGCACCTGCTTGGGTCCGAAAGCCTTGTGGACGTTCTTGAACTCGATCATGGGATCACAAATATGACAGCGGCGGGGGAATGTGGCTAGTTCGAAACCCGTAAACCCCAAACCGAAAACCCCGAACCCCGAACCCCGAACTGATCCGTTCGGGGTTCGGGGTTCTTGGGTTCGGAGTCGACGGGTTTTACGCCGCGAAGCTGCTCAGCGCCCGCCCCACATCCCCTTCCCGCAGGCGCTTGAGCGCCCGGTCGCGGAGCTGACGCACGCGCTCGCGGGTCACGCCAAGCATCGAGCCGATCTCTTCGAGCGTATGCTCGCGCCCGCCTTCGAGACCGAAGTAGAGCCGGAGCACCTTGGCATCGCGCGGCGGGAGCGTGGAGAGCGCCTGCTCGATTTCATCGGTGAGGAAGCGATTCATGGCTTCCTCTTCCGTGTCGGGCATTTCATCGGCGACGAAGCGCTCGATGAGGGAGCGATCGCCATCCGGGTCCATCGGGGCGTCGAGGCGCACATCGCCGGTATTGAGCGCAGCGAGCGACTGCACGACATCCACGGACAGGCCGGTGACCTGCGCGAGCTCTTCGGGCGACGGCTCGCGGCGCAGCTTCTGGCGGAGGATTTCCGACGCCTTGATGATGCGCGAGAGGTCGGCGGTCCGATTGAGCGGCACGCGCACCGTGCGCCCCTGGCGCGCGAGCGACGACAGGATGGCCTGCCGAATCCACCACACGGCGTAGGAGATGAACTTGACGCCCTGATCGGGATCGAACTTTCGCGCCGCGGTGAGCAGCCCGACGTTGCCTTCACCGATCAGATCGATGAGCGGGAGGCCACGGTTCTGATACTTCTTGGCGACGGAGATGACGAAGCGGAGGTTACGCTTGACCAGCTCCTGCAGCGCATCCTGATCACCGGCACGAATCTTCTTGGCGAGCTCGATTTCTTCCGCGGCCTTGAGGAGCGGATAGGTCGAGACCTCGTAGAGATACTGGTCGAGGATGTCGCGTTCCGGCTCGCTGGGGGCGATGCCCGCGGGGGTGGCCCGGCGGCGCTTCCGCTTGACTTCAGTCATGGCGTTCTATGGACCTTGGGGTGCGCGCACGCACCCCCGACAGAGAGACGATGGAGCTGCAAAGCGAGTGGGCTCGGCTGGCCTGCACAACGATCGGCGCCTGAGGCCCGGCCCCACGGTTCGCGACGGCGTCAGCGCGAACGGCTCCAAAACCCAGCGCGATGGCGAGGTTGAAGCGCACAGCGGGGGAGCCATGCAAGATACGCCACCGGTGAGCTTTCGCCAGTGCGAATCGGGAAACTCTGCTTGACGCAGGACATACACCTGACTAGACTTCGCGGTTCCTGACGCCCTCGCTGGCGGGGAGCCGCCAGGCTCTCGCTTGGCGGGGGCGTTGGGTCCCGGGGCTGTAGCTCAGTTGGGAGAGCGCTTGAATGGCATTCAAGAGGTCAGGGGTTCGATTCCCCTCAGCTCCATAGCAGGACAGCAGGATCGGTCAGGGTGACCGAGTTGGTATGCGGGAATAGCTCAGTTGGTAGAGCACAACCTTGCCAAGGTTGGGGTCGCGGGTTCGAGTCCCGTTTCCCGCTCTGTAGGGCCGATGTCCGGGTCGTTAGCTCAGTTGGTTAGAGCGCCACGTTGACATCGTGGAGGTCACAAGTTCGAGTCTTGTACGACCCATGTAGTGCCAGTAGGTTGCGGGTCCTTCGCCGCAAGGCGGGGGGTAGGGCCCCTTCACGGGGATCCCCTTCGGGGGGTGCGGTTCCGGTTGGAAGTCCGTTGCGCCTGTAGCTCAATTGGATAGAGCATCTGACTACGGATCAGAAGGTTGGAGGTTCGAGTCCTTCCAGGCGCGTTGCAGTAGCGGTGTAGTATCTGGTACGGAATCGCACGGGGCGTAGCTTAGCCCGGTAGAGCGCCTGCTTCGGGAGCAGGAGGTCGCTGGTTCAAATCCAGTCGCCCCGACTGAGAGAAGATAGAAAGCAGAACGGCCAACTCGTTGATGTTCAATGGGTTGGCCGTTTTGCTTTTTCGACGCTTCCGCCGGTCGCGGAAGAACGAGAATCGGCTGCTTTCCCAGTTTTTCGGCAGGACCATCCTCAGTCGGTTGCGGCGCTGGCGCTTTCCAGGATTGCAGCCGCTTCCAAGCGGGGCAACTACACCCACCGCTTTTCCGCCGCGAGACCACCCAAGCCGACTCTGGCGCAATGCTCGCCGAGACGCCGTAGCCTCCCGCGAGCCCCCGAAGCTTCTGCCGCTCGAACGATCTGACGTTCGGAACTGACCACGTAGACTGGCGCCCCGAAGAAGACATTTCCGGGCCGCAACAGCGCCCGATGGTCGATGAGGGCACAGACATGCGAGTCCCAGACGCTGTTCGCATGCTTCGATTTGCTCGGGTCAATCTCGCCCCCGGCCGACAAGACCAGTTGGTTATGAATGAAAGCGATCGACGTGCCGGCGTGCTCCAGCATCCACTCAGCCTCCGGCGCGAGAATCGACTCAGGCGAGTCCTCATCGATGTGGGGGTGGAACATCGCAAGGATTTCCGCGGTGAACGTACTCCCACGCTCACGGAGGAACCGCATGGTCTCGAGCTGGGCCTCTCGATCCGATTCCACGTTCGCGTGAGCTTTCATCAACTCGGCACCGTCCGATGCCGCCTTCGCGAGAGACGCCCCGTATGCCTCTTCTCGCGCCAGAACCCAAGCGCGAATCTCCTCGCACGCCTCTGCAAGCTCAGGCTCCAGTGGCAGCTTCTGCACCTCGGCAAGCCGCAGCAAGAACGTTCCCAGCCATCGGACAAACGCCTCATCCGATCTCGTGTTGTCAAATGCTACAAGCCGCTGATCGATTGGGGATCGAACGAAGGGGATGTACGTGCCGTGATCCCATATTTGCGTAAGCCGCGTCAAGGCGACCACACCGTTGAGCCCCGCCACGGCATCCACCGGATCGGCGCCGCCAATCGCGCTGATCAACTCGAGAGCGACGATCGTCGAGGCCAGGCTCGCGATCGAATGCTTACGGTGAGCGGCGACGAGCTCGTCAACGTGACGGCGCCCCACACTTCGAAGCGCATTTGTATCAAAGATCACGACCTCGCGAGGCATTAGGGCACACCGCTCATGGCTTTATCGTGCTGTTGGTCGCGATACCGTGGCGCGAGTTGAAAAAGAGGCATCGCTCGTAGAACTCTGTCAGCGCCGCAGCATCTTCGGCAGCATGGATCCTCACGTGGTTCAACACCGATTCCCACGAAATCAACTGTACGTCGATGGCCGACACGGTGGGAAGAAACGTCTGCTGGAACCATTCATCGCGGTCGCCATTGTAGGCGACAACCCGCGCCCGAACCACTTCGATGATGTGTTCCTTCTTGCAGCAATCGCCAAAAACCCCGGCGTCGATCTGAGATGCGGGGGCCACCACCACGAAACCCGCGCGTATACCGGCAGGACTCACCCCTCCCTGCTGTAGAGCGGTAGCCAGACATGCCACATTTCGCGCCGCTTGATTGTATGTGGCGGCCCGCTTGGTCCCCGCTGAAAGCCCGGACATGAGCTTAGCCTCTACCACCACGAACTGCTTCGTCTCGTGGGCGGGGAGCACGTCGCCGCGCCCCGAGCCTCGCCGGGTCGCCCCAATAACCGCATCCGCGTGGGTGAAGGATTCCGCGAGCTCGTCGCCGCGGCGCCGCGGTAGAAACGCGGACGGCAAGAGGACCTCGGATCGCCATCCGTGCCCCGGTAAAACATCCAACGGGTGCTCGACCGGCGCCTGACGCGCAAACCAATCAAGCACGAGTCGAAGCATCCATCCCTCGTTGTACAGTGCCGTCGGAGGCAGGATGCCCGCGCGGGTGCCTGAAGACAGGAACAGCTGCCCCACTCTTTCCAGCGCTGCTCCGAGGGGAGCGTGCGCTCCCGTATCTGCGTTATCTGATTTTGTCATGCTGAATCATTATCCGAGGGGGCTGACAGTCACGCTACACCGCTACCGAATTCATTGAAGCCTGACCTGCCCGTAGCCGAATCGTCCTTCCGAGAACCAGTAAGCCTGCCCTGTTTTCAGCATACTGATGGGTCGGACGGTCAGTACATGTGGGTATTCTACGACCGGTGGCCGGCTGATGAGCGTCAACCACGCGTTAGTCGTGTGGGGATCCGGCGACATGAACTGCACTCGCGTAGAGAGGTTCTCCATGATCGCCTGTGCCTCGAGCTCCTTGCCAGGACCGAGCGCCTGTACCAACGCGGCCTGACTCTGAGATGCGACGATCGCGTGCCCGGAAGCCGATCGCATAACGTCGAAGTACATCTCTTCCCCGCCGATAAACCGCTGGAACTCATCGGCAATGTAGAAGGCGCGTCGTTGCGGGACCCCGTGTGCATCGCATGCGGCGCCCCGAATGATGGCCCGTAGATATGCTCGTTTGATCGCGCGACCAATCATCGCGTTCTCATCACTGATCTCGCGGGGCTGGTACGCCATCAAGAGTCCATCCCTGATCGCCTCGTCCATGCTGAGCCTATAGCGAGCCGACGGCCACGGGCTTGGGTCGAAGTCAATGCTGTCTTGGACGCGGGAGTCCGTCAGCGGTCCCAGCACAGAGGCAACCGTGCCGACCACGCTGGTTCCAGTCTCTGGCGCGAGACTGTGCACGCTCAGTAGGTCCGCGGGGTTGTATGTCGGAACGTGCAGCTTGATCACCTGCGCGAGCTGCTGCGGAAGCAACTCGGATGTATCGTTGGACGTTCGCTGCAGCAGTCGACACAACGCCATGTATCGGCTCCACGGCCGATCGTTTTGCAGCAATGATTCCGTAGCACCTGTTTTTCCACCGGCGCGCGAATCGAATACCTTTGCCAAAGCACGCCAAAGTAGCTGCTGTTGCAGTCGCGCCTCCTCCTCACACGTGGCCTCTGCATGGACGGTCGTGTCGAGCAGCAGGCACGCACGAAGCAACGATCGTGCGCTCGATCGCCAGAAAGGATCGCGCGCGAAGGGAGTAGCACCCGGACTGAGGGCGAGCGCCTCGTCCAGGAGTACGCCCGCGTCCGAGCGGTCGATGGAATCGTCGTAGAATCGGATCGGTATGCTGCCCTCTTGACCCAAGATCAGGACGTGGTCGTCCATCGACTTGATCAGCTCACGCTTGGGATCAATCACGAGCATGCAGTCCCGTTTGCCTTTTTCTGAGCGCTCCCACTGCTGCCGCACCGCAGCAAGAATGGGGAGGATGGCCGACCGACTCTTCCCTGTCCCGCTCGCTCCGAGTATCAGGACACCCCGGTTAAGTGTCGAGCACTTCAAGTCAAGACCGATCGACGCAAGCTCCGGAACGCAGAACTCTTCGGTGTCCCGGCTCATGAGCGTCGACGGGTGCGGGGTTTGGTGGGGGCGTTGACACGAAACCCAATGGATCGGGTTACGGCCTCGCGCTTCGGCGCCGTACCGAGGAGCCTATCTCGCAGGGTCGATGGCCCCTCGATGCTCACCTGCATTCCCGTGGTCAGTTCGTCCGACAGTGACAACTTGAGGTGCTCAGCGGCGGCTGTTGTGACCTGCGCGGCACAGAACCGAAGCCTTACTTCCCCGTAGCAGTAGTAGTCGCGTGCCAAGCGAAGCAGCTCGGCGATTTCTACAGCGTGAGCGGCACGGAGCGCACCCGTGCACGCGATGTCAAGGCGTTCCGGGCGAAACGACGGGGTAATTGTACCGAGTGATGGCATCGGGCTGTTCGTCCTCACGAAAGGAGAGTGCTAATTGGGGCGGTCACGATATCGCTTGGACTGATCCGTAGACCCATCGATGTGAGGACGATGGTCCACCAGCGAATGAGCCCGGCGGTATCAAGTCGATGTCGGACTCCGACCATGCGGAGAGTGAGCAGATCGGATGGTGCATGACACTGACCGAGCGCGCCGAGCCGTGCGGCGAGTGGAGCGGCCGTACGAGCATCCGGAATGCGACGCGCATGATTGATCAGCGGGGATTCCTCAATGCCATCTGTGAGCAACACGGCGATCACGCGTGTACTCGCTACGTGTGACTCTGCGCGCTGCGCTCGCGCCAGGGTGGTGGCATGACACACAGCGTCTACGAGCCGAGATTCCGGCGCGCGGCCGCGCTCCTGCACGGCGCGTTGTATGGCATCGACCACGGCCATATGGAGAGCGTGCCGACGTTCATCAGCCACCTCGGCATTGCGGCCGACCTCCAATCCAGCCCCCTGGACCCAAGCGTCGAGCCGTGTTCCAGGGAGCACGCTATCCAGCACCGGTCGTATTTCACCCAGCTCTCGGCCAGTGGGAATGAGGAGCAGCCGGTCTCCGGCCCGCAGCTCGCGAGCGAGCTGCGCGATGGCTGCCGAGTCCTCCTCGATGCGGCGACTCGCTGACACGTCCACGTACACGGCCACGACGCGTCGCATCAGCAGTGGGGTCGGTCCTGGCGACGAGCAGGAGCATAGCAGCGAAAGCGCGGCGCACATCAGTATCGATTTGCGCCAGCTCATCGTTCCGATGACCCGAAAGTGCCGATCGCCAGGACCGGAGCCCTGCCACCGTCGTCGTTGGGGCGACGGAGATTCACGCGTTCCGGCTGCTCCGTCTTCAGCGCCGGCGGACAGTACACCGACCACCAGTAGTCGAGCGCGGACAGCGATTCATTGAGGCGAGCGTCCAGCTGCTGCTCGAACCGTCGTTCCCGTTCGTTGTCCTCCTGCAGCTGCCGGACGGTCCGTGCGAGCTGAGCTGTCAGTCGCGCCTCGCGTGCGGCCGCTGCGGAAAGCCCGGGGACAGGGTCTGCGCTGAGCCACCCAAGGATGCCAGGGAGACCGAGGAGGCACGCTTGTAGGCCAGCTCCAACGGCGACCGTAGCGAGGCGGTGGTCCGGTCGAGTATCGGGGATCGCGCCAAGGCGGCTTAATACAATCCCCACCCCAAGAACGCTGGGACCGATCAGGCATACTGCGATCGCGAGTCCGTCCTGCCAGCGCAGAGCTTGCGACCATGTCGCGCGCCGAGCCAGTGTTCCCGCCCGATGCATTAGAAGGGCTGCGAGCGGAGCCGCGACCAGCGAGGCAAGGAGCAGAGGAACCGGCTGTTCCGGGAGGGTGGCCGAAAGGGCCGCGTACGTGAGCCAGCCCTCCGCTGCCAGAGCAACCGCCATGAGGAGGCCGACCGCGGAGCTTTCGCGGTCGGGAATTGCATGGTGTGGCAGCGCCGCCTGCAGGCGGCAACGTTCGTCAGCGGCGCGGCGGACGACCTCCTGGAGGGCATCGGCACGGGCAATCCGGCGGGCCCTCATCCAGGCGCGGTGGCCTGGCTCACTCGCCAAGCTTAGTCGCTTACGGGCGCCGGTCAGCTGTCCCCGGGCGGCATCGATACCATGGTGAACGGTTTCGGGATTGGCCGTCGACAGAGCCGCCCCCAGCCTGCGAGCGGAGGATGGATTAAGACGGACGCCGATCAGGCCGATCATCGTCCGGGCCCACGCGGCACGGATTCGGGACCATACGGCGGGGGAAGCGGAATGGCGCACTTCTAACACACAGGGCTCCTGGGTTGAGGGCGCCACACCCTAGCGGCGTGTCTGCGCCGCGCCACGCGGCCCCTGCCGCGGATCCCTCACCGCGCATCGTTCCGCGCTCTCGCCAGCTATTGGCTCACTTTTTCGAAGAAAGCATGTATCGCCGCTCGGGTTTGTGCGGCGATACACGCTTTTGCGCTACCTGCCATCGCTAAGTCATTGTGCGGCAACGACCGGGCTGACCAAGCGAAGTGTGATAAACACCGCCAGTCATAGGCGAAAATGCGGTTTTTTCACGCCCTTCTGGGGAGCCCGACGGCACGCCTATGGTGGATCATGACACCACCGCATTCATACTGGCCGACCTGGCTCTCCGTCCTTCGGGTACTCAAGAGCCTTGGTGACGACGCCCCTGTGACACTCGAGTCTTTTCGGGCCACGGGGGAAGAGCACGTTTGGCACTGGGCAGTACGAGCCCGTGGCCCAGACGGTCCCAGTGGACCACACCCCGGACCCAGCCCATGGCTAACGCTTGTCGCTGGCCAATGCGCTCGCGACGTCCGGATTGCCCTGCCGCTCTTCGTGGCCAACCGATGCCTGCCACGAGTCACCGTCAAAGACATCACCCAAGAAGCGATTCGGAGCCCCGACCTTCAGCGCCGGCATCGGCTGGGGTACATGGTGGCCGGAGCACTTGCCAAGCATCCGGACGATTGGCGGTGGCTATCAGAGCTGCTTTCAGCGCTCGACCCAGACCCCTTCGGCGGGGACGGGGACGACAGCCGCGACGTGCTTGAGGATCTCTTCGGCGATCGGCCACGCAGTGCAGCCAAACGGAGCCCATCCGCAGATCCCCCAAAGGCTCCACCAATCAGTGTGTCGGGCTCGCCTCAGTCCGGGGGGCACACGCGCTCTACACGCCCAGTCCTGAGGAGGCTTCGTGAGAGAGATCAATAAATTGCTCCGATTGCTTTCGACTCGAGCGACGCATCATCCACCGTTATCGGCGTCATGGGCGGTAACGGAGAGCGTCTTTGGCCTTACGCTGGGCGGCGACACGCTATTCGCCGCCACCATCAATGCGCCTGTCGAGACCATGCACAGCCTCGTCCTTATCGAGGCGTGGTCTGAAGCGGGGTGCGTAGACACTCGTGAGATCCAGCCGGATCGGATCGGCAGCAATCATTTTGGGATCGCGGCGATCTACTTCGGTGCCTGTACTCGACAAATCGACCACGTGCGCATCCGTTGCGCAGGGCTCGAAGGGGCACCTTTGCTAGTGCGGCGTCCACCGATCACTGATCGAACACGGATCGTACTTGTGCTGGGACGGCCGGTGCTGATTCCCGGCGCACTGCACATGCTGCGGCTACGCGACGGCGAAATGCTCCATGATCGGCACTGCCCTATGCTCCGGTGGATATCGGACTCGCGACTGATGCCCGCGTCGCGACTCGAGGACATTCTGGGCTGGCCAGTACGCACCTGCCAGATCTGTCTTCCCCTACCGCCCCGATTGTGCGGTCAAAGCGCAGCGACGCTCGAACCGTGAATTCGCGCCAGGACGTTATCTAGCACCTTCATAGCGCCTCAAGCTTTTCCGGGCTGGTGAAGGCATTCAGTTTAATGCTCGGACGCCGCCTTAGTGCACCCGGAGGAATGGAGTTCGGGACAATCGCATTGAGCTCGGCTGCAATTGATTCGCGCGCTGACTCATCGGCGAACTCGGGCTTTCGAGCCAGCCACTGGAACTGGACCTCCATTGCTCCAGTGGTCCAAAGGCCGAAGATCTGGTAGCTCAGGCCATTGGCATCGATCACTGGGAAGCAGGATCCTGCGGTCTTGCCCTGCCCCCACCAAAAGCGCGCGTGATTCTTCATACCCCAATCGACGAGCGCCCGCGCGACGGGAATCGCTGCTGAATCCGTCCTCGAGAGCGCGGCAAAAAAGCTCTCTTCGGTCCACTGTGTGGCACCATTGCTGCCCGCCCCTTTTCGCTGCGCCGCCTCTGCCGTCTGCCCGATCACCGTTGGGATGATTGTGGTCATTCCGGAGGCTGCATACTGCCGTAGCTCAATGGCGAGAACCTCAGCTGGGTCCATCTGCTGGTTGAGGAACTCCACAATGCGGCGAAGCTCCCGCGGTATCCGATCAGCCACAAAAACCAGTCGGATGCGGCCCGCCTGAAGATTGGTTTTGACCTGCTGCCAGAAAGCATCAACCCCACCAAGCGCTTCTCCGAAGGTGCCCTGCAAGGTGTCGCTTGGATCAACGCCGTCACGGACACACCGATTTTCGTACTCAGATCGGACACGTTCGACGGGCCAATAGGCTACTGCATTCGCGGCGTAGTCGAGCATCTGACCGACCACCTCCCGTCTGATCCGAAGATCACTTGCGCGTTTTACCTCGATCAGCGTGGGCACCCCATACTCATCGAGGAACAAGTGATCGAGTGACCAGCGGGACGATCCGTCCAGTTCGTCTGGTACCCCGACCTCGCGAGAGACCAGCAGCCATCGGCGAGGAGCACTCTCGTCTGTGGCTGTGCCGAGAAGCGCGGGGTATCTCGCGAGCAGCTCTTGAAGAGACGCTTCTGAGAGAAACGCCTGCTCTTCGAGCTCTGACAATTCGTTGGAAGCGTTCAGCAGGAAGATGCTCTGACTCATGATCTCGTCACGTGGGCCCAACTGTACTGACCAGCGGAAGCCTGGCAAGCGTGGAACGTGCCATCCAGCGAGGGTCCTTGATGGCGGCTTCGAGCGGAGTGGCAAGCAGCACATTCTTCCGCTGATTGGCGCTCAGCGACAGTGCCGCCCGCTCCGACTCCGCAACTTCGGCGTCCGACCACTCAGGGTAGCCGATCAGATCGTGCGCCTGCGCGAGGAGCGCGGCGACTTGCCCCCCACGCTGCATCCAGCGGTGGAAGGCTGCGTTGTAGTCTTGACCGGCGTCACGCGCACACGCGAGGAAGCGCCCAACCTCGCGACGAAGCCTGACCGATGCGGCCTGCACCTGTCGTTCAAGCCCGGCGCGTTCTTCATCAAGGGCACGTCGCGCCATAGCTGCAACCAGTTCGCTCGCACGACTGCGAGCTGCCGCATGAGCGGCCTGCCAGTCCTTGTCGGACACGGGCTGGCCATTCCACTGTCCCAAGAGCGCTTCGAGTCGTTCCGCACGGTCCAGCAACTCCGGGCCCTCCACGCTCGCCCATGCCGCGACTGCGACACGAAACGCGTCCTGCTCCACCACTGCAACAACCAGCGGAAGCAGGTCCCCAGACCCCTCGCCGATAGGTTGTAGTCGGCGGAATACTGGATCGAACGGTGATAGCGGCAGTGTCTCCGTGCTCCCCGCCAGTTCACGCGCAGTCACGACTGCCCGTCGACGCCCGTTGGGCGTTTCCACCTCGCCATGCGCACGAATTCCGGAGAACGCACGGGCAAGGTCATGAATGGTTACTCCTGGGGGAAATGCCGGCGGGGGTGGGAGTTCATTGGTAGAAAACGCAGCCGCAGCGAGGTGATCCGCTTTCGCTCGGTCGACCTCGGAGTTCAGCGCCTCCGACGAGAATGGTTCAATACCGAGCAGCATCCGTCGCGCCACAGAGAGCACAGGCTGCATGGTGCCGACGAACGTTCGGAAGAGATCGCATCGTTGCCCCAAGACCGTGTACACGCGCTCGTCCACACTGTCTTTGAGGAGAAGGTTGACGATTCGAAGCACCCCGGCCTTTTGCCCGATGCGATCGATACGGCCGATACGCTGCTCCACTCGTGCTGGGTTCCATGGCAGGTCATAGTTGATCAGCGCGCTGGCGGACTGCAGGTTGAGCCCTTCGCTCGCGGCATCTGAGCATAGGAGCACCCGGATGTTGCCTTGCGCGAGCCGTTCCGTGATGGTGGCCTTCGATACCTGGACCCATTTTCCGTCCTCGCGCACTGTACCACCCTCCCCCGTGTAGCAGGCGAGCGCGCTACCGTAACGTGGCACCAAGGCATCTCTCAGATAACTCACTGTATCCGTGAACTCTGAGAACACCAGGCAAGGGCGACCGTCGTCGGTCGCCAAGTCGAGTGCACGCGCGAAGTGCTCGAGCTTGGAGTCACGCCCCTGCAGCGCCCGCAAGCGTTCCAGCAATCGCGTGACGTCTCGAAGCTCGGATCGAGCAACGACAGGGTCTTCGGGAAGCGACGACGGCAGGCGCATCGTCCGTTCCGCACCGATCAGTTCATCTAGGTCCTGCTGATCAGACGCTTCGATCTCATCCACCTGGGATGCAGCCGCGCCCTTGATTACAAGCTCCAATCCATGGCGGCGACGCTCAAGGCTGCGCTCAAGCGCCATCGGCGAACTGGCGGCACGACGTCGGTAGACCGTCATGACAAAGCCCTTCCCAGGTCGCTCCGCCTCCAGCTGAGCAAACCGACGCTCTACGTACGTCTGAACGCCGTCATAGACCTCTCGTTCTTCCACGGTCGCAAAGTCATACGAGACATCCTGAATAGCACGATCAGCGGGCGGACGGTCGATGAGCCCCATGGCGAAATACGTCCGCAGCGTGGCTCTGGTGTTCCGATGCATCCGCCGTCCGAGCGGGGCACCATCGCGCAGTGCTCTCGTGATACGGCTTCGCTCGGCCCCTGGGGCTACGAAAAGCTTGGTAGGAAGGTGCTCAGGTACGGCCGGCAGAGCGGGGAAACTACTGTCCATCCCGACGATGGCACTGACGGCGCGCCCCTTTTCCAAGGGAAGTGGGCCTTTCTCGGCCATATCCAGCGCCCCGTAGAAGTCGCGGACCACACGGAAATCGGCCATCCAGGGTGCCCCCTCACCGAGCACGCCGAGGAGATCCCATGGCTCCCACGGTTGCGTCTGCATTGGGGTGGCACTGAGCAAGAGGAGACTGCGCGCCTGCCCTCGCAGCTGCAGGCTACGCAACAGCCCAAGCAGCAGCGTGGCCGAGTTGTACTCGGTCTCCACCTGGCTCGCGCGGCGGGCCGCATGTGCTTCGTCAAGCAGCACCAGGTCCCAGCGGGGGGCCTGCATCAGCACCTCCGCGTTCTGCTCAAGGCGCGCCAGTTCTCGGCTTACGAGCAGAACCGGCTCGCGCAGCGCATCCGCAAAGCTGTCGCGCTGCTGTACGCGCCCATCCGGCCACACCAATGTGCTCTGTCCCTCCAGTCTCGGAACGAGCAGCCCGCCTTTCTCGCGGAGCTCGCCCTGCCACTGGCCTACAATGCCGGCGGGTACAAGGAGCAATGCGCGCCTCACCCCGCGACCCGCCAGGAGGCGACGAAGGACCATGATCGCTTCCACGGTCTTGCCCATGCCTACTTCGTCGCAGAGCAGTCGGCCGGCAGGCCACGCCTCCGCGCTCTCTTCGACGACACGCATCTGGTGCGGCCATAGCGCCACGTCTGGCGCCGTGGCATCACAATTTCGCCCACCTTCGGGGAACCACGGGGCTTCGATTGCAAACCGCCACCGCATTGCCGCTTCATCGCGCTGGCGCCCTGTGAGGGGCACCGGCATCTGCGGTCCAGTCGGCACCATGGCAGGTTGATCCGCTGACGGCTCCGCGTAGCGGATGAGATTCTGGCGTACGGCCTCCGGCAGCGCGATCACCGCCAATTGTGGGTCGTTGCCGTTCCACATCGTTTCAAACTCGAGGCGATAGTGCTCGAATCGTTCTCGGTCATCCCAGCTGCCACTCAGCTCGAGGCTCTCGAAGTTCTGTGTGAGGCCCGATGCCGATTCGTTGCTACTCCCGCTGAACACCAGAGTATCGCCCGCGGCATCGGCGACGAGACCGAATTTGGCATGGAGAATACCGCGACCTGATCGGAGCACGCCGACGCGCACCTCGAGCAGGCCGCGCTGCACGAGCAACCCCAAGAGCGCCAGACGCTCGGCTTCCAGCGCATCCCGTGGTTCTACCAGCCCCCGCGACAAGCGCTCAGCCAGCGCGTCGGCCCCGTGGGCATACAGCATCGCATCGACGTCATCCTGTGAGAGCTCTTCGTTCACGAGCAAACGCACAGGCGGCGCTGATGGAGACGGAGTGAGCGCCAGCAGGCGGTCTACGAACGGCGCAAACCCTCTTGCGGCAGCGGCGAGTACACTGGAGGAGAAATAGGCACAGCAGCGATCGTAGCTGACGGCTTCGCGAAGCGCCGGCTCGTAAAGCTCTGTGACGAGGCGAGGATCAGGCCCCTTGAGAAACCGGGGCCAGTCCCGTTCGCGGAGCCCCATCTATTCCTCCTCCTCCTCTTCCTCCTCGTCGGTATCGTCTACTTCCGTTTCATCCTCCGCGTCGTCGGCCGTGGCCGCAAAGAGCCCCAGCTCCGACTGATCTGGAATCTTCTCCGTCCAATCGGGGGCCGGGATTCCGAAGAGTGGGAACAGCAAGGCATGCCACGCACGGAACTCGGGAAACTTCGCGGCGGCGCTAGTCTTGCCACGTTCAATCCGCACACCGTGCGGCGCTGCCTGCACAAGCGCGGCGAGCAGCCTCGCCACCGCCGAATCCTTGTCCCAGCCTTGTTGACGGGCCAACGAGCGCGCAGCACCGATTCCTGCGGCCCCGCCGCCAGCATCTATGTATCGCATAGCTAGCGCGTGGCAACCGTCGATCGCCGTTCGGAAGGCCTGATCATTGGGGTGCACCTTTCCACCTTTTCCCGCGTCCGACGCATCGTCTGCAGCCTGGGGACGTCGCCGGTCTCGGGCCGACAGCATCGTGATGTTGTCCGCCTTTCGGCTCACGAGCCCAGCATCCGCCAGCTGCCCAACATCCATACCTACTGCGTGCCCCAACAACTTTGCTTCATTGAAGCGAAATTCCGCCGCACCCAGCACGTCCCAGCAGAGCAATGCAAACCGTCCTTCGGGCTCGACCCCTTCGAGACCGCGGCTCGCCAATTGTTGAATGCGCCAGCTGCTCACCGCATCGGAGGCCAAATCGATGGCGCGATCGACCCCAACTTCATCGCCAGTATCGGTGAAGACCTCCGCGTAACGACTGTAGACTTCGAGAGCAGGACCAAACGAACCAACTAGCTGGTCCACCGCATTCAGCCCCTCCTTCTGCAGTCGATCCGCCGCCGCCTCTGCGCGCTGACGGATCTCCGTCTGCATAGACCGATCGAAGTAGCCCGCCCCCGCTTGCGGATCACGCTTGCGCGCCACCAGTACGACAGTGCTCTGCGCTGCGTTCTTCTTGGCTTGGTGCAGACTGTGCTCGCTCTCCGTCTTGATCGGCCATGTAGCCGTAATGGTGAACCCAGAATGGATCAGCGCGGTGAACAGCGCCTCCCAAGCCTCCTGCTTCTTGTGAGTGAACATCACCGTCAGCACACCGTCGTCCGCTAGTACCCGATGGCACTCGCGGAACGAACCGGTCATCATTTCGCGATAGTGATTTCGTGCCTTATCTCGTGCAGCTTTCGCCGTCTCACCTTCATCGCGAAACCTGCTGACATTGACCACGGCCTCTTCGTCGTGGTCACACAGGTACCCCGCAAACCAGTCGGGATGACGGTGCCCTTGCGTTCGTTTAAGCCAGACGTAGAAGAAATCGGCCAGCTCAGAATACTGAACGTTGTCATCATAAGGCGGATCAACGACGACAGCCGAGAGTGAGCGGTCCGAAATAGACGGCAGCGAGGTAGCTGAGCCGAGAGTCGTGGTAACAGCTCTCGCCTCTGGTGCACGCGGGAGACCAGCGATTTGCTCCCATGCCTCAACCACACTTCGTATGGCCCACTCCAGACCGGCGCCTGCACCGCAGGGAGACATCTCGGCGTAAGTAGCCTTCCATGCGAAGTCATGACGATCAAAAACGCTTCGTAGGGTTTGGGCTTTCACATTCCACGACGAAAGGCCTGCGTTCCAATTGGCGAATTTGTCGATCACGAACGCCAACAAGTGCTCAATCGCTGCTGCGCGCTCCTCGCCCTCCTTGCTGATGATTTCCGAGCGCAATGAATTGAGCTCCTCGACGAGCACACACATTGCGAGCAGTTGGCGATCTGAGAACATGTCCGCCCACCGCGGCATTCCGTAGTTGCGCGGCCGAGGGTCACTTGACACCGATGGATATAGCTCGGTTGGGAGAATCCCACCACGTTCCCAGGATGAGCGATACTTTTTCAGTTCAGCCGAAGCTGATGCGATCGCCACCAGATCTTGCTGGACTGGTGGTTCGAAGGTGAGTCCTTGTGGCAGCTTCACTGCTACGGCATACAGGTGGCTTCGCATTTCACCGGCTTGCGCCTTGGCTTTGATGTAATCGGCCGGGATCACATTGCCGGTGAAAAGGGATACCCCTTTCCCCTTTTTATATGTCGGGGGCGGTTGATGCCGTAGCTGACCGCGGCCCTCCCCAATCTCTCGGACGCGCACCGTCCACGTGCCCTTGCCTTCATCGACCACCGGCTCAGCCACGACCTGCCGACCAGCTCGGGGCTTAAGGAGTGACCAATCAGGCACGAGGGGCGTGTCGTATCCGGTATCTGGACAGGGAACCGTCCGAGCGAAGAGAAACGTGTGGCGCGGGATCTTGTCCTTGCTGGGAAAGAATTGCTCCATCCTGCTGTTGAATCGTTTACGCCACTCGGAGCCCCAGCGTCGCGCTGCCTCTGCTAGAGTTTCATCGAACCGAAACGGATACTCTAAGGTCGCCTCAAGAACCGAACAGGCGACGGGGTTGTATTCGTTTGCAAGCGTACGAATTCCAAGGCGAGCGGCTTCGAGCGGTATGGAGCCACCACCGGCCATCGGGTCGATCAGGGCGACGTCTCTCCCCCACAATCTCTCCATGGCCTTGTGGGCGGCTTGAATGTCCCTCTCAAGGATGGGACGTCGGAATGCACGCGCACCGTGTGGATTCGGCACCTTTTTCCCGGCCGCACGCGCCCAGTCAAGATACCGCTGAGCACTCTGGACCTGTTGTGACGTCCCCCAGAACCCCAACAATCGCTCAAATGCGTCTCTAGGAAAGTCTGCTGGCAGAAGTGAGCCAAGCACTGCGGCCCGAGCGGCTGTCAGGGGTCGCCGCGCCCACCAAACGTGGAGGCGCTTGTCAGGTGGCTGCTGGCCCGTTGCCCTCTCCCGGATGCACTCAACACCGATGGCCGACGCTGGCAGCCACTCTTCGATGAGCAGCCGCGGCCGCCCCGCCGTGCCCGTTATCGCGCTTGTTGAGTTGTCGCTCTTCATCGCAGTCACTGTGTAGCCTCAGTAAGGATTCGGAGTGCGCGGATGGCTCGGCGGCCGTCACGTCGCGTCATTGCCGCCAACCACCAAGCAGCTTCGGTGCCATCTGCCTCTTTAAGGTGGCCTGCCGACTTGGCGAGTCGGCCGCCGTTTCGCAGCCCACGAGAGACGAGCGTGTAGCACGCCACGCGTGCGCCCCAGTCAGCGTCGAGCGGGTGATAGGGCCCCGTGGCGAGACGCACGCCGGCGGTGCCCCCGGAATTGCGGACCGCCGTGCGCAACAGCGGCATGGCAGCGCTGAAGGCCAATGGCGAAATCGCACCGATGCGTGTGAGCCGCTCTACCCGCTTCGCAGTGAGCGTCCGTCGGTACAGGATGCCCGCGTCACCGCTGCGACGTCGCACCACGCGAAGCGCAAAGGAGGCCTCACGTACGTTCACGCCGCACTCCCGTTAGCCGGTCCGAAGCGACAGCGCACTGTGACCGACGAGGCACGGTCGGCCAACTGCTGCAACTGATCACCGGCCAACAACAATCCAGGCTCAAAGTCCATCGTGAGACTCGCTTCAAAGGAGGTAGCCGACGTCAGCGAATTTGCGATGGCGCTCGCCATATCGAGCGGTTTGGTGGGGTGCGTCGGCTTCACGCCATCGACCATCAGCGCCATGGTGCCGCCCCCCTTGCAGTCACCTGATACCGAGACCGTCAAACCGAGCGACGTCGCGCCAAAGGGTTGGGCAAACTGCGTCAGAAGTTTGGCATCGGCCGTGGTGCGTGCCGTCAAGACGAGCCGTTCAAGAGGGCGCACCGCAGCAGCAGCGATGGCCGCCGCGAGGTCGGATGTCTCCAGTGAAGCCGGGGGCTTGGGCGGCGCCGGAGGAGGCGGGGTCTTTGCATTGGAACCGTCCCCACTTGGCGGCGGTGCGTCTTCCGCAATCCAGCCACTGACCGCGGGTGCGGTCGGCAGGGCGACCAGCGTGTCGGCTGAAATCGGTACACCCGAGATGTGCTCACCCGCCACACGCCGACGTGCACCAGCGGGACCCTGAACCACGCCTGCCGCATCGTAGGTGCGACCGTCGGCCAAACGCACAACGAGTTGGCCACCTCGGCTTCCTCGGGCCAGCGTCCGACGCGTGAATTCCTCATCGGCGATCAGACGAAGCCCCGACGCGCTGAGAAGCCGCTCGTGGACTGCTGAGGCCGTCCACACGTCTGTTTCGCCGGACACAGGAACCGCCCCTCTGAGATACCGGGACACGAGCAGCTTGGGCTCGAGCGAGTCCGTGCCGTCGTAGATCAGTTCCTTGTCTTCGAGGTAGCGACGCAGGACATCCTGTCCACGCGGAGCGGCGAGAATCTGATCGTCGCCGCCCTGGAACGACTCGTCGATCGCGAATGATGCACCGTCGGCCAGTACGACACGATCGAACGCGCGACGGGCCTGCACCCGAAATTGCTTCTCAATCTCCGGGCGAATGCGCTTGAGCTGTTCGCGTATCAATGCGCCCGATTCGCCAGACGCGTACTCGCGCCCCAGCTCTTCAGCAGCGATGAGTGACTGTGCCCGCGTGATTGCTGCCTTGTACGCGGCATCCGTGGGGGCTACAGCCACGATGGCGTTGATGAAGCGTCGCTTGATCGGCGCCCCCTCATTCCGATCGTCAGCATTGGCAACGACCGATCGCGCCTGCGCTTCGGAGGAGGAGAGCACGACCTGAAACTGTGCCACGTCCGGTACGGCGTTCGCTGACTCCGGCCAATTGCGCAGCCGGAATCCAGCGCCGTGGAAGTACTGCTGCACCTCGGTCTGGACGCGCGACTCGGCGTCGGCAAGCGGCACCCGATTGCGCCGTTCTTCGATCTGCTTTCGGACGTTCGGTTCAACCCGGAACTGATAGCCAGCACCGCCGTCCATCGGATAAGTGTGCCAGCACACGCCGATCAGGTGATCGAGCGCTTCGGTTGGTTCCTGGCCCGCCTCGTCAGGGCGAAGGACCGCCAGCGTGAGGTCATCCGGCGTCAAGCCGGCATGGCTGCTGGCTGGCAGGCTTTCCAGCATCAGCGCCGATGCCACCCGCGTGTGGACGCCGCGGCTTCCGCTGTCCAGTTCACCCGCGTGATGGAGCACGTCAGCAGACACCGCGGCCTCGAACTGCTCCTTGTTCAGGCGCTGAAGCAAGTCGCCCTTGATTCGCGCGCTCGAGAAGTCGACATCGCCAGCGGTGATAAGGTCCACATCGTCCTTACGCTCCCAGAGATCACGGATGATGCGCGCAAACAATCGGAGCACCCCGCGCGAACGCTGGAACTCCGCCAGCGCACCGAGTCTGTCCTTCGCCGTGTCGAGCAGTCGCGGATGGAACGGGTACGACTCAGCGATTCGCTTGGCGTAGGCGTCCGTCCTCGCATCGGCCGGGACAAGGCCCGGATGCTCTTCGGCCACGCGCGCGTAGAGCGCCCGGTAGGCCTCAGCCGCTGCCGCACCGGCTGAGAGGTCGACGGACTCGAACAGTCGCCGCGCAATGACCTTGGCTGATTCGGTACCGATAGGGTCAAAGTCCGTAGTCTTGCGGCCCAGCAGCTCGTCGAGGCTGGTAGCAGCCGTCAGTACCTTACCCAGCGCCCCTGACTCCGCCGCATACGTCATCTGTTGCCCGGGGTCTGTCACCACGACCACGGTCTGTGGGCGCCGAGCGGCGATGGACACCAGCTTGTTGACGATGTTCAGCGTGTTCTTGCGCCCCTGCTCGTCCAGACCGGACAGGTAGATCACCAGCTCATCGAGCAGGATGAGGACCGGACCCTCTGGCAGGAACGCCTCAATCGCCCCCTCGGTGGGCTGCGCCCGGACGTCGTCTGCGTCGCCCAGCTTGGCGACGGCCGCCGGCCCGCCAAACTGATAAGCCAGTTCGCCGGCCAGGCTTCGCACGGCCACCGCACCGTGTTGAGCAAAGATGGGATGCCCCGCCTTCGCCCCGTCCACCGCAACCACGCTGACCTTCGCCGGCCGGAGCTTCGCCGGGAGCAGTTCGGTCCCGAGGCTATGGTCACCGGCATTTCGCGCGAGGTGCCATAGACTGAGCAGGGTATGTGTCTTACCGCCGCCGAACCCCGTGCTGAGACGAATGGCGATTCCGGGTTCATCCGTCCGTGTGAGGGACTGGAACACTTCGGCGACAATCTTGGTCAGGTCCCGCGCGGGGTGTGTATTGCGGAAGAAAGTCTTCGGGTCGCGGTATACCTCTGGGGCGCCGGGGTGCTCCGACACCACGTCACCAAAATCAGCGGCGAAGATGGCGTCCCGGAGGTCGCCAGACAGGACGTCAGCTCGGGGAGTGCAGCTCTGGAGAATACCCACGCGAATGCCTCACGATGCGAAAGCCGATGGCAGGATATCGGCAGGGACCGACAATACCCCGACCGCCGAGGGACCGCCGGCGAGGCGGGGGGCGCATGCTCGGTTCAATACTGACGCAACCGAGTTCGGCGAATCTCGCGCGTGATACAAGCGCAAACCAGTGGCCGCGGACGAGTCGGCCGCA
Organism: Gemmatimonadaceae bacterium; assembly: GCA_019752115.1. Taxonomy (NCBI): domain Bacteria; kingdom Pseudomonadati; phylum Gemmatimonadota; class Gemmatimonadia; order Gemmatimonadales; family Gemmatimonadaceae; species Gemmatimonadaceae bacterium. Next base: position 98,904 of record JAIEMN010000019.1, read on the forward strand.
ATTCCTTTATGGTGCCCACGTGTCGGATATCGATCCCGAGCGGCTGCTCCCCGCGGATCCCTCACCGCAGCATCGGCCGGCGAGGGATCCGCGGGGGCCACCATTTCAGATTCGGGCGAGGGCGTCCCGTACTGCCGCGTAGTTACCCGAGTCCAAGCGGTACCACAGCTCCTTTTCGTCAATCTCGACCGGGTCCCCGTCCCAAGTCGCACCGGCAATGGCTGCGGCGGCCTGGAGCACGAGGAACTCCCCGGTACACCAGTGCCCGAGGTTCAGGAGGCGCTCGAAGTCGACACCATCGGGGCGCTCGAGGGCCCGCGTGATCGATCGATTCCCCCGAAACACTGGAGCGGTGGCCAGCAACTCACGGGCGATCGCGTGGCGACTCGAAACGGTAGGGGCAGCGGGCATCTGTGTCATCCTCGTTATGAAGGGGTAACCGGCACGGCCTTCCGTACCGGCGTCCGCCACCATATCGGCGGCCTCGATGGCGCCCAACGCCCCCCAAGAGCGCGTAGGGACGGCGCAATTGCGTTTCGTTTATTGGAATGTCGCGAATGAGGCGCCGCTTCACACGCCGTCAACGACGAGCAAGCCGCCCTCTGACCGGGGGATGTCGGCCGGAGTAGGGCCGGGAGGGGGCTTTGGCGCCGTGAAAAGCCACCGTTAATGCAATAGGGCCTCTAACCGCGGAGACCCTGATGGACCGTTCCTCGTCGCTCGAACTGGCGCTCACCCGCCCTGCGGGGGGCTTGCCCCAACGCACGGCCGATAAGGCGGCCGCTCAAACCGCCCAGACCGCCCAGCAAGATCTTGGGGAGACCGAAACCAAGCCGAAGGCGGGTGCGCCTGACCGATTCGTTTCGGCGGCCGCGCTCCGCGCCGGTCTGTCCGAATGGCGGGAGCAGCTTGAGCAGGCTGCCGTCCAGTTCCGGGTGGATGTCGACACGCAGCTCCATATGCTCGCCCGCTTCCATGGCCTGATCGAGAAGCTCTCCCGCGCTCCGGAGCAGATGTCGAGCCGAGAAGTGGCGGCTGCACAGGGCTGCTCAGTTCGGACCGCGCGCCGAAAGCTCGCCGAGATCAAGAAGAAGGGCCTGATCTACAATGCGGACAAGGCGCGCGCCGGCGCCCAGCGCCGGAACAGCCTGGGGGCCTCGCGATGAGTAAGGCCAAACTGGTGGATTGGAGCCTTCCGCTCTCCTCGAAGCCGAGCGTGTCCCTGTTTCTTAAAGACGCCGCCGGATACGTCCGCTGGACCGCCAAGAACAACAAGGGGAGCGAGATCATGTCCACTCTGCTCTCGCCGTTCGACGACCAGGGGGTGCTGCAGCCGGAATTGATGTCTCGGCTGGTCCGGGTCGCGACGGCCATGGCCGCTGCCGTTGCGCGCGATAAGTCCACGGCGTTTGTAGAGGCTGCCCGGGAGCAGGCGCGCAAGCTGCTCGATTCCCCGGGTGTTCCCCTGACGCTCCCGGAAGGGTGGAGCCTCAACCAGGGTATCGAATGCTACTTCGACCACCCCGGCACGAGCAGCAAAGACCAGCGGGCGGATGAACGCCGCGCCGTGACCACTCTGCTCGGGTGGATTCGGCAGGAAGCGCATATCGAGCTCTGGGCTCAGCTGGATTGGCCGGCGGTTCAAAAGGCTCTGAAGGGATGGGCGGACGACGCCCTGTCGAACCTGCGGACGCACGAGGCTGGCCTGGCATCGTCCAAGACCGGGGGGATGAAGGCCAACGCCGTTCGCACTGGCCTCCCGTACCTCCGAAAGGCACAAGTCGCCGCGCAGGTCTTGGCACGAATTGCCTCCTGGCTGCACGACCACCGGCCCGAGTCGGGCGCCGCGCCCCTCAAGGTGGGCAACGTCGCCCAGGTGGTGAAAAAGTTGTGGCAGGGGACCTTCAAGAAGGGCACGACGGGGGAGAAGCCTCGTCATAGCTTCGACGAGTACGCGCGTCTGATGCTTGCACTCTACGATCCAGAGACGCCGATCGACCCGCGTGCTCGGCTGGCGTTCCTTATGAACGCCGAACGCCGCAGCGGCCAAGTACTTCGAGTGATGCGGACCGACATCACGATGCAGGACGGTCGGCCGGCCAGTTTTCACGTCAGTGCCACGGGCAACAAGCGGACGGCGGATTTGTACTTCTTCATCGATCGCGCGGCTGAGGAGCTCCAGCGCGCAATGAGCACGGGCTACCTCTGCAAGTTCGAAGAGGCGTTTCAAGCCGGCAGGATTGCGAACTACCCGATCTTTATCGGGGGTAAGCGAACCGCGGCGGGTTACATCAACTTCGATCCGCGCAAGGTGATGCGCGCGCCGTACAACGAGACGTCGCTCGGGGAGGCGTTCCGCGCTCTGGAGAAGCATTGCGGCATCACGTCCGTGCCGGGGCGCCGGTGGTATGGCCTCAAGCGATTCGCCAGCGACCTGGTCGACCTCCTGTCTGACAACGAAGAGCTGAAGCTCAAGTTCTTCTCGCATGGAAGTTCGGCCACGCTCGACATCTATCGGGACCTCGTGACCAAAGCGAAGCGCGAGGCGAAACAGCTGCTCATCCTGCAACAGCAGATGCGGCAGGCGGTGGCCAACTCCGACATACCCCCGTCAGAGTAGGTGCACCGAAAGCTGAGGGGCGCGCAGCGAAACTGGGTGCGCGCCCCTCGGATCACCGGGCGACGGGGGAATCGGTGAGGGATCCGCGGGGGCGGGCCGGCTGGTGTGCCTGCCCTATGGGGGGCCTGCCTTTCGGGACCTATTCCAAGACTTGGCCCGGGCTTCTGCCCCCATGCTCAAACGCTCGCGGCTGTCAGGCCCCGGTGGCATCATGGAGCGATACGGCCCGACCAGACGGGCCTGTTCCAGCCTTTCGCGCTTCAGCCGAGGTGCCATTGACCACCGCTCGCCGAATCAAAATTGCGCCGGTTGTTGAGATGCTTGCCGCCGGCCCCCTCGATGCCCAGGTCATCGCCAAGTCGCTTGCCGCGACGGCCGAATTCCGATCCGTCGAGGCGTTCCCCAAGGAGAAGAGTTCGAAGTGGCCCCCCAGAAGCTGGTCGACGGGCGAGACGTCGCGCTCCTCGCTTAGCGCGACCGCGTCTACGCGGCGGCGAGGGCACAGCGGCCGCGACTGGTCGCCCCTCGCGGCGGAGTCGCGCAATAGCCGCTCATACGACAACTACCTTGACACTCACCGCCGCCAGCTACCCGGTCGAGGCGACCGAAAGCTCGGCCCGACAACCGCAGCTCCTCCCTTTCTCCTTAACGAACGCTGGTCATCGGACGCAGACAGCTACGCAGCTACCGAGCGATCTACGTTCTCTTGAAAGCGGCAAAAATGCACAGATAGCTTAATTAACAGGATATAGAAACCGTATTGAGTCAAGCGCGCTACGAGGGATGGTTTGTGAGACCAAAAAAAGCTATCCGGTTGACTCTGCACACGATCAAACAGCACCACCATATCATCGCCCAAACCTGCAGCTTTGGGAAGGTAGAACATGCTGGAGACGGTCTGTTGCTTGATCGATAACACGCGGCTTTCAACTCGCTCGCGCGCTATACCCTTTTTTTGGAGTAGATCAGCGTACGCCGACAGACTCACGAGCGGCGCGACAGAAATCATCCGCTCGGTGTCCCGAGCGTTTTCTGGGTCGACGTCGCAGGAGTTTGAGAGCACTAAGGCCTTCGACGAGCGGATTTCGCTATCGACAATGTTGATGAACTTGACTGCATCAAATACATCTCCCTGCAGAATCTTGTCGCCCGTGTCGTGACCAAGGATGTAACGAGTGTTCGAAGGAAAATCCTTCAACTCTCGCCAGAGATCCTCCTTCAGTTTAGGCGTCAGATACTCCGGCAGATACCGTGATGCTAGCTCCTCGATTCTGCCCGCACCGGTCAAGCGAGAAGACTCCAAAAGTTCTCGGCTAGAATTCGCTGTTCATCTGCAGGAAGCGTCTCGGTCTGTGAGTGGAGTCTCCGCGCGATGCTGTTCAACTCGTTGACCACATCTGAGGTGTCGATCTTCCTCGCAAAACTGACCCCTAAACCGGTCTCATCAACACGAGAGCGAATGTATGTCGCGTACTCGGGAAGCACGATCTCCGGACCGTTGAAGTCCCTTGGATTGGGGATGTAGAAATGGTCGCCTACGCTCGGACTAACCATGGCCGGCCCAGGTAGCTCTCGCGTTCCCAGCGTAAACAACGCGGTGGCGAGAGTTGCTGCCGTGTCCAGGCGGGTGTAGCCCGTTGAGAATGTGGCGTTAGTTGCGGGAGTCATGTCGCGTACTCCGGATTGTAAGAAGCGAGAGCTTCCTGTGAGATCATGCCAAAAAACTCACTGCGAAGGACTTCGTGGCAACGATCAAGAGCACCTGCGGGTTCGCGAAGGAAGACTTCGGGAGGCGCAAGATCGATCACGTCGATTGCCAATAGCGTTCCGCTTCGTCCGTTATACGGATTAGCAAGCTGTACGCCGCGAGTCACTTGAATGATGGAAAGAATGTTGCCGTGCGCCCTCTCGAACCGGCACGAGAATCCGCGCTGATTGACGACCTCTCCCCCAACGGAAACAGTGAGGGTCAGTGGATCGGCTCCATCTCCATCGATTCCAGGCACGATGTTCACGGCCTTTAGAGAGAAGCGTTCGACGGTATCTACCCCGCCGGCCTCCCGGAGTATTCCCGCGATGTCATGACACGATTTACGAAAGTTTTCCCAGCCGTCGTAGGACCCCACACGCGCGAGCAAAACAACGTGTTCACCAACATTTACGGTATCTGTTTCTCCCTTGATGCTTACTGTTGGTACATAAAACAGGTCCGCCTGCTGTTTGCGCAATTCAAGTGGTATTGAGCCGGCCGGAAGCCCGACGAACTTTGTGAACTGGCCCCCGAATCGGCGGAGCAGCTCAGGAGGGAACACCTCAGGAACCGAAGCCGAACTACCGCCGAACCGAATCTCGAAAATCATTTCAAGAAGCGGCGAGTTCCGAAGTCGTATTGGGAGCGACATGAAGAGTCTTAATTACGAGAGGCGGGCTGACCGTGAAAAACTACACCGGGTAACTCATTTTGGGGACCTCGCTCCCCCCTGCGAGCCCCCCTTCGGCAGCCAACGTCTGCTGGACGACCCTAGGAGTCGTTAGGCCTTTACAGCGCCTTTCTAGAGTTTCCCCCGTCTCCCCCGGAAGACGCCTGCACGCCCCATGTTTCGCAGCATGCAACGAGGCCGACGGAAACCTCCGTGGTGTTCTTTCCGAGATGGAGTATCGGCAAGCCATTCCTCAGAACTTAGAAGGGGTGAATCGCCCTGGCTTTGGCGGGGACGCTTGCTGGCATCGAATCACTCAGTGGAGCAGCAGCGTGCTCGCTGGCGACCGTCGCCGTATCCCCAACGGGATCGGCGCTCCACTGGGATCGCTTGGATGTCGACCTCAGCATCGCCGCTCTTGTGCGGGAGGCGCCGGGCGGTCAGGCGCTCCGCAGTTTGTTCGCCGCAGAGGGAAGCAGGTCGTAGAGCGAGCCGAAGGCTGTGGCAGCCCGTCTCAACGGTGCCAACGGGGGCGACTACTGAAGGAAAGCGGTTCCGTTCCCCTACAGAGACCCGGCGCCCGTCGCCAAGGAAGAGTGCGCGCCATGGAGGAGCGATACGAATCGTCGCGCCTGCGGCCAAGTCGGGGGATCGAGTCTCGCGCCCGCGCTCATAGCATCCGGGCGCCCCAGCCCCCTCCCAGTTCCTTTCCCAGTTTGGCGGTCACCACTCGGAACCGCATGGCCGCCGTGGCCGTCCGCTCCCTCTGCGGTGGCCGCGTTGACCGAGTCATAAAATCCCGCTCCGGCTTCGGGAGCAGGAGGTCGCTGGTTCAAATCCAGTCGCCCCGACTGTGATAAATAGAGACCCCGCATCGACTTCGGTCGATGCGGGGTTTTTGTCATCCGCCCCCCGTGCAGACTACGGTGCCTCCGGCGCCCCGAGCACCTCGGTCGCCCGGCGGGCGAGCAGCGTGCGCAACAGCGGCGGCTGGTACTGCCGCGTCACGCTGATCGCGTAGAACTCCTCAAACAGGTCGGGGACCGCCACGTACTCCGTGAGCCGGCCGTCGCGCAGCTCATCGCGCACCACGACGGCGGGCACCAGCGTCACCACGTCGAGCTCCCGGGCCAGCACGCGCAGCATGGCCATGTCGTCGGCTTCGGCAATGATCGTGGGGCGGAGCCCGCGCTCGTCGCACAGCACATCGAAGGCGGTGCGGATCTCGTGGTCACGCGAGGGGAGGAGCAGCGGCACGTCGGCCAGGTCATCGGGAAAGCGAAAGGGGATACGCCGAGCCGGCCCCACGAGGCTCACCCGCTGGCGGGCGATGCGACGGCTGCGCCAGGCGTGCTCCGCATCCTCGGGGACGCGCCGGTTGGAGAGCACCACGTCGAGCGTATGCGCCCGGAGCCGGGAGAGCAGCTCGGCGAGCGACCCGGACTGCAGCACCAGCGAGAGCGACGGATCGGTGAGCACCGGCGCCAGAAAGGCACGCTGGAAGTTGCGCGACAACGTGCCCACCGCCCCCACGCGCAGCACATGCCGCTCGGCGCGCCGCCCGTCCTTGAGGGTGCCCACCAGCTCGTTGCCGGCGGTCACGATGGTGTCGGCGTAGTCGAGGGCGATCCGGCCGGCCTCGGTGAGTGACAGCGTCCGCCCGCGCCGCTCGAAGAGCGGCTGCCCCAGCTGCGCCTCGAGCTGGCGGATCTGGGTGGAGAGCGCCGACGGCGCCACATGCAGCCGCTGGGCCGCCCGTGTGAGGTTCCCCTCCCGGGCCACCGCCCAGAAGTAGTGCAGATGGTGATAGTTGAGGCGCGCCGCGTTCAGCTCTTTCATTCGCTTTTCGTGAATGGTTTCTCTCATAATATGTATTTTGAGGAATTACCGTAACCGGCGAACTTCCCGGTGTCCTCCACTGGAGCTGCCGTGAGCCCACTGTTCGCCACCATTGCCCTCGTCCTGATCCCCCTGGGGGCCCTCGCGGTCGCGCCCGCCGTGGATCTGCTGACCGGCATCATGCTGTCGCTGGTCACCTTCATCGCGCTGGTGATCGATCGGTATGCCCAGCGCTACCTCGACGGGCAGGCCGCGGCGCCGTTCTACCGGCGCTGGTTCGTCAGCACGATTGCGGCCACGTCGCTCCTGGTCACGGCGGGCGATCTCCGCCTCCTCGCGCTCGCGTGGACGCTGTCCAGTCTCTCGCTGCACCAGCTGCTGACGTTCTTCGCCGACCGGCCACAGGCGCAGGTCGCGGCGCACAAGAAGTTCCTGCTCAGCCGCCTCGCGGATGTGGTGATCTACGCGGCGGTGTTCCTGCTCGGTCGCAGCTTCGGCACCTATGACATCGCCGCGATCACCGCGGCCGCGCCCACCCTGCCGCAGCTGCCCACGGCCGTGCACGCGGCAGGCTTCCTGCTCGTCGCCGGCGTCGCACTCCGCTCCGCGCAGCTCCCCTTCCACGGCTGGCTCATTCAGGTCATGGAAGCGCCGACGCCGGTGTCCGCGCTGCTACACGCCGGCGTGGTGAACATCGGCGGCTATGTGCTCATTCGCCTGGCCGGTCTCATGGGGCTGCTCTCCGGCCCGATGGCGGCGCTCGTGGCCATCGGCACGATCACGGCGGTGCTGGCAGCGCTCGTCACGATGACGCGCGTGAGTGTGAAGGTGGCGCTCGCCTGGTCCACCGCGGCGCAGATGGGCTTCATGCTGCTCGAGTGCGGACTCGGAGCGTGGGAGCTCGCGCTGCTGCATCTCGTGGCGCACTCCTGCTACAAGGCGTACGCCTTCCTCGGCTCTGGCGGTGTCGTGGCGGCGCATGCGCGTCGCGCGTTGGCGCCAGCCGCGCCCACGAATTCGGCGGCGCAATGGCTGCTGGCGCTGGCCGCCTCGGCCACCGTGGCGGCGGCGACGGCGCTCATCGCATGGCCCACACTGGCCAGCGATCGGCGCGCGTGGGTGGCGATCGGGTTGCTCGCCCTGGCGATCGCGCCACTGTTCGCGGCCATGCGCGGCGCCACGTGGGGCCGCCGCCTCGCGCTGGGTGGCGTGGCCGTGAGTGTGGCCGCGCTCTACTCGGGGTGGCATAGCCTCGCGACGGCGCTGCTCCCGGTGCCGGCCGCCGCCCCGGCGACGCCCACGATGCTGACGGTGGTGGTGACGCTGGTCGCGTTTGCGATGCTCTTCGCGGTGCAGACGCTGGTGGCGGTGCGCCCGACGGCGCGCTTCGCGCGGGCCCTGCAGGCGTGGGCCTTTGCCGGCTTCCACCTGGATGATCTGTTCACGCGCGCCACGTTCTTCGTGTGGCCGCCGCGCCATGTGCGGCAGTCGCCGACGCCGGTGCGTCCGTCGGCGCCGCGCCCCATCGCGAAGGCGGCGTGATGCGCCACACCACCATTCGCCCCGGCCTGACAGCGACCGCGACCCAGACGATGCAGGCCGTTGAAGCGGCGTGCGCCCGCATCGCGCCGGCGTGGCCACTCGATCGGCTGATCGCGGTGAATCCGTGGTGGGGATACGTCGGCGAGCCGATCGCCGACGCCAGCGCCGAACTGGCGGCGTTGGGCGGCGCGCGGCTCACCATGCCCCGTGCGTGGTTCAGGGCCCGTTACTCGACGGGCGGGTTCGCCGACCGCCATCTGGCGAAGGCGATCGCGCAGCTCGGCGCGCCGATGAGCGTCGATCGGGTGCGGCAGTTGCTCGCGGAAGACGCGCCGGAGTTCCCCACGTGGCGTCTCATGACCGACGTGGTCGATGAGACGCGCGATGCGGTGCGTCAGGGCACCTGGCGCGAGTTCGTCGCCGAGCATGTGAGCCATGTGTGCGGCGCGTGGTTTGGTGAAGGGCAGGCGCGTTGGCCCGCGGAGCGCGACGGCGGGCTGTATGGCCTGTGGCGCGGCATGGCCGCGCAGGATGCCGGCGTGCGCTTGCGGATGGGGCTGCGCGGATTTCGTGAGGCCGCGGCGCAGTTGCCTGAGGATCCGCGTGCGTTGCTCGTGGATGGGCTCGAGGAGCTTGGCGTGCCCACGGCGCTGCGCACGGCCTATTGCACGGCGCTGCTCCTGAGCGTGTCCGGGTGGGCAGCCGCGTGCGCGTTTCAGGAGTGGGAGGCGCGTCTGGCCGGGCGCACGGATGATCATCTCATCCATCTGCTCGCAGCGCGGCTGGCGTGGGAACTGCTGCTGTTCCGTCTGGCCGCATCGCCAGCGCTCGCGTCGCGCTGGGAATCCGCGCGGCAGGAATGGCCCCGGCTCGCCGCGCCGATCCGCGATGCGCAGGCGGTGGACTGGGTGCTGCAGCAGGCGCTGGAGGTCGCGTATCAGGAACAGTCCGTGGCGCTGCTCGCCGGTGGGCGGACGGCATCAGACGTGACGCCGGCGGCGCAGGCGGTGTTCTGCATCGATGTGCGCTCGGAGGTGATGCGTCGCGCGCTTGAGGGGGCGATGCCCGATGTGGCGACGCTGGGCTTCGCCGGATTCTTTGGTCTGCCGATCGCGTATGCCACCGACAGTGCCGAGCGGCCGCAGCTTCCCGGGCTGCTCGCGGCGACGCTGCGGGTGGAGGATGCGGGCGACGGGGCCGACGAGGCGGCACGCGCGCGACGCGAAAACGCCGCGCTCGCGCGGGCGTGGAAGTCGTTCACGGGAGCGGCGGCGTCGGCGTTCACGGCCGTTGAGGCGACGGGGCTTGGTGCGGCTGTCTCGCTGGTGCGGGAAAGCCTGGGCGCTCGCGCGGCCGGATTCGACCCGCTGCGCGACACACTCGCGTCGGCCACGAGCCCGCTGGCGCCGCGCCTTGCCGATACGGCGCGTGATGGCAGCCCGGTGGATCTCGCGGCGCGCACGAAGCTGGCCGCCGGCATTCTGCGGGCCATGAGCCTGACGCACGGCTTCGCGCGCCTCGTGGCGCTCGTGGGGCACGGGGCCACGACGTGCAACAATCCGCAGGCCGCGGGGCTCGCCTGCGGCGCGTGCGGTGGGCAAAGCGGTGAAGTGAATGCGCGGGTGCTGGCCGCGTTGCTCAACGATGGCGCGGTGCGCGAGGCTCTGGTGACCCAGGGCATCACCGTGCCGGCGACGACGTGGTTCGTGGCCGGGTTGCACGACACGGTCACCGATGACGTCACGCTGTACGACACGGCAGCGGTGCCGGCGTCGCATGCGGCGGACCTGGCGCGCTTTCGCGAGGCGTTGGTCGTTGCGGGGGCAACGGCCCGTCGTGAGCGGGCGCCGCGCCTCGGGCTCGGCGCCATCGCGCACGACGACGCGCGCCTGCTGGCCACCCTGCGCCGCCGAGCGACGGACTGGTCTGAGGTGCGCCCTGAATGGGCGCTCGCGCGCAACGCGGCGTTCGTGATCGCGCCGCGCACGCGCACCCGCGGCGTGTCGCTCGATGGGCGCGCGTTCCTGCACGAGTACCGGTGGCAGGAGGACGCGGGCTTTGGGGTGCTCGAGCTGATCCTGACGGCGCCGATGGTGGTGACGAACTGGATCAACCTGCAGTATCACGCGTCTACAGTGGACCCGGTGCGCTTCGGCAGCGGCGACAAGGTGCTGCACAACGTGGCCGGCGGCAACGTGGGGGTGTTCGAGGGCGCCGGGGGCGACCTGCGCATCGGACTGGCCCTGCAGTCGGTGCACGACGGGACCGACTGGGTGCATGAGCCGCTGCGGCTGTCGGTCTTCGTGGAAGCGCCGGCCACGGCCATCGACGGCATTCTGGCCAAGCACGCGGTGGTGCGGCAGCTCGTGGAGCACGGCTGGCTGCATCTGTTCCGCATCGACCCGGTCGATCACCACGTATACCGGCGCCTGGCCACGTCGTGGGTGCCGGAGGGAAATCGAGCGCGCTGACCGGCGCGCTTCCCTGCCCATCAGGCCGACGCGTTCAGCGTCTCCGCCAGAACACGCAGGAGGCCAGCCGCGCCGATGGGTTTCCCAAGCACGCGGGTCGCTCCGAGCGCCATCAAGGCCGCATCGTCGGTATCGGCATAGCCTGTCAGGACGATCACCGGCACGGTGGAGCCCAGCGCTTTCAAACCGGCCAGCAGACAGGGGCCGTCGCACGTCGGCATCACCACGTCGGCCACGATGATGTCGAACGGGGTGTGCGCGACCAGCGCCAGCGCTTCCGCCCCGTCGGCGGCGAGGTGCACCTCATAGCGCTCGGTTTCGAGTACGCGCGCCAGCATGCGCCGGAGCGCCGGCTCATCGTCAACGACGAGCACACGAGCGCTCTGGACGGCCGTGTCCGCTGCGTTTGTGGTGGCGAGGACGTCGATCATGCCGACGCGGAGGCGACGCGGGGAATCCGCACGACACATTCGTGTACGGGCGGCGCCGGCGTCCATGTCACGCTCCCACCGAACCGATCGGCCAACACGGTCAGCAATTCCGTTGGCGACAACCCGCCGATCCCGCTCGCGCTCGGCGGACTCTCGTCGCTCCCGTAGCGGCACACTACCTCGACGTGACTGGGCGTTGACCGCACGTGGAAGCGAATGACCCGCTCATCGGCCGTTCGCGTCCGCGCGCGATCGATCGCCAGGTCGAGCAGGAGCACCAGCGCCCGCAGCAGATCGGCGAGACGCGCCTGCGCACGGTCGGCGCCGGCACGATCGTCGATGGTGCACGTGATGCCCAGCCCCGCCAGCCGCGACTCGAAGAGCGTGTGGGCAATTGCCAGTGCCCGCCCCACATCACCATCGTCGGCCGCGTCCGGCCCCGGTGCCGCGCTCTCGGCCGCTATTCCCGTATCCGTCTCGGAGGCCAGCAGACGCAACGCGCTGGTCACGCGACCGGCCCGCTCCACCATGTCCGCGATGGTGGCCACCGCGTCCTGATCGGCATCGGCGGATGGCCCCGACCGACGGCTCGCCGAGAGCACGTTCGAGGCGAGAAGAATCACCTGGAGCGGCGTGTTGAGTTCATGCGCCAACATCGCGGCCCAGTGCGTGAGCACCGCAATGCGCGCCTGCTGCTCGCGACGCACGCGTGTCTCCGCGACCTTGAGCGCCGTCACGTCCAGATGCGTGCCGGTAAAGCGGATCGGCGCGCCATTCGCATCCCGGCCGGAGATGCGCCCGCGGTCCATGATGAATCGCCACGTCCCATCGGCGTGCCGCATTCGATGAACGTTCTGGTAGTGGTCCGTGCGCCCCTCCACATGAGCCCCGATGTCCGCGTAGCACCCGGCGATATCGTCGGGATGCACGCGCGAGGACCACGTCTCGAGCACCATGGGGGTCTCGGCATGGACCAGCCCGAGCATCGTGCACCATCGCCGATCGAACTGCACGGAGTTGTCTCGCAGATCCCAGTCCCAGATGCCGAGATCCGCGCCCTCGAGGGCGAGGTCCAACCGCTCGATCAGGTCGGCACTCGAGAGTTCGTCGAGGAACTTGCGCGTGAGGCTCATGCCACCGATGCGGTCGATTGTGCTGGTGTACCGCTCCGCCGAACGACATCGTACGGCGGTCGGCGCGAACACTCTTAGCGCTAGCTTAACTCGTCGCGGCGTTCTTTGTGCGACGGTTGCCTGTCGGACCATTCGATCGCCATCAAAGCCCGTCGCGGGCGGCAATTCTCCCTCGCTGGTCGCCTTTGCGCGGCCGCGAGGGCCGGTGGCGATGCGATCGGTCCAGCGTGGGCGGGGAGGCCACCCCTATCCGCGACGTGAACCGGTCGGCAACGTAGAACATGACTTGGCATACGCCGCTCGTTCGCGAGGCCACCCGGCCCCTGGTGTTCACTGCCGTGCTGCTTGCCGCGACGGCGCTCGCGCTCTTCCCGGCTCGCGCGCGGGCGCGGGCACCGCAGGCGACGACGGCCGCCTATCGCTTCGCCCGGCTCGTGAATGGTGACGGGCGCATCATCACGGATGCGGTGGTCGTGGTCCGCAACGGACGCATTGTGCGCGTCGGCTCCGGCGCCGCCGCCATTCCGCCGGGTGCCGCGCTCACCGATCTGCGGCCACTCACCGCCATTCCGGGACTCATCGACCTGCATACGCACGTCACGTATTGGTGGGATCGGGCTCCCGGCACCCGGCCGTTCGGCCCCGGCACGCGCCGCACCCCCGCCGAAGTGGCGACGGTGGCCATGGAGAATGCGCGCCTGACGCTGGAAACGGGGGTCACCACCGCGCGTGATCTGGGCGCCACCGGCTACGCCGATGTCCTGATGCGCGATCGGATCGCGCGTGGCGAGGCGGTTGGCCCCCGACTGGTCGTGGCGGGCTTCGGCCTGCAGAAGGTGATGCCCACGGCCGCTGCCGCCCCGACGCCGGCCGGCGCGTGGCGGCGCGGCCGCATCACCACGCTCGCGGACATCGACAGCGCGGTCCAGGCGCAGGTCGATTCCGGCGCCGATGTGATCAAGATGTATGGCTCACGCGGCACCGGCGCCGACACGAGCACCACCCAGACCTTCACATTCGAGGAGATGCAGCGGGCGGTGACCGCGGCGCGGCGGCTCCACCGTCGTATCGCGATTCACTCGTACGGGGCGAGCGGCGGCCGCGATGCCGTGCGCGCCGGTGCCACGACCCTCGAGCATGCGGTGGATCTCGACGACGCCACGCTCGCCCTGATGAAGGCGCAGGGCACGATCTACGTGCCGACGATGGACCACAACCGCTACTACGCGGATTTCCGCTCCGACTACGGCTACTCAGATGAGCAAGCGGCGGGGCTCGACGCGTATCGCGCGCGCAACACCGCCACGACGCGGCGCGCCATCAAGGCCGGCGTCAAGGTGGGGATGGGCTCCGATGCGGTCCACCTGATGTTCGGGCAGAACACACGGGAGCTCGGTCTGCTCGTCGAGGCGGGCATGACGCCGCTCGAGGCGCTGCGCGCCGCCACGCTGACCGGCGCCGAAGCGCTCGGGATGAGCGACCGCCTTGGTCGTGTCGCGCCAGGCTATCTGGCGGATATCGTGGCCGTGCGCGGCAACCCGGAGCGCGACGTGCGCGCCATCATCGACAGCGTGCGGTGGGTGATGAAGGACGGACGGGTGGTGGTCGACCGGCGTTGAGCCGGCCGTTCGGTGCTCAGATCAGATGCGGGAGCGCCAGCGCGAGACTCAGCATGGCCACGAAATAGCTCACCAGGATGAGCGCCTCCCGCCGCGGCACCACGACGCTCTGGATGGGCGGAGCGCCGCCATTCACGCGTGAGGCGGGGCCCAGGACGGCGACGGCCGTCGTCACCACGAAGCCGGTGAGGTTCCACCAGAACCAGAAGACCTTCGTGGGGAAGAAGACCCACAGGATGACGTTCGTCAGCACGCCGGCGACGATGCCCAGATTCATGCGGGTCGGAGAGACGCGCGTCGTGAGCATGGCCAGCACGAAGGTCGCCAGAATGGAGCCGTAGAAGAGCGACCCGACCTTGTTGATGGCCTCGATGACGGTGCTGGCGATGTTGCCGGCGGCAAAGGCGAACGCCATGCAGGCGATGCCCCAGCCGGCGGTAATGAGCCGGCTCGTGCGGATGTAGGCCGCATCGGCCAGCGGCGTGGTGCGGCGCCGGACGATGAAGTCTTCGATGCTCACCGCCGCCAGCGAGTTGATCGTGGCACTCATGGCCGACATCCCCGCCGACAGGACCGCGATGATCAGCAGCCCCACGAGCCCGTGCGGGAGATACGTGGCGATGAACGTGGGCACGAGGAGGTCCGGACGCGCCTCCGGGATGCTGGCGCGAAACGCCGGGGTCGTGATCGCGACCGTGCCAAGGATGAGCCCCATGGCACAGTAGAGAAACGTGAGCGGGAAGCGCATCAGCCCGTTGAAGATGAGCGCGCCGCGAATCTCGCCCAGATTGCGGCCGCTCAGCGCGCGCTGCGCCTGGCTCTGATCGGTGCCGTAGTACGAGGCATACAGGAAGAAGCCGCCCAGTACCATGGGCCAGAAGCCGAACTCGGCGCCGTCATTGATACCCAGGCCACCAAAGTTCACCGCCTGCAGCCGGCTCCGATCAAGCGCGACGGTGAAGGCGTCCCAGCCACCGATCAGGTGCAACCCGACCCCACCACATGCCAGGATCCCGAGGAAGAGGATCGAGAGCTGCACGATATCGGTGTAGACCACCGCCCGCATGCCGCCCATGACGGAATACACCGTGGTGACGCTGCCGGCGAAGATGATCATCGACCACACCGGCACGCGCAGTACGACCGACAGCACCAGCGCCAGCGCGTACACCTTGATGCCCGTGGCGAACGCGCGGCTCAGCTGGAAGACGACGCTCACCAGCAAGCGCGTGCTGCCGCTGAACTGCCGCTCCAGGAACTCGTAGACGCTGATGACCTTCGACTGGTAGAGCGGCGGGATGATCACCGTCACCAGAAAGAGCATCGCCAGCGGGACGGCGAACTCATAGCTGAGCCACTGCATGCCGCCACCGCGGCGGAGCCCGACGAACGCCGGCGCCGAGATGAAGCTCACCGCCGACAGCTGCGTCGCCATCGTGGACAGGCCGATCTGCCAGTAACTGAAGCCGCGTCCACCCAGATAGTACTCGTTGTGGTCGGTCTGGCTGCCGCTGGCGCGCCATCCGATGTACAGCACGGCGCTGATGTACGCACCAACGACCAACCAGTCGAGCACATTCATGCGGCGGTATCCGGCATGGGAGTCAACAGATCGAGCACCAGCGCGGCCGTCCACGAGAAGCCGCCGGTGCCGTACCCACCCCGCACGCCGTCGGGCAGCGCGACGAGCGGATGGAAGTACTCATGAAAGCCGCGCTGCTGCACCATGTCGAGCATGGCACTGCGCAGCTGTCCGGCCTCGGCGTGGTAGCCATGGCGACGGAGCCCGTGCCACGCCAACCATGAGGTGTTCATCCACGTCGGACCGCGCCAGTAGAGGTGCGGATCGAACATCGGCGCCGAGCGGGCCACGCTGGGATACGGCCAGAGGCGGTCGTTCTCCGTGCCACTGAAATCCGGTCCCTGCAGCGTCTCCACGATCCGGCGCACGCGATCCGGACTTGGCGCGCCGGTGATGATCGGCAGAAGCGACGAGATGGCGACCATCGGCATCCGTTCGCCGCTCACGCAGTCGATCGCATCGTAGCGCCCGAGGTGTTCGTTCCAGAGCCGCCCTTCGAGCCCCGCATGGGCAGCCGCCACCCAGTCCTGCGGCTCCGCCGCATCGAGCCCAAAATGCGTGCACAGCTCGACCAGTGCCTCGCTCGACCAGGCGAGCAGCGCATTGAAGAGCGGATCGATGACGCGGAAGGGGATCAGATCGCGCGTCCGCGCCTCGTCGTAGCCGGTACTGCGCGCCACGTCCACGAGATGGACATAGCGGTCGTAGTCCCGATCGCTGGGCCGTTCACGCGGGTCATCGACATGCTGCAGATCCTGGCGCGTGTACGGCGGAATCGTGAGCTGCGACGGGTCGATGCGCGACAGGGGGATATCCCAGGTCGGCGCATTGTCGTTGCCGGATTCCCATGGGTGCCGGATGTAAACGAGCCCGAGATGATCCGGATCCCGCTCGCGGTACAGATGCCGATGCAACGCCAGGACCGCCGGGATCAGGGCCCGGATCGCATCGCGGTCGAGCCCGCGTGCGAGCAGCTGCTGCAGCACCATGCCGTGCACGGCCGGCTGCGTGATCCCGGAGGTCAGGCCATGCCGCGGCGCGTGCGCCGACCGGGTGACCTGCCAGAAATCCGGGCCAGGGAAGTAGCGCCCCAACCCGGCTTCGTTGAACACGATGTGCGGCAGCATGCCATTCGCCCACTGCGCGGCGAAGAGCGTCTGCATTTCCGCGAGTGCGCGCTCGGGGCGATACGTCGCCAGCCCCAGCGCGATGAACCCCGAGTCCCAGTTCCACTGGTGCGGATAGAGCGTGGGCGAGGGCTTGGTGCTGGCTCCCAGCCAGTTGGCGTCCAGCACGCCCCGCGCGGACGCGATCAACGCGTCGCGCGAGGCGGCCGGCGCCGAGCCGGCCATGACGTCGGCGGTCATCCCCACCGGACTCAGAAGTCGTAGCGCAGCGACACCATCACGCGGCGCGGCAGAATGGGCCGGAAGTTGAGGAACGGCAGCGTGCTCGGATCGACACCACCCGCCAGACGCGGGTCGCCCTCGGTCACGCCACGATCGTCGAGGAGGTTGTAGATGTTGACGCCGACGCGGATGCGCTGCGCCGTGTTGCGGCCGAAGGTGTAGCCGGCGCCGGCCGTCAGCACCCCAAAGCCCTCGAGCTTCTGCAGGTTGGCGTCGTCGGCGAAGCGACTGCCGATGTAGTTGTAGTCGAAGTTCGCGTCGAGCCCACGGCGCTGATAGTTAGCCGACAGGTCGGCCATCGTGTTCGGCTGGCGGCGGATCTTGCGCCCCGAGTTGCTCGTGACCGAGTCGCGAATCGCGCCGTTGGCATCGCGGAGGTAGATCGTCGGCACCTGCGGGAAGTTGAGCGCCTTGTGATCCTGATACGTGCCGGCCGCCTGGAACGTCCAGCCGGGCAGCGCCGACGGCGTGGCCACGAGCGTGGCTTCGACACCGGCGGTGCGCGTCTCGCCGACGGCGTCGGTGACGACCGCCGAGACGCCGCCGGGCAGGATGCGGAGATCGCTCTGCAGGCGGTTCTTGATGTTGACGTAGAACGGCGCGACGGTGAGGCCGGCCTGCTTGGTGGTGAGGCGGTAGCCGACTTCACCCTGCAGGAACTGCTCGTTCTTGGTCAGCTGGGGCTGACGGAAGTTGCCGTTGGCATCGAGCGCCAGCGACGTGAAGAACGACGCATCCGGGATGCGGAAGCCGCGGCTCCCCGAGACGTAGAAATTCGACGTCGAGTTGATGGCATAGTTCACACCACCGGTGGCCGCCCAGTCGTCGAACTTCACCACGCGGCGCACGAAGCGGCCGGTGCCAATGGCCACATTGCGGCCGGCTTCGGTGATCCCCACGGTCTGATTGGCCGTCTGCTCCTGCGAGATCGACGTATTCTGGCGCTCGTAGCGGGCGCCGAGGTCCACGCGCCACTTGGTGCCGATCTGCATTTCATCGCCGGCGAAGAAGGCGGCGATGCCCGTCTGATACTCGGCGTTGGTGTAGGCGCTCGACAGGCGCGTGAGGCCGTTCTGCGTGATGCGGCGCACGACGGTATCGCCGGCGGAGCCGGCCGGGCCGCCCCGGATGGTCAGGTCGAGCAGGCGCGGCTGCGACTGCACGTCGATCAGCGTAAGCGGCGAGAACTGCTGGTCGAGCTGCCGCGTGCGCGACAGGAAGCTGCCGAGCGTGAGGCTGTGCTGCGTCTGCCCCTGCACGATCTTGCGCTGCAGCTGCGTTTCGTTGGCGTACTCCGTGAACGGGCGATTGCGGTAGCGCGCGTCCTGCGTCATGACGTTCGCCGAGTTGAACGGCACCACGGCATTGTTGACGTACGAATACACCGGACGCCACGCCGGATTCGTGAGATACTGCGCAGCGAAGCCCGCGGCGGTGTTCGTATTCGAGCCGGGGAGGAAGATGTTGAACTCGTGCGCGATGTTGCTCATGCGCGTCCGCGACGTGAGCTGCCAGCCGGGCGCCACTTCGTTGCTGAACTCGAGCGTCGCCACCGGGCCCTTCACGAGAATGCCGTTGGCCATCTTCGACTGGAACGTCCCGTTGAAGAAGCCGCCGGTGAAGCCACTCACGATCAGGTTGGCCGCTTCGGGGGTGTTGAGCGTGCCGGCGCGACCGACGGCCGCGACATCGGCGCCCTTCGCGTACGGGACCGGGAGGAAGAACTGCACCTTGTCGTCGATGATCTTGAGGTGCGCGCGGATATAGCCCTTCTCGAGCATGCGCGTCACGTTGGCCTTGAACTGCATGCCCTGCGTGGGCAGGCCGCCCTGCAGCGGACCGTCATCGAGGCGGAGGAAGCCGCCGACGTTGTAGGTGAGCTTGTCGCCCATCGGGCCCGAGCTGTTGTAGTCGAGGCGATAGAGGCCGCTCGGCGCCGTCGTCACCTGCAGCACATTCTGCTGCGTCGGACCACCGACCTTGTCGATGTAGTTGATGATACCGCCCGGCCGGCTCACGCCGAAGACGGTGGAGTTGCCGCCCTTCACGACCTCGACGCGATCGAGGTTCTGGTCCTGGCGCAGCAGCACGTCTTCAGCCGACAGGTTGATGGCGCTCTGCACGGGCATGCCGTTCTCGAGCATCATCAGGTAGCGCTGCTGACCCGGCGACGGGATACCGCGCACGAACACGTTCGACGCGAGCTCACCGCCACCGTTCTCGGCGTGAATGCCGGGGATGGTGCGCACGGCGTCGGCGATGTTGAAGTTCGGCGCCAGCTTGGTGAGCTGCACGTTGTCGATGACTGCCGCGGAGACCGTGGCTTCCTTGGTCACGCGCTCGGAGCGCGTACCGGTCACGACGACAGCCTCGGCGCGCATCGGGTCGGAGGCGAGGTCGAAGTTCACCTCGACGCTGCCGCCGGCCGGCACATCCACGACCTTGCTGTCGGGGCGATAGCCAATGGCGCGCACCCGCACCGTCTGCTTGCCGGCGGGGACGCGGGCGATGACGTAGCGCCCCGTGCCGTCGGCCGTGCCACCGATCATGGTGCCATCGATGCGCACCGAGGCGCCAAAGACGGCGTCGCCTTCGGGGTTCTTGACGACACCCCGGACGGTGCCGGTGGGGGCTTGAGCGGCGAGCGGGATGGCCGCGACCAGGGCGAGGAGCCCGGTGGCGAGCGAGAGCATACGAGCCGGGAGCGCGCGCATGACTGAGCCTCTGAGGAGGGAAAGGCGGGACACCGGCACGGGCCGGCGCGAAGGAGGGCGGAGGCGAATGTAGGAGTGCCACCGGATTTGTGCAATCGATTGCATAAAACCCGGCATTCCGAAATGCGGTATACTTTTGAACGTCCTGGAATACGCTTGGAACGGTTCAGCCCGAACAGGGGCCAACCGTCACCGTGGACGGGTCGATTCGCGAACGACGAGCTGGACCGGGAGTTCGGTGGACGGCGCGTCGCGACCGGCGATGCGATCGAGGAGATGGTCCACCAGCAGGCGGGCGCCGGTCACGACGTCCTGCCGCACCGTCGTGAGCGACGGCGAGATGATGGTCGCGGCCGGGATATCGTCGAACCCGACCACCTGGACCTCGTCGGGGACGCGTCGACCTTCGGCGCGGAGCACCTGCAGGGCGCCAATCGCCAAGGTGTCACTGGCCGCCATCACGCCGTCGAATTCGGCGCCGGCGGCCAACGCCCGCGTCATCGTCTGCTGGAGATCGTGGCGGGAGTAGCGCGCCATGAGGTCGAGCGGTGTCATCCCCGCTTCCCGCAGGGCGCGCTGGTAGCCCTGATAGCGCGCGTTGTACTCGGGTAAGGCGCGGTCGCCGACATACGCAATGCGGCGACATCCGCAGGCGATCAGATGGCGCGTCGCGAGCTGCCCACCGGCCTGATTGTCCGAGCCGATCGCGAGGTAGTGCTGATCGGGGAGGCGCTGCCCCCACACCACCAGATTCCGGTACGACTCCGACACGGCATTCAGCAGCGGATGCAGCGTGCTCTGGCGCAACACGATCAGCCCATCGGCACGGCCGGAGTCGAGCACGTCGCGCGCGAGCGACTCGATATCGGGGGAATGGCGGACAAGCAGCAGATCGAGCCCCCGCTGCGTGAGCACATCGCCGATGCCGGCGAGGAGCCCGAGCAGAAAGGGATGGGCGCCGTACTGTTCGAGGCCGTGCCCCATCGGCAGCACGATGCCGATCGTTTGCGCGCGTCGGGTGCGCAGACGGCTGGCCGAACTGTGCACCCGATAGCCGTGCGCGGCCGCCAGCGCTTCCAACCGCTGGCGCGTGGCCTTGGAAATGGCCGCGTGTCCTGCCAGCGCGCGTGACACGGTGGATTCCGACACATTCGCCAGCCGCGCCAACTCGGCCATGCTGCTCAATCGGCGGGGCGGCGGGGTCTCCGCGTCGGCGGGCGTCGGCGGCGGGGGCTGTTTGCGACGCGGCATTCCGGCAATATCGTCCCGCATGGGCAGCGCGACAACGTGCGCGTCCACTCTTCGTTTTTCCGGGCTCTCGCGCGGGCGCGTGATGTCGGGGAATCCCTCCTGACATCCGACTGTATTACTGAATAGTTATATAAGGCCCGCAATCGGCAACCCGTTCCCGGAGAACGTTATGCGTGCCTCTCACATCGCTTCGCTGTTGCTGGGTCTCACCTGCCTCTCCGCCATCGCGCCGGCGCAGGGCGCGCTGGGCGGCATGAGTCCCGGCATGGGACGCGGCATGATGGGCGATTCTGCCGCTGCCGTCATCATGCCGATCGTGCATGACCTGATGACCAATCACACCAAGCTCCGCCGAACGGTAACCATCCTGCCGAATGGCGTGCGAACGGTGACCGAATCGGACGACAGCACGATGATGTACCAGCTGCGGAAGCACGTCTCGACCACCGGTGGCCTGGTGGCGCGCAGTCAGGATCTCAATGTGCCGCCCGCCTCACCGGTGTTGCACGCGCTGCTGCAAAACGGCGCGAAGATCGTACGGACCGTGTCCCCCACGCCGAAGGGGGTGGCGGTGACCGAGACCTCCGAGGATCCGGCGGTGGTGCGCCTTCTGCAGGACCATGCGGCCGAGGTCACCGCGCTCGTAGAGCGTGGTATGGCGGCCATGCACGAGTCGATGATGAAACGGAAATAGGCGTCAGAACGCCAGCATCTGCGTGTACTTCACGATCACGCCAAAGCCCGAGGGCGGCGCATCCGGCATGGTGATGCGCTGCTGATTCAGCACCACGAAGAGATCGCTCAGCGGGTGGTGAATGAGGTTGAAGCGGATGTTGGCGTTGAGCAGGTGCGCGTGCGGGTCGTACTGCGCGAGGCCGTCCACAAACTTGTTGGTGGCCAGCGAGTAGTTCGCGCGCATCGTCCACAGCGTCGCTTCGAAGCTCGCGTGCGGTACGGCGAGCGATGCCGCCGTGTGCGAGATCCCGACCGTGCTGCTGAACTTGGCGGACGGGCGCACGGCCACGCCGAGTTGCTGGGAGTGCTGGTGCCCGCTCCAGAACTGCCCCTCGGTGAGCGTGAACGTCAACGCCAGCGGTCGGCTCAGGTCGGTGGCGCCCTTGAAGGCGATATCGGTCCACGGATACGCGCCCGCGGGGATGGCCGGAATGCTCTTGCTGATGCGAAATGGGGTCTCGATGCGCTGGAAGCGCGGGTTCACCGAGAGCTCGTAATAGGCACCACTGCTGTTGAAGACCGTGAAGTCGCTGTGCAGGTCCTTCGCGGTGATGCGGCCGCGCAGATCCTCGTAGTAATTCCAGGTGATGTGCGGGTGCAGCTCACGGGCCTTGATCCGGGGCAACCACTGCGGACGCGGACGAAGTCCGAAGTCGATCAGCCACTTGCGCGTGTCGGTCCGACGGAAGTAGCCCAGATCGTCCTGAAAGCCCTTCCCACCTGCAGCGCGCCCGCCTTGAGGTGAAGGAAGTTGCCTTCGTGGTTAATCCTGCTGCGCCACGCATACTGC
Source organism: Gemmatimonadaceae bacterium (assembly GCA_019752115.1). NCBI lineage: Bacteria > Pseudomonadati > Gemmatimonadota > Gemmatimonadia > Gemmatimonadales > Gemmatimonadaceae > Gemmatimonadaceae bacterium. The sequence goes on from JAIEMN010000019.1 coordinate 121,460, forward strand.
CCCTCGGACTTGCCCGCGGTGCGCGTGCCGACCGCGTAGCTGCTCCAGTCCCAGACCCCCGGAAGGCGGAAGGTGGCATCGACACCAGCGACCCGATTCCAGCTGTTCTGTCCGCGCGCGCCGAGCCCTTCGCGGTCGAGCATGATCAGCCCCACATCCGAGCCGGGGCGCAGATTGCGCCGCAGTCGCAGGGCGCCATAGCGATTGGCGGGCGCCGTGGGCGTCGCCTGCGACTGCATGCCGAGGGCGCCGATGGTGAGTCCCGCCGCCGATCCCGTGAGCCGCACGCCGCCCGGAATGGGAACAGAGCGACCATCCGCCGAGAGCCCGATACGACGACTGAAGAAGAGCAGCATGTCTTCGTCGGGCGTCGGCGCCAGATTCACGCGATTGTTGCGCGCCGCATCCCCCACGTAGAAGATGCCTGAGTTCTCGAGGAAGAACTCGCGCTTCTCGGGGAAGAACTGACTGAACTGGGTGAGGTTGACCTGCTGCTCGTCGGCCTCCACCTGCGCGAAGTCGGGATTGAGCGCCACATTGAGCGCGAGCTTGGGCGTCACGCCATAGGTGACATCGAGCCCGCCGGCTTCGGCCAGCGTCGCGCGTGCGGTTCGGGCGGGCGCGACCGGCAGATCGCGCACATCGCGCGCGAGGAGATACGGCTTCACACGGAGATCGCGCGACCCCCCGCTGGGCTCCACGCCTTCGAGCGTGCCGGCGAGCGACGCGCGCGTGATGGTGAACGCGCGCGGTATCGGCGCCCAGTACGTCGTCTCGTTCCGATGGCGGATGCGCCGCGCGAAGTTGATCCCCCACCCGTCGACGTCGCCTAACCGATAGCGCAGCGTCTTGAAGGGAATCGCCATTTCGACGATCCACTTGTCGGCGAAACGGCGGGTCTTCACCGTCCACACGCCGTCCCAGCTGGTGTTCACCTCGCGTCCTTCATTCGCCATCTGCCGATCGGCGCGCGCGCCGGCCGCATTGGTCAGAAAGACGTAGCCATTGCGACGATCATGAAAGGTGTCGAGGAGGACTTCGAAGTCGTCCTGATCGTCTTCCTTGAAGTCCTTCTTGATGTCGGCGACGACGAGATTGGCGGCATCGGGGTCGTGCAGCACCGCGCCGATGTAGAGCGCGCTGCCGTCGAAGAGGACGCGGACCTCGGTGGCCTCGGTGGCCGGCTCACCGGTGCGCGGTTCGCTCTGCACGAAATCGGTGGCGAGCGGGGCGCGGGCCCAATCCGGTTCGTCGAGGGTCCCGTCGATCGTGACGGGCGCCGACGTGCGCGTGGCCCGGATGCGCTTCTCGGCGCGGGGCGGATCAGACGCGCGGGGCGTGGCGCGCGCGACGGCGGGGAGGAGACACGCCGCCGTCAGGAGACGACACACGGGACGAAACGATGGCATACACGACAATATGCCATCGGTTCGTCCCGCTCGCGGCGGGACTCAGGTCAGGTGCCGGACCCGGTCCACACCGTGACCAGCCGCGCCCACGGCAGCACGGCCGCGATGAGGAGCATCGTGATCAGCGTGCCCACGAGCGCCTTCTTGGCCTTGGCCGGTGCATTCGGGGCCTTCTTCACCAGCACGCCGGACACGGTGGCCGCAATGACCGCGGCGAGCATCAGCGTGGGGTGCTCCACGAGCAGGCGGCGCAGGTTCGGATCCTTCATGCTGTCGCCCATGCTCTGACGTGCCTGGGCAATGGTGGGGCTGGTGAAGAACAGCCCCAGGCCAGCGAGCAGCTGCAGATGCACGAACAGCGTCAGGCGCCGCACCCACGCGGTATCGCCGTCGTTCCACGTCTGCTGGCGCGTGGCGGCCTTGACCAGCACGAAGATGCCGGTGGCCAAGACGGCCCACGCCACGATGTTGTGCACACCAATCAGAATGCCGTACATCCGTCCCCACAGGTCATCAGGTAGCCGCGCGGGCGGAGTGCCGGGCGCGGGCGATGACGGAGGATGCCACGACCGGGGGCCCGGGGCAATCGGACCCGAGCGGTCGGAATGGCCTTCGGGGCGCCGCCGGTCTAGCTTCGCCGCCATGGCCCGACTCTCCCTGACCACGCGCGTCCTGCTCGCGCTCGTTGCCGGCCTTGGGCTTGGCGTTGTCATCGCCACCTCCGGCTCCCCCGCCCTGCTCGCGGTGGGGAAGGCGCTCGAGCCGTTGGGGACGCTGTTCGTGAATGGCATCCGGATGACGATCATCCCCCTCGTGGTCTCGAGCCTCATCGTGGGGATCGCGGCCGCCCCCGACGCGGCGACGATTGGCCGCCTGGGTGGGCGGGCGTTGCTGTTCATGGTGGTGAGTGTGGCCGTAGCGGCGGCGCTCGGCGTGACCGTGGCTGGCCCGTTGTTCGATGCGTTTCCGATCGATCCGGCGGCCACGGCGGCGTTGCGGACGAATGCGGCGGGGGCGGGCGACGCGGCAGCCCAGAGTGCCAAGGCCGTCCCCGGCTTTGCGCAGTGGCTGACCGACCTCGTGCCGGTCAATCCGGTGAAGGCGGCGGCCGACGGGGCGATGCTGCCGCTGATTGTATTCAGCGTGGCCTTCGGGATTGCGGTGACGCGCCTCGAGCCCACGCGACGCGCGGCGCTCGTGCCCGTACTCGAGGCCATTCAGGACGCGTCGCTCACGCTCGTGCGCTGGGTGCTGGGCTTTGCGCCCCTGGGCGTCTTTGGCCTCGCGGTGCCGCTGGCCGCGAAGCTGGGCGTGAGTGCGGTGGGCGCCTTGGCCACGTACGTGGGCGTGGTCTCGGTGCTGTCGATCGTCCTGATTCTCCTGCTCTACCCGGTGGCGGCGGCGCTCGGGCGCGTGTCGCTCGCCACGTTCGCGCGTGCCGCCCTGCCCCCGCAGGCGATGGCGTTCAGCGGCCGCTCGTCACTCGCTGCGATGCCGGCGATGATCACCGCCACGCGCGATACGCTCGCGCTGCCGGCGCAGATTCCGGGATTTCTGGTGCCGCTCCTCACCTCCACCTTTCGCGTCGGTGCCGGCATCGGACAGACGGTGGCGGTGGTCTTCGTCGCGCACCTCTACGGCGTCGCGCTCACGCCCGCGCAGCTGGCCACGGTGGCGGTGACGACGGTGATCAGTTCCTTCTCGGTGCCCGGCATTCCCGGCGGCACGATCGTGGGGATGATCCCGGTGCTGATGGCCGCCGGCGTACCGGTCGAAGGCGCCGGCATTCTGCTCGGCGTGGACACGATCCCCGACATGTTCCGGACGACGGCGAACGTGACGGGGGATATGGCGGCGGCGGTGGTGCTCGGCGGACGCGAGGTCGCTTCGCGGGACAACTGAACTGGGGGACAACGAGCGAGGGGCGGGACGACGCACGAGGATTGGGGTGGGGGCTGACCCTTCGCTCGCGACGCCTCTCGTCAGTGGTCCCTTGCCTCGTCAGTTGTCCTCAGAAGAAGCCAGGATTCGGGGACGCGGCTCGCGACGGCCCGCACCGATTCCAGCCCCGCGGCAAACAGCGGCAACTGCTCGGCGTCGGCGAAGACACGCTCGAAGTCGTCGGGGGTGAAGGCGCGCGCGAGCCGCGTGGCGAAGGTACGGCGCAGCAGCGCGGCGTAGTAGGCGCGGTCGTAGTCGCGCGGGTCGTGCTCAACGTGCGCTTCCCCGTCGAACTCGTCGATCACGCGACCGCCGGTGGGCGTGCGATAGACGCGCACGCGTTCGTTCACCGCCCAGTGGGTACGCCCGCTCTGCAGCATGGCCTCGTAGGCAAACTCACGACGGCTGTCGCGCGACTCGGCGTAGGCGCGCGGTGACTTTCGCAAACGCACGCGTGACGCGACCTCGAGCGTAGGGATCGCGGCGCGATGCAGCGCGCCGAGCGTCTCCAGATACGCGGCGCGGACCCCGGGGATGTCGCCGGCCAGCAGGCGCGCGATGGCGACGCGCAGAAACTGCTCCCCGAACGGTTCGGCGCGACTGGAGCGGAACGCGACGCCCTTGAGCAGCAGGCGGCCGTCGAACGTGAGAAGCGCGTAGTTCTTGGGCTCGTGCGACAGCATGGCGGCGTAGCGCCCTTCGAACTCGAGCTTCACCATGGGCGGCAGCATCGCCGCGACTTCATCGACCACGCGCCGTTCGTCGGCTTCGGACCACGTATCCGGGACGGCGAAGTAGATGCCGTCGGTGTCGGCTTCGAGCAGTTCGGCGCCGCGATCGGCGAGTGCGCGGCACATCTGCATGAGCGTGGCGCGGCCGCGGCGTGTGACCTCGTTGGCGGCGTGCACATCGGCGAAGCGGGTGAGCCCCTCGCCGGCGGCGAGATATCCATAGGCGGAGTTCACGACAAGCTTCATGGCCGCCGAGAGCGCATCGTTCTCATGACGCGCATCGGTGCCGGCTGGGGCAGCCTTTCCGCGTTGCTTCGCGGCGAGTCGTTGTTCGACCAGGCGATCGACCAGAAACAGCAGCGCCTGCAGATGATCGCGCTTCGGGCCGATAGCAAAGGCGCGCATCAGCGACGGGTACAGACTCGCGACGTCCACCTTCACCACGCGATGGGCCACGCCGGCGGTGAAGAGGAGCAATGCGGCGCCGCTGTGGACGGTGCCATCGCTTTCAGCATAGACCGGGAGCGCTTCCCCGGCGCGCAGGTAGGCACGCACCAGTAGCGGGTCGATCACGCCGGTGGCCGGGCCCGCGTCGGCGAGCCGTTCGTAGCGGCGCGGCGCCATGCGAGCGAGGGCGAACGCGGCGCCGCCGAGCAGGCGGGCGAGGCCTTCCACTTCGGTGACGTCGGCGCTGGCGTATCGCTTCACGCGATCGGGATCGACCTGGTACACCGCGTGAATGCGGTCGCCGGGGATCAGTTCACGATCGGGGCCGGCGAGGCCAAAGTGGCGCGCCACGGCCTTGAGGCCATGGCCCGGCAGGTCACGACTCGCGAAGTCATACCGTCGCACGGCATCGAGCGTGTCGATGCATTCGCGCCCTGGCGCCACATAGCGAATCCGCCGGCTCGGATCACGCGGGCTGCGCGCCCCGCGCATCGCGGCGCGCTCCTGCAGCGGTACGCCCTCGAAGCGCCCCAACACCAGCGGCAGGCGGAGCCGCTGCGCGCGCGCCTGCAGAAAGGGGAGATCGAAGCCATGCAGGTTGTGGTTCTCGAGCACGTCCGGGTCGTGCCGCGCGATGCACGCCATGAACGCTGTGAGCAACGCCCGTTCGTCGTCGTCGCTGGGGCCCGGCGCTTCGAGCAGCTCCACGGCGCCGTCAGGCGTGTGCACGGCGATGAGGAAGACGCGATCACGGGCCGGATCGAGTCCGGTGGTCTCGAGGTCGAACTGCACCCGGCGCAGCTGCGTGAACGCGAGATCACGGAAGTACGTGCGCCCGGTGGCGACGAGGTATTGCTCGTCGGGGGGGAGGACGTGCCGGGCGAGGCGATCGAGTTCGTGCAACCGCGTGATCCGGCGCCCGAGCCGTTTGGACGCGCCGCGGGTGATCGCCTGCTCGATGTCGCGCTGGCGATCCGCCGAGACGAGCCAGCGGAGGGCGCCCGGGCCGTGGAGCTCACGGGCGTGGAGGCCGCGCGCCGGCTCGTCGCCCCGGGCCACGGCCACCCCGGCCGCCTCGAGATCCTCGAGGGAGTCGAGCAGCATCCACGGCCGAAAGCGGGCGGTCTCGCGCACGAGCGCGCCACCATCGGGACGCCGCCACACCACCGCCTCACCCCGGTCGTTGGCCCACACCGAGACGATCGCCGGCGTAGGGTCCCACCCCCAAAGCCACTCGTCGTTGCCGGTCACACCCGGAAATGCGGATTCACAGCAGGAACTTCACGGTCCGTACCACCAAGTCCTAGACCACCTCGTCTTATTGCCTCCACCCGGTCCGGCCCCATTTGTAGAGGGATTCAGTTTTCCCGTTCCCGAGGTGCCGGTGGACCAGCAACGCGATGCCACCAGCCTGTTCTTCCGTTCCGGCGAGTATACCCTGCTGCTGGCGTCCCACGATACCGCGGAACGCATCGGCCGGCAGTGTGTGCGCGTGGAACCCGCGGCCGTGCAGGAGCACCAGGACTGGGTCCTGGAGGTGGCGCCCGATGGGCGCGTGCTGCTGGCGCAGTTCCGCGCGCCGTACCACGACGACCACGAGGTCGAGGCGCTGGGCGATGGCGTCCGGGTGACGTTCCTGCAGGTGTCCCAGCCGCGCACGGAAGAGGTCTACCCGGGGGTTCGGCTCTACCGCCACCCGGATACGGGCACCCTGGTGGGGGCGGACCTGACGCGGGTCTGTCGCTGAGTCGATTCTCCTGCGTCGCGTGACGTATAGTCGAGGAGGGCGGCGCGTCGCAATTTGGCGCATGCGCTCATCCCCCGGCTCCCTCTGCCGCGCCATCGCCGTCGCCATCGCCGGCGCTTCACTCGCCGCCTGCCACACCTACCAGCCGGCCGCGCTCGCGTCGCTCCGAAGCGGCCAGCAGGTGCGTTTCGAATCGCGCGCGGCTGGATCGGCACTGCGCTTCGGGCCGATTCCGACCGACGCGATCGACGACCACTGCCAGGCCACGCGCGTGAGCGGCGTCGTCGCGACCCCACACAGTTCAACCGTGATCAGCCTGCGCGCGCTTGGAAAGACGCGTGGCGGTGACCGCGCGGACAGCAGCTGCGCGCAGTTGGCCGGTCAGGCCGTCAATGTGGTGATACGCGACACCGCGGCGGTTCGCGTAAAGCGGCAGCGCATCGCGTGGGGACGCAGCATCCTGCTGGTCCTCGGTGGCGTGATCATGCTTCAGGGCGCACTCCTGGGGGCGTCGACCGGCTCGCTGCTCGCCGGTCCAGGTTGAGCCCTCGCGTTACCGCACCGCCTCCAGCAACCGCTCCACGTCCGCCATCTCGTTGTACACACTCGGCGACATCCGAATCCACGTCGGCGCCACGCGCACATTCACCTTGGCGGCGGTGAGCTTCGCGCCCACCGCGGCGGTATCCTTGAGCGCAAACGTGACGATGGGCGAGCGTGAATCCCGCGGCGTCTGCGGCGTCCAACCGAGGGTGCGCAGCTCCGTTTGCAATCGCGCGAGCAACGGTTGCCGATGGGCCTCGATATTGGCGACCCCGAGCTGCTGCAGATACGGGATCGATGCGCTCAGCGCTTCGCCTACGCCGATCGCGTAGGTCCCGAGCTGTACGTGATGCGCCGCCGCGCTGCCCGGGGTGTACGTCACACTGCGCGGATATTGCGGATCGAAGGGCGAGAGATGCAGATCGGTGTCGGGCGCCGATTCGTAGCTCCAGTGTGGGCGCTGCACGACGCGCCCAAGCAGGTCGTGGCGCACGTACAGAAAGCCGAGGCCGAAGTCACCCATGAGCCACTTGTAGCTCGACGTGGCGGCGAAGTCCACGCCGGTGGCTTTCACGTCGACTGGCACGGCGCCTACCGCCTGCGTGAGATCGGCATAGACGTACGCGCCGTGCGCATGGGAGAGATCGCACACGGCCTTGAGATCGTGCTGAAAGCCGTTGTACATCGAGACCAGCGACACTTCCACCAGCCGCGTGTGGCGGTCGATGCGCTGCTCGAGATCGGCCAGCAGGATCCGCCCGTCGCGCACCGGTGCCGTGCGCACGTCGAGCCCCTGCTTGGCCAGTTCGGCGAGGTGTACCAGCGCGCCTTCGAAGTGGAGCGCATCGGTCACCACGTTACCGCCGCGGCGCGGGAGCCCCAGCGCCTCGGTCACCCAGTTCTCGCCTGCGCTCGTATTTGGGATATACGCGATCTCATCGGGGCGGGCGTTGATGAGCGCTGCGTAGAGCGGCCGCGGATCGACCCGCGGTGGCGGCGGTGGGCCACCGACCGTGCCGCGCCGCGTGGCCCATGCCGCCTGCGCGGTACTGGCCACGCGGGGCATGGGATGCGTATACGCGCCGTTGATGTACGTGTAGCCGGGCGCGATCTCAAAATCCGCTCGGCGCGCGACGCCGGGCTGCCACGCGCCGGGCGGCGCAACCGGCTCATCGAACCAGGCACGCGGCACACGGCGCGCCGCGCCCGCCGCGAGCGCACCAGCGAGAACATCACGTCGAGTGGGGGCCATGCGGCCCACGCTACCGCGCGCTCGGCTCCGGCGCCAGTTCCGTGCTCCAGAGGCGCTTGCCGGTCACATCCCAGAGACCAGCGGTGAGTGCCCGTGAGGTGGGGTCGATGTCGAGCGTCCCGTAGAACTGGTAGTTGTCGCTCGGCGGTCGGTTCGGCTTGGGCGGCGTGCTGGCAAAACGCACCTCCGGGCCGAAGGTCGCGTCGAGCTCGTTCGGACCGAATGTGCCGGCATGCATCGGCCCCGCCACGAATTCCCAGAACGGATCGAAGCCCGTGAAGCGCGCGCGTTCAGGCGTGTAGTAATGCGCGGCGCAGTAGTGCACATCAGCGGTGACCCACACCACGTTCCTGACCCGCGCCTGCTTGAGGCGTTGCAGCAGCTGCGCGAGTTCGCGCTCGCGCCCGCTCGGTGCGCCGGGATCGCCGTTGGCCACGGCCTCGTACGTGCGCGGCCCACCGTTCGGGGGGTCCATCACCACGAGCCCCAACGGCATGTCACTGGCAACCACCTTCCACTGCGCGCGGCTCGTGGTCAGCCCGCGCTCGAGCCAGGCGAGCTGCGCATCGCCCAAGATATGCGCGCCGGATGCTTCCCGGTTCGGCGAATTGGCGGAGCGATAGCTCCGCATATCGAGGACGAACACCTCGAGCAGCGGCCCGTATGAGAACGAGCGGTACACGCGGCCAGCCTCGGTTGGGTTGCGTCGGATCGGGAGATAGTCGAAGAGCGCCTGCTTGGCCCGCTGCGCCAGCACGTGGACGCGCTTCTCGGAGTAGCGTGCGTCGTTGGCCAGCACGAGCTCGTCGTACCAGTTGTTGCAGACTTCGTGGTCGTCCCACTGCGCGATGATCGGCACGCTGGCGCCAAAGCGCTGGGCGTTTGCGTCAAGCAGGTTATACGCGAAGCAGCCGCGAAACTCGTCGAGCGTTTCGGCCACTTTGGCCTTGGCGGGGGTGACGAGATTGCGCCACACGGTGCCATCGTCGAGCGCGACCTCGGCCTGCAGCGGGTTGTCGGCGTAGATGTTATCGCCCGAGTGGATGAACACATCCGGCTCGGCACGGCGCAGCGCCTCGTACATGCGAATGCCGCCACGCGCGTCGTCGATACCCCACCCCTGCCCCACCATGTCGCCCGAGAAGGCCACGCGCAGCGGGCGATCGGCGCGCACGGGGGCCGTACGGAACGAACCGGCGAGGGGTTCGCTGAACGCGCCCGGGCTGTCATCGCTTTCGAAGCGCACGCGGTAGTGGATGGTCTGCCCCGGCGGGAGACCGGCGAGATCCACATGTGCGATGTGATCATCAACTGCGCGCACCGGGGCGGTCACCAGGCGCCGCACGTGGCGGAACGCGTCGGTGGTGTCCCATTCGATGTGCAGGCGGGCCGGGCGATCGGCGCGGCTCCAGAGCATGGCCCGGGTACTCAGCACATCCCCCACCTGCACGCCGCTGGGGAGGAGCGGGCGGAGACGCTCCGCCGTGATGATCGCCGGGGCGCCGTGGGCGGGGAGCCACCCCGATCGCGGGCGGATGACGGAGGCGACCCCCGCGGCCAGCGAGGCGCCCAGGAAGGATCGGCGAGTCAGATGCGGATCGACCATGCGGGAAAGCTACTGACGCGCCCAGCAGGTGCGCCCATCGCGTGCGCCCAGCGGATGCGCCCAGCGGATGCGCCCCGGTGGTCGTACGTTCTAGCGTCCCTCACCCCGAGCGTCCCTCATGTCGTTCCGTCGTTCTCGCGTGCCCGCCCTGGTGCTGCTGGGCACGCTGTCCACTCCGGCTGCCTCCGCGGTGGCGCAGCAGCCGCCGGCCGGTGGCGCCGCCCAACCCCCTGCCGCCACGCAGCCGCCCGCCGGTGGAGCACCGGGCGGCGGGAATGCGCCCGCGCGCGGCCCGCGCCCGTACGCGCAGGTGATCCCTGCCCGTGCGCATACCGAGCGGGGCGGCATCACGGTGCATCGGGTGGATGAACGCTGGTTCTTCGAAGTCCCCGACTCGCTCAAGGGGCGCGACTTTCTGATGGTAACGCGCGTGGCCGGCGTGCCCGGCGGCTCGGGCGGCTTTCAGAGCGCGGGCAGCTCGCTCACGGAACGCCTGGTGCGCTGGGATCGCGTGGGGGACCGCGTGCTGCTCAAGAGCATCAACACCGGGGCGGTGGCCGATGACTCACTCCCCATCGCCAAGAGCGTGGCGCAGAACAACTATCCGGCGATCATCGGCGCGTTTCCCATTGCCGCCTACGGCAAGGACAGTGCGTCGTACGTGATCGACGTGACCGACTTCTTCGCCACCGACAATCCGGCGACGTCCGGCCTCGACGCGGCAAGCCGCCGTCAGTTCGGTGTGCGTCGCTTTGATGCCGCGCGCAGCTACATCGCGGGGATCCGCGGGTTCCCGATCAACATCGAAGTGCGGCAGGTGCAGACGTTCGATGCCGCCACGCCCCCGAGCGATCCCGATGGGGCTACGGTCACGATGGAGACGCGGCAGTCGATCGTGCTCCTCCCCAAGGTGCCGATGCGCCCGCGCTACGCCGACGCGCGCGTGGGCTTCTTCTCGGTGGAGCGCGTGAACTACGGCCTCGATGTGCAGAAGGCCGAAAGTCAGGAGTTCATCACCCGGTGGCGCCTCGAGCCCAAGGATCCCGCCGCGTATGCGCGCGGAGAACTCGTGGAGCCGGTCAAGCCCATCGTGTACTACCTCGACCCGGCGACGCCCACCCGCTGGAAGCGCTACGTGAAGGAAGGCGTGGAGAACTGGCAGAAGGTCTTTGAGAAGGCCGGCTTCAAGAACGCCATCCTGGCGAAGGATGCGCCGAGCAAGGCGGAAGATCCCGACTTCGACATGGACGATGCGCGCTACAGCATTGTGCGCTGGGCCGCGAGCCTGGTGCGCAATGCGACCGGACCGCACACGCACGATCCGCGCTCGGGGGAAATCATCAACAGCGAGATCACGTGGTACCACAACCACATGCGTTCATATCGCAACTGGCTCATCATGGAGACCGGGGCCGCCAATCCGATGGCGCGCTCGCTCAACATCCCGGATGAGCTGATGGGCGAGACGATGCGGCAGGTGATCACGCACGAGATCGGCCACGCGCTGGGGCTGCAGCACAACATGATCGCGTCGGCGAGCTTCCCGGTGGATTCGCTGCGGAAGCCGTCGTTCACGCGGAAGTACGGCGTGAGTGCGACGATCATGGACTACGCGCGCCAAAACTATGTGGCGCAGCCGGGCGATGGGCTCGAGCCGAAGGACTTCATCCGTCGCGCCGGCCCGTTCGACGACTTTGCCATCAACTGGGGCTACCGCGTGATCAACGCCCCGACGCCCGAGGCGGAGCGCAGCACGCTCAACACGTGGCTCACCAAGCAGAGCGGGCCGTTCCCCTATCGTTTTGCGTCGCAGGGTGTGGCCGCGGGTGATCCGCGCAACCAGACCGAGGATCTGGGCGACGATCCGGTGAAGGCGAGCCGCTACAGCACGATGAACTACAAGCGGATGATTCCGCAGCTGGCCACCTGGACCACGACGCCGGGCGATGATTTCACGGAGTTGCGCGAGGTCTACGAGGAGTCGGTGGGGCGCTGGTTCGGCAACATGCAGCATGTGACCACGGTGGTGGGCGGCGTCGAGGTGGATCTGAAGAGCGCCGATCAGCCGGGGGCCGTGTATCGGGTTGTACCCAAGGCGCGGCAGAAGGAGGCGCTCGCGTTCCTCGCCGAGCAGGTGTTTGCCACGCCCACGTGGTTGAGCCCCGCGAACATCACGTCGCGCATCGGGCCCACGAACGTGATTGCGCAGCGGCAGGCGGCGATCGTGACGACGCTGCTGACGCCGGCGCGCCTTGGGCGTCTGGCGGAGTCGGAGGCGTACGACGCCGCCAATGCGTATCCGCTTGCGGAGTACATGACCGACCTGCGGCGTGCCCTCTTTGCCGGCACGCCGGACGCGGGGCGGCGGCAGTTGCAGCGCGTGTACCTGCAGCGGCTCGAGGCGCTCATCAAGCCGCCCACCGCGCCGGCGGCCGGTGGACCGGGCGGCGGCTTTGGTGGCGGACCGGCGCGCTACACGCCGTTCGTTACGGCGCCGACGGTGCCGCTGAGCGACCTGCCGGCGCTGGCGCGCCAGCAGTTGCGCGACGTGCAGCGGGAGGCGACGGCCAACGCGGCCACTGCCACCGGCACCACGAAGGCACACTGGCAGGATCTGGCCGATCGCGCGCGCGCGATTCTCGATCCGCGCAGCTGATCGCGCGCGGCGCTAGTACAGCAGCAGCGGTGCAACGCGCGCGGCCCATCCGGTCGCGCGCGTTGTCGTTTGGTCGGGGAGCGGCGCGTGCGGATCGGCCAGCGCCGCCGCGAGATCGCGCCGCCCCACCAGCCGGGCGAGATGATCAGCGCCGCTGGGATTGGCGGCGGTCGGATACGTCGCCCAGGCAAAGTCGCGCGGGTGCTGCCGCGCCACGTGCGCGAGCAGGCGAAGGCCGAGCGCCACCGGACGAAGCGACTGCGCCACAAATGTCGCGGGATCCGCCGCCGCCACGGTCAGGTGGATGCCCTCACAGCGCACACCGGCGTGCGGACCCGTCGTCGGCGTGAAGTGTAGCGGCTCCGCCGCCACGCCAGGCTCACGCACCGCCGACGCGAGTGCGGCCGCGTCGAGCCACGGTGCGCCGACGGTGGCAAACGGCGCGCTGGTGCCGCGCGCCACGCTGACGTTGGTGGCTTCGAAGAGACAGGTGCCGGGGTACCAGGCGGCGCAGTGTGCGTGGGGCATCGCCGGCGACGTGGGAATCCACGGGAGCCCGGTGGCCTGCCAGTCGCGCGTCCGATCCCATCCCGTGCAGCGGACCACCTCGAGCCGCGCCGTCGGTACGGCCTCGCATTGCCAGACGCGCGCCAACTCCCCCAACGTGAGACTGTGGCGAACGGGGATGTCGCTCTCCCCGATGAACGACCGGCAATCCGCCGAGAGCATCGGCCCTTCGGCGGACGCGAGCACACCGCCGAGCGGATTGGGGCGATCGAGGACCACCAACGGCACGCCGGCCTCGGCACAGGCGTGCAGCGCGTGCCACAGCGTCCACGCGTAGGTGTAGAACCGGGCGCCCACGTCGGGGATGTCGAAGAGCACGGCGTCGAGATCCATGAGGTGCGCCCGCGTGGGACGCATGCGCTCGCCATAGAGCGACACCACGGGGAGCCCGGTGACGGCGTCATGACCATCCGTGACGGGGGCGCCGTCAGCCGCCGACGCACCGAGGCCATGCTCGGGCCCAAATAGCCGCACGAGCGGCACACCGGCCTGCTGCAGGGCGACCCGCACTCGCACATCGGGATCGCCCGCACGGCGCGCCGCGTCATTCGTGATCAGTCCGACGCGCCGCCACGATGCCCACCACGCGGGGGTGTCGATGAACACATCCACACCGAATCGCACCACGGCGGGGGAGTGCGGTCCGGCAGGCGGGAGTCGCGGGGGCGAGTGCATGGGGTAGTATACGGGTGGATCGATATCGGCGGTCTCCCCGCGCCGGATCGACCGCTGCCCCACCCTCTCCCCACCGCCCATGTCCCGCCCCATCGTTCGCGCGGCCCTTGCCGCCGGCGTGCTGCTCCTCGCGCCCCTTGCCGATGCCCTCGCTCAAGCCAAGGGGAACGTCATCCCCGGCATTGAAGTGCTGCTCACCGACTCGCTGCACCTGATCAAGGGCAAGCGCGTGGGGCTGCTCACCAACCATTCGGGGCGAGATCGGAAAGGCACCAGCACCATCGATCTGCTGTTCAACGCGCCTGGCGTGAAGCTCACCGCGCTCTATGGCCCCGAGCATGGCATTCGCGGCGAGGCGAAGGCCGGCGAAAAGGTATCGAGTGGGACCGACGCGAAAACCGGGGTGAAGGTGTACTCGCTGTACGGCGATGTCGAGTCGCCCACGCCGGACATGATGAAGGACATCGACGTGCTGCTCTACGACATCCAGGATGTCGGCGCGCGCGTCTATACCTACCAGTGGACGCTCGCGCTGACTGCGGCGAGCGCCAAGAAGCCGATCATCATTCTCGATCGACCGGATCCAATTCGCGCCGACCGCATCGAGGGGAACATCCTCGATCTCAAGTTCCGCTCACTCGTGGGGCAGCATGCCGTCGCGCTGCGCTATGGGCTCACCGTCGGTGAGCTCATGAAATACCTCGTGGGCACCAAGGCGATCGATGCCCAGGTGACGGTGGTCCCCATGAAGAACTACCGCCGGGCGATGTGGTACGATGAGACCGGCATGCCGCGCGTGAATCCGAGCCCCAATCTGCGCACGCTCGACGCCGAGCTCCTCTACCCGGGCACGGTGTTTTTCGAGGGGACGAACGCCACCGAAGGACGTGGCACCGATGCCCCCTTCCAGCTGATCGGCGCCGACTACCTCACCGACCACGTCGCGGTGGCGAAGGGACTCAACGATCTCAAGCTCCCCGGTGTGCGTTTCGATACGGCGACGCGCACCATCGAAGCGGGCTACAAGTTCGGCGGCAAGACGATTCCCATGATCAAGGTGTCGGTCACCGACCGCAATGCGGTGCGCTCGGTGGAGCTGGGCATTCGCATGCTGCGCGCCTTCCGCGCCGCGCATCCGAAGGAGTTCGCCTGGCGTGAGCCGAGCGTGAATGCCGCCGGCCGCATCAAGGGGATCGATCGCCTGGCGGGGACCGATGCCCTCACCAAGGCGGTCGATGAGGGCACCGTCGATGCGCTCATCAAGCAGTGGGACGCCGATGCGGCCAGGTTCGCGCAGCTTGTGAAGCCATACCTGCTGTATCGGTGAGCGCTCGACCGGCCCTCGAGCGGCACTCGCACGGGGGTGCGTGTCACTGATATGGCATATCAGGGGCCAGGTGGGAGGGTTGAGGGGGAAGTGGGATGCGGAAAGGGGGCGACGGCGCTTTGCGCCGTCGCCCCCTCGCCGTTTCACCTCCCCCTGACTGCTCCCCCCTGGCTCCTCAACTGCGGGAGCCGTGACGGGCAGCTGCCGGCGGTGTGCTGGATCGCTGGTCGAGCGATCAGAAGTCGAACCTCAAACCCACCTGCCCCATGCGGGCGCCGAAGACGGCGGTCGGCTTGCCGAACGTGGCCACCGGCGCACCGGCCGTCGTGAACTGCGTGCCGCCGTACGACAGGTTGTTGCGCCAGTTGAACACGTTGAACGCTTCGGCCGAGAGGCTGACCGTGCGGCCGCTCACCTTGTACAGCGGGCGCGCGATGCGCATGTCCACCGTGCGGTACCAGAACGGCCACGAGTTCGGCGGCAGCGTCGTGCGGTTGCCGGTCGACGTGGGCGTGCTCCCCGGGAAGTCATCGTTGAACACGTTGTTCAGGTTGAGATCGCGCCCGTCGACCGTCACGAAGGGACGCGGGCTCGCAATCGTCGCCACCGAGGAGAACGTGAAGCCGAACGGGATCTGCACGATGTCCGAAAGCACGAAGCGGTGCCGTTCGTCGCCGGTGGTCCGCTGGCGATTGAAGAGGAAGTTGTACGTGAAGGTCGGCAGGGCCGCCGTGTCGAAGTCGCCCTGATACCAGCCGAGCGTATAGGCAAAGTTCACCCGGTTGCGCTTGCGCTGGTACGTCGCCTGGACGAGCACCGAGGAGTAGTCCGACTGGCCGATGTCATCCCAGATCAGGATGTCGCCATAGTTGGCCGTCAGCTTGCGACGGGACGGCGTCACAGTGCGATCGACGTAGTTCGGATTGCGCTGCACATAGAGGTTGTCCATGTGCTGGCGGACGTAGTCGATATTGAAGCCGAACGACTCGGTGAGCTGATGACCGACACCGATCGACATCTGCTTCGAGTGCGGCGTCTTCATGTCGAGGTTCATCAGGATCGGCGCCGGCGAGCCCGACGCGCCGGAGATGACCCGCTGGCGCAGGACGGCCGGATCGGTCGTACCCGGGTTCACGAAGTTGTAGGTACGCCAGGTCGAATTGCGACGCTCCTGGAAGCCCATGAAGCTCGTGACGCGGTCGTAGATGATACCGAAGCCACCACGCACGAACGTCTTGTTGTCCTTGAACGGATCCCACGAGAAGGACACCCGCGGCGAGAAGTTGCCGAGCTGGTTCTTGCGGTTGCCGGCGTTCAGGTAGCCCTGGAGCTCCGGAATCCCCTGCAACACCGGATCCTTCGACCACGGCGTCACGTAGTCGTTGTTCATGGTGTTGAGCTCGGCATCGTGCCGCAGACCGAGCGACAGCGTGAAGTTCGGCTTGATGCGCCACTCGTCATTGATGTAGATGCCGGTGGTATAGCCGGTCGCGCTGGCGATCGCGTCGCTGGTGCCGTTCGGATCATTGAAGCCCACGGCGATCGAGGCCGAGTTGGGCAGCGTGGACGTGTCGGAGGGGAAGTTGAAGGTGCCGTTCGTGTTGTTCGGCTGGTTCTGCTGCGCGGCGATCGTCGACAGCTCGACGCCGGCCTTCACGATGTGCGACCCGGCCTTCTCCACGTTCCACGTCGCCCGGTTGACGAAGCGGAAGTGGTTCTCCTTGAGGATGAGCGGGAAGCCCGCGGTCCCGAAGATGACGCCGGGATAGCTGCGCTGCGGACCCGGCAACAGCGGCGCTTCGTTGTGATTCCAGCTCACCAGCTGCAGGCTCGCTTCGTTCACGAAGTTGCCGCTCTTGGCGAGATACCGCTGACGAAGCTGCGCCGTGTAGATCTCGTACTTCTGCGAGATGCCGCCATCCTGCGTGACGCGGCCACCGAAGTTGCCTTCGCCGCGCAGGAAGCGCGCGGACCCCATGAAGTCGTACGTGATCGTGGGGCTCGCCACATACGTCAGGCGCGAGAACGCCGTGTGATTCTTGTTCGGCGCCAGGAACGACCCGCGAAGCGAGGCCCAGTTGGCGCCGCTGGTGGGATTCACATCGAGATAGAAGTCGGTGTCCGTCAACTCATAACTGGTCGCCAGGAACAGCTTATCCTTCTTGAGCGGACCGGCAATGTTGAAGCCGAGCTGCGACCGACCGAAGTTCGGCACGGTGGTCTGAAAGGCATTCTGCGCCAGCATGCTCTTGTTCTGGTAGAAGCCGAAGCCCGACCCCTTCCACTGGTTCGTGCCGCGCTTCGATTCCGCGCTGATCACGTACGAGCCCGCTCGCGTGAACTCCGCATCGTACGGATTCAGGTACACGCGGAAGTTCTCCAGCCCCTCCTGCGGCAGCGGTGAGCCGGTCTGCCCGAGGCCCACAATGTTGCCGTTGAAGAGGCTCTTCATTTCGACACCGTCCATGTAGACGTTGAAGAAACGGAGATCCGGTGCCGCACCGCCCGAGGGGAGGGTGCGCCCCGACTGCGGCTGGTACGTTTTGATGCCGGGCGCGATACCGGCCAGATTCATGATGCCGCGCGAGTTGAACGGAAGATTCTCGATTTCTTCCTTCACGACCGGCGCGGACACGGACATGCGCTGCACTTCCACCTGCTTCACGCGATCGGCGGTGACCGTCTGCGCATCGAGCTCGGCGGCGCCCTTCTCGAGTTCAAACTCGAGACGCGCCCGCTGGCCCAGCACGAGTTGCACGGTATCTGTGCGCTGCCGGTAGCCGAGCGCCTTCACATTGACGGTGAACTGCCCGGAGTAGAGGCCGAGCACCCGGAATTCACCGGTCGGGCGCGTCAGCACCCGATGGACTTCGTCGGTCGCCACGTTGCGAACCGTGATCTGCGCGCCGGCAACCGGGCTGCCATCGGCGCGAACCGCGCCTTCAAGTGTGATGGAGTTCTGGGCGAGCGCCGAACTGGCGGCGAGCACCGAGGCGGACGCCGCGAGGAGCAACCGTGTTACCGGTCGCATCATGGGCCTTCCTGGCGTTGGGGAGGGAGGAGGGAAACTGCGGTGGGGCAAGTGGCACGAGTATAGGAAACCGTTTACCGATCGGCTAGCCGGGGATTCCCGCACGGTGCCCCAGATCGCCGCCCCACGGTGGCCGATCGGCGTCGAGGCTCCCATGTTCTTCTGGTCCCGTGTTTCCCTCCTGCCAGCCGTGTGCCATGACTGCCTCGACCTTGCCGTCGCTCGACGCCCTCTGGATGCCGTTCACCGCCAACCGTGCCTTCAAGGCGGCGCCGCGGCTGCTCGCCCGCGCTGAGGGGGTGCACTACTGGGATGTGGATGGCCACCGCGTCCTCGACGGCACGTCGGGGCTCTGGTGTGTGAACGCCGGCCATGCCCGCCCGCGCATCGTGGAGGCGATTGCCAAGGCGGCGGCATCGCTCGACTACGCGCCCGGCTTCAACATGGGCCATCCGGCACCGTTCGAGCTGGCCGATCGGCTGGCGGCGCTCACGCCGGCGGGTCTCGATCGCATCTTCTTCACCAACTCGGGCTCCGAGTCGGTGGACACGGCCATGAAAATCATCATGGCGTACTTCGGGACCCGCGGCGAGACACAGCGCGTGCGCTTCGTCGGGCGCGAAAAGGGCTACCACGGCGTCGGATTCGGCGGCATCTCGGTGGGCGGGCTCGAGAACAACCGCCGGGCGTATGCACGCTATCTGCTGCCGCACACCGACGCGCATCTCCCCACCACACACGGCCTCGAGTCCAATCGGTTTGCGCGCAGCCAGCCGGCCAACGGGGTCGAGCTCGCCGACGCGCTCGAAGCGCTCTGCGCCACCCATGGCGGCGACACCATCGCGGCCGTGTTCGTGGAGCCGATGGCCGGGTCCGCCGGCGTGCTCGTGCCGCCGGTCGGCTACCTGGAGCGGCTGCGCGCGATCTGCGACCGCCACGGCATCCTGCTCGTGTTCGATGAAGTCATCACCGGCTTCGGTCGGCTGGGCGCCGCCTTCGGCGCGCAGCGCTTTGGCGTGACGCCCGATCTGATGACCCTCGCCAAGGGCATCACCAACGGCGCCGTCCCCATGGGGGCGGTGTTTGCGCGGCGGGAGATCTACGACACGGTCGTGGACGGCGCGCCCAACGGCATCGAGTTCTTTCACGGCTACACGTATTCCGGCCATCCGCTCGCCTGTGCCGCCGGTCTTGCCACGCTCGATACGTACGCCGAAGAAGGGCTCTTCGAACGGGCCGCCGAACTGGCGCCCTACTGGGAAGACGCGGTGCACTCGCTGCGCGGTGAACCACACGTCATCGACATCCGCAACCTGGGGCTCGTGGCCGGCGTGGAACTCGCCACCCGCGATGGTCAGGTCGGCGCACGCGGCATGGAGGCGCACATCGACTGCTTCCAGCACGGACAGCTGGTGCGCTTCACCGGCGACACCATCGCCATGAGCCCGCCGCTCATCATTGAACGCGCGCAGATCGACGAACTCATCGACGGCGTGCGCGCCACCCTGCGCCGCCTGCGGTAAGGTGCCCGGGCGACGAGCCTAGCGCTCGTCGCCCTCGCCGTGCTCGCGGCCACCCGCGTGGCAGGCAATACAGTTGTCCAGATTCGACGTTCGCACTTCGCCGCGGTGCTGCCGTGCCACGCGCGCCGGATCGTGCGCATGACAGCCGTAGCAGGTATAGGACTTGTAGTTGGACGGGTTCGTGTGGCACGTCGCGCACGGCACCGGCCGGCGGCTTCCGTGATCGAGCGGGAAGACGTCGTGCCGGATCTGCGCCCCCTGCCAGCTCGACGTGGTATGGCAGGCGGCGCAGTCAGTGCCCAGTGAGCCCTTGTGCGTATCATCCCGTTCGTGACAGCCGACGCAGGTGGTCGGTGTGCGCGCGAATGACAGTCGCCCACCGGTGCTCGTGTGGCAGCCGGCACACCGCACCGTGGCATGGGCGCCGTCCAGCGCGAACCCGAAGCGATCATGCTGACGCGCGAGCCCCTCGAGCGAGGCCCGCGTGGTGGTGCCGCCGCGATGCTCGTCGTGGCAGGCCAGACAGGGCGTGCGCGCCGCGAAGGCGGCATGCAGCGCGCTGCTGTCACGCTCCTCCGCCTGAATATCGGTGTGGCACGTGCGGCACTGCGCGCTCATCGTGGTCGGCGACCACGGCGCCACGTGACAGGCGCCACATCGGGTCTCGAGCGCCGCGTGCGACGTCACGCCACCGAACAGTTCGGGAGTGGAATCAACCGGCATCAGCGGCCCGGGCGAGACGATGGACGCGCCCCGCTGCTGCCAGACCGCGGCCAGAAGCACCACACACACGAAGATGGCGAACCAGCTGCTGCGGGGGACACGCGGACCAAAGGGAGCCGACGAGGACATGGTCACCTCAGCGCGTGAAGAGCGTGAAGTACACCGACGCCACGATATGGGCGGCGGCAAGCACCCACAGCGCCGCCGACATCGGCACGTGGAGCATCCACCACACACTCAGCACAGCACGAACGGCGGCGATCGGGGCCGGCTGCGCAATGTCACGTCGTACCCCTTCCTGTTCGTGTCGCAGGGCCATCAGCTCGGCGTGCAAGACAGCTTCGCGCGCCGCATCGGGCGGCTCGCGTCGCGCGACTTCGGCCAATGCGGCCTCCACGCGGGCGAGTTCGGAGTCGAGCATGGCCAACTGCACGGGATGCGCCGTCGTCACGGCGCGCGGCAGCGACGCCAGCACGGCCCGCCCCACAACGCCGCTGGCCACCACCAGCACCATCGCGAGGGTGAGCACCCCCGCGAGGCCACGAAAGACGAAGCCGGAGTGCAGGAGCACGAGATAGGGACCGAGCAGACCAGCCGCCATGTGCCAGACCATCGCGGTCGCCATGGAGACACTGCCGCCCGCCTCCTGATGCTTGCGCCACGTGTAGCCAAAGCCGGCCCAGAGCATCAGCAGGACACCGACGATCCCCAGGCCGTGGCCGAGCGGCGAGGAAGCCCACGAGGTGGCCGCATCGTGCCGCAGTGCGTAGAGCAGCGTGGCCAACACGGCGACGCCCAGCCCCATGATGATCTCACCGAGTCGCGTCGCCATATCACCGCCCGGACCGAGGATCGGTGACCCGATGTCCATCCGGGTCATGCACATGCGACTCGCAGAACGCCAGCAGGCGATCGAGGGCGTCATCAGGCGCGGCATCGAGGAGCGGACGCAGTGCGGAGATATCGACCTGCTCACCGATCAGATGCGCGAGCGGAACCGAGACCCGCTGATCGCCCATCACCACGGCGCCCACGATGCGTTGCCCGCTTACCACGACCCGCAGCCGGTCCTCATGGCGCGTGCCGCCGACGCTCCATGCGTCGGGATCGAGCTGCCACCGCTCGCTTTGGCCGCGCGTGAGCGTCAGCAGATCCGGATCGGCGGCACCACCCACGGCGCCGATGATCGTCGTGGTCACGCCTGCCACGCGGGTCACGTTGAGCGGGGGGTGCTGACGAAGCACGAGGCCGAGCCCCGCCATGTTGTAGCCGGCGGTGCGCCCCTGCGCGAGCGCGCTGCTCCAGAGCGTGTCGAGCTGCGCGGTGCGCGTGATCGGGTCGTACACCTGGGCACAGTCGCCGGCCGCGTAGATGCCGTCGTGGCTCGTTTCGAGCCGCTCGTTCGTGCGGATGCCGCGCTCCACCACCAGCCCGGCCTGCCGCGCCAACTCGGTGCGCGGCCGGACACCAATGGCCACCGCGAGCAGATCGGCGGGAATCGTGCGCCCTTCGTTCGTGCGCACGCCGACGAGCCGCCCGTTCACGCCGAGCGCCTCGCGAATGCTCGTGTTGCGATGCAGGGTCACGCCGCGCGCCGTGAGGCGAGACTCGACGATCGCCGATTCCACGCGGTCGAACACTTTGCTCCAATAGCGTTCCCCACGCAGCAGGTAGTGCGTCGGCACCCCGCGAGCGTGCAACCCGTCCACCAGCTCGAGCGCGGTGGAGCCACCGCCCACCACCACGGCGGCCTTGGCCGTTCGGGCCCGGGCAATGAGCGCTTCGGTATCCGACAGCCCATCGAGACGCATCACACCATCGAGCGACCCGCCGGCGAAATCGGGCGCCGTGGACGCCGCCCCAGTGGCGAGGAGCAGTGTGTCGTAGGTCAGGGTGTGCCCATCGGTCAGCTGCAGCTTGTGCGCTTCGGGGAGCAGTGCGTTCACCCGCGCCACGCGGCGCTCGAGG
Organism: Gemmatimonadaceae bacterium; assembly: GCA_019752115.1. Lineage (NCBI taxonomy): Bacteria > Pseudomonadati > Gemmatimonadota > Gemmatimonadia > Gemmatimonadales > Gemmatimonadaceae > Gemmatimonadaceae bacterium. Next base: position 143,606 of record JAIEMN010000019.1, read on the forward strand.
CGCAGCAGCTCGATCTGTGCGTCGGTGCGGATCAGCAGCCGCTCGGCCGGCAGTTCGCCGGTCAGGCGATAGGCGAGTGCCGGACGCGAGTAGAACCCCGCATCCTCATCGCCAATCATGGTGATCCGGGCACGATCATCGACGTCGCGGATCGCCTCGGCGGCGCTCAGCGCCGCGATGCCGGTGCCGATGATGACGTGATGGCGCACGCGTTCACGCGCGCCGTCTGGTGTGGAGGGCGCGGCGATCATGGGCGCGCCTCCAGGTCGCGAAACGCCAACGTGCCGCGCGGGCAGCGGGCGACGCAGCTCCCGCAGAGCACACAGCGGGCGTCGGTGACCGCGCGGCCATCGCGTGCATACGCGCGCACATCGATCCCGCTTGGGCAATTGTGCGAGCAGAGGCCACACTGCACGCAGCGCCCCGACTCGGCCATCACGATGCCACGTGCGAGCAAACGGACGCGCGTGGCATCGGTTGGGAGGCCAACGAGGGCCGTAGTGTGGGCATTCCGACGAATCGAACGCATGACATGATCCTGTGCTGGATGCTGCATGGTACGACCCACCGATGAACCCACCGTGAAGGGTGTGTGAATCAGGGATGAACGGCATGGCGAGGTCCGAGTGTGGCAGTGACGCCACTCGTCACAGTCCGGGCCCGCTTGCGCACGCATCGCCCGATCGCGAGGCTACAGGTGTCGTGAAGTCCCCTTCACCTGTCTTTTCGGAGCCCCTGATGTCCTCCCGCCTCCTGCCTGCGGCGAGCGCCGCACTCGTGCTCGCGCTCGTCGGTGCCTGTGCTGCTCCCGCCGACGTCGCGGCGCCTGAGGCGCGGCTCGCCAAGGCCCCCGCGCCAGACGTGGAGACGTATGTCACGGGGATCCCGAACGCGTCGAGCACGCCGCTCGGTGGCGTCTACCTCGCCGGTGGCGGCGTCGATGATGATGGCGGCATGGGCTGGCTCGTGCGCCAGGGCGGCGTGGCGGGCACCAACCGGAAAGGCGTCTCGTATTACGGCGATGTGGTCGTGCTGCGCACCAGCGGCAGCAAGGGCTACAACAGCTGGATCGACCGGCTCGGCGCCAACTCGGTGACGACGCTCGTGATCAACACGATCGCCGGCGCGAACAGCGACAGCGTGGAAGCCGCGATCAATCGCGCCGAAGTGATCTTTCTCGCCGGCGGCGATCAGTCCACGTATGTGAATCTCTGGACGGGCACGAAGCTCCAGCGTGCCGTCAATGCCCGGGTCGCCCTCGGGTACCCGATCGGCGGCACGAGCGCCGGCCTCGCCGCCCTCCCGCAGTACATCTACTCGGCGCAGTTCGCGTCCACCACGTCGGCGATGGCACTCGCCAATCCCTACGACGGTTCGATCACGTTCGCGCAGCGCCTGTTCACGGTGCCCCTCCTTTCGGGGCTCATCACCGACTCGCACTTCGTCACCCGTGATCGCATGGGGCGCTTCTACACCTTCCTCGCGCGCCTGCAGGCCGATGGCCTGACCAGCACGCCCCGCGGCCTCGGCGTCGACGAAGGCTCCGGCGTCGGCATCGCCGCAAATGGCCAGGCCACGGTGTACGGGACCGGCAACGGCGCGTATCTCGTCACCCCGACGGCGCGCGCGACCAGCACGCTCGTGGTACCGCTGACGTACGACCCGATGACGGTGGTGAGGGTGCCGGTAGGGGCGACGTTCAATGCGGCGACGTTCAGCGCGAGTGGTCCGACATATTCGATTTGGGCGAATGGCGGTGTGCTGAATTCGTCGACGGGAGTGATCTACTGAGCGACTGAGACGTGAGGAACCCCTCAGGCATCAGGAGGGGGGACGAAAGGGAGTGGGCGTCAGGACTGCGGTAAGCTCCGCCGTCCTGACGCCCACTCCCTTTCGTCCTACCCCCTGATATCTGAGGGGTTCAACTCACCACTCACATCTCAGATCTGAGTGGTCACTTCCGCTGCGCCACCGGATTCCTCAGCACTCCCACCTGCTCCAACTCCACTTCCACCACATCGCCGCTCTTCATCTGCCGCGTCGTGCCCGGGGTGCCGCTGTAGATCACATCGCCCGGTTCCAGCGTCACATAGCGGCTGATGTAGCTCACGATCTCGGCGACGTTGAAAATCAGATCCTTCGTGCGCTGCGACTGGACGATCTGACCGTTCAACCGCGTCTGCAGCAGCAGGTCATCGTAGTTCACGCCGCGTACGATCACGGGGCCCAACGGGCCGAAGGTATCGGCGGCCTTGGCGCGGAACCACTGCAGGTCGTTTTTCTGCCAGTCGCGCTCCGACACGTCGTTGCCGGTCGTCACGCCAAAGACATACTCCTTGGCCTTGTCCATCGGCACGTTCTGCGCGCGCTTGCCGATGACGAGGACCATCTCGCCTTCGTAGTGCACGTTGTTCGCATCGGGCGGAATGATGACCGTGTCGTTGTGCGCGATGATCGACGTCGGCAACTTGGCGAAGAGCCCCGGATAGGCGGCCGCCGGGCGCTCCCCCAGATGCGTCTGATAGTTGAGCCCCACGGCGATCACCTTCGACGGGACGGCCGGCGCGAGGAGCTTCACCTTGGCGCGCGCGACCTTCACCCCGGTCGGCGTGGCGTTCACCCACGGTGCGCCGCGCAGCTGCACGATCTGATCACCGTCCAGGCGGCCGTACGAGATCGTCGCCCCTTGCTGATAGCGCACAAACTCCTGCTTCTGCGCCAGCACCAGAGAAGGCACGGCGAGCAATGCCGCCAGCAGAACACCACGGGTCATGGAGAAAGCCTCAGGGTTCGAAGGTGATGACGGCCAGCACGACGGCCGTCAGCGCGCACAACAGATTGAATCTGCCCAGCAGCTGGATGCGCGCGATGGCCGCGGCGTCGCCCTGCATGGCCTTGCGGCGATGCATGTGAATGACGCCCACGGAGAGCGTGAGCAAGAGCACCGCGGCGAGCTTGGCGTGAAAGGTGCCCGGCAGTGGCGCAAAGCCGCCGTGCTTGGTGAACACCATGGTCAGCCCGGTGACCCACAGCAACGGCAGGCCGATATCGCCCAGCCGCCCCATCGCAAAGGCCGCCCGCCCCAGCGGCGGCCGTTCGGCCGGCGCCGCCGCGGCGATGACACGGGCGAGAATGAGATTCGCAAACGGGACCGCGAGCCCCAGCGCGAGGCCCAGCAGGTGCAGGATCAGCAGCAGCTTGTTCATCGCCGCCGGCTCTTGGTCAGGGCCGCATAGGTGAGGAACTGCACCCGAGCGACGATGTCACTCGCGATGGGGAGCTGGTTGATCATCACGACCATCGTGAGGCCTTCGACCGGATCGACCTTGTAGTTGGACCCGTAGGCACCGCCCCACCCCCAGGTGCCGGCCGACGAGGCATTCGAGGCCCCATAGCTCTCGATCGTTTCGAAGCCGAAGCCGAAGCCGACGCCCGCGCCGTGCAGCGCGCCCACCTGATTGCTAGTCATCAGACCGACGGTATGGGGCGCCAGATACTGTCGGCCAGCCCAGGTACCGCCATGGGCGAGCATCTGCAGGAAGCGAGCATAGTCGCGTGCGGTGCTGAGCAGCCCCGCGCCGCCCGCAAAGCTCACGCGTGGACCGTCGAGATAGTGCCCCTGCCCCGTGATCGGATCGTCCGAGCGCACAGCCTTGCCGTCACGACTCATGTACACGGTCACGAGGCGATCGCGTTCGGCGGGCGGCAGATAGAAGTACGTGTTCTTCATGCCCAGCGGCCTGGTGATGCGCTCGGCGATGAACTGGTCGAGCGGCATACCACTCGCACGCTCCACCACGCAGCCGAGAACATCGGTGTTGTAGCCGTACACCCACGCCTCACCGGGCTGCGCTACAAACGGCAGCGTGCCGAGGGTGTCCATCGTCGCGCAGATCGGCTCGGTCTTGTTGGCGGTGTACCACCCGGGTCCCTGCGCCGGCCCCAAGCCCTTCGCGCGATAGCGTTCCGCGACGATGGCATCGGTGCCATACGAGATACCGGCGGTGTGCGTGAGCAGATCCCGGATGGTGATCGCGCGCCGCGCGGGCACGATGGCGATGCCGGTGTCGCGCTTCACGGCGACCGAGGTGCGCGCAAACGTCGGCATGAAGCGACTCACCGGCGTCGTCGGAAGAAACTTCCCTTCCTCCATGAGCATCAGCGTGGCGACGCTCGTGAGCGCCTTGCTCTGCGAGGCAATCCGGAAGATCGCATCGGTCGTCATCGGACGCTTTGCGTCTCGATCCCGCCACCCCGCCGCACGCTCGTAGACCACCTGATCGTCACGCAGGACGAGCACCACCGCACCGGCGATCTCCTCCCGGGCCACGGCCGCATCGAGGGCGCTGTCGATGCGAGCGAGGCGGGCGGTGGAGAAGCCGAGCGTCGCGGCGGCGGGCTTGGGCTGCGCATGCGCCGTGGTCACGCCAAGCAGCGCGACCGCGACCGCGCGCCCCGATGACATCACACTCCGCCTCACGGCGCCGGCCGCCGATAGAGCCCCACCAGCACGCCCTTCCCGCGCACATGACCCGCGATCTGCTTCATCACCTCCGAACGCGTGAGCGGCGGGCTCATGGTCGTCGGCACCACATTCACCACATTGTCGAGCGCATAGAGCTCGAAGACGTAGTGATGCGCGGGCCCCGTGCTCGGCGCCGCCGGGCCACGATAGCGCGGGCCGCTCGCGCTGATCTGCCGAGCACCGTCTTCGAGAATTGCGCCACTCGGCACCCCCGCCGGCAGCGACGTGGCGGTGCCGGGGATGTTCCAGACCAGCCAGTGGAGCAGATCATCCGTGCCGTCGCCCAACGCGGCGTCGGCGTCGTGCACCAGCAGCACGAAACTGCGCGTGGAATCGGGCGCCCCACTCCAGCTGAGTGGCGGCGACACATCACGCCCGGGCTGGGCATTGGCCTCGGGGATCATCCCGCCGTCGGTGAAGGCGCTCGAGGTCAGGGTGATGACCCGCATCGCCGCCCGCGGCGGATTGGCCGGCTGCGCGGGGCGGGCGGGTTGGGCGGGCGTCTGCGCCTGGGCCGTGGGCCACGCCACGCACAGCGCGAGGGCAAGGAGCGCGAATCGGTGCATGATCGGCGCCCTCACTTGTACGAGGCCGGCTGCGTCTTCCGCCACGCGTCGTAGCGTGTGCGGAGCGTCTTGACCGGATTGAGGTTCTCACCGGGCTTGATGGCGTTCGGCCCCGGCTGATTGGGCTGCGCGACGGTGAGGTACATGCTGTACTTGCCGTTGTTGTGCGAGTCGCCGTTGGTATCGGCCTTGTTCGCCATGAGGATGTACGCCACGTAGGCCGTGCGCTCTTCGCAGGGGATCGCCGGCTTGCTGTTGTCCGCCGGCAGCGGCGGGCACGTGCAGCGGCTGTCGCCACCGAACCTGTCGGCGGTTTCGAGCGCGGCCATGACGCGATCGGTGAGGGCGCCCTGCGTGTGGAGGAACGCCCGCACCGCGTTGGGGATCACGTCGCCGGTGCGCAGGATGTTCCCCTGGATGGAGTAGTAGATCTGCGTTCCGGGCACCTGCCCCTGGATGTCCTGCGTCACGTAGCCGTTGCTGAGCCCTGAATGCCCGGCGGTGCGACCGGTCAGATCCACGATGCCGAACTGTCGCGTTTGAAACGCCGGATCGGCCGACAGCATCTCGATGATGCGCTTGGGATCGGTCCCTTTCTGCAGCTCGCGATAGACAAGCATCTGATTGGCGTGCGTGCCGTCAACGCCGGCCTGGCAGGCCGCAACGCCCTTGCCGGGCACCACGACGGCCTGGATGCCCATGAGAAAGGCGTCGTCACGATCGACACAGGTGGCCGAGGCGATCACGACCCGGCCGGTGGCCATGTCCACCGCGATGACCGACCACGTGGCATGCGCGGCCCGCGGCAGGACGAACAGGAGAAGCGCCGCGAGGAACGTCCACACGCGGGGCCCACGGAGGGAGAGGGGCATAAAGAAGAGGGATGGGGGCGTCTACCAACTCGCTACCAAAAGGCAGCGTGAGGCGCACCGCGTCCAGAGTGCCGCGGCAGCCGGGTCCGTCCCCCGGCGCTACAATAGAGCCGACCCTCCAATCTGGTCCCGAACCGGCCCTGACCATGCTTCCGTTCGCCCGCCGCCTCCGCGCCGCCGCCCTTGTCCTGCTCGCCCCGGTGGCGGCCGTGGCCCAGCCCGCCCCGCGCGCCTTCAATCTCGACGACCTCCTCGACACGCGGACCACCGCGCTCGGGGCCATGTCTGCCGACGGGCAGTTCGTCGTGGCGCTGATGTCGCGGGCGCGGACCAGCATGGGCGTCGATTACAACCGCTCGTTTGGCGACCCGACCTACGCTGCGCCCACCCGGCGCGAGGGCTGGGTCATCGACACGCGCAGCGGCGAGAAGACGGCGCTCTTCGCCGAACCGCAGGTCGTGGGCGCACAGGCCTGGTCGCCCGATGGCAAGACACTCGCTGTGGCGGTACAGCGCGACGACGATCGCTTTGACCTGCTGCTCTGGGACCGCGCCACGCGCAAAGCCGCGCCACTCAAGGTGCCCGCCGGCCGCTATGTCTTTGCGAACTCGCGCCTGCGCTGGAGCCCCGATGGCGCGAGCCTGTTCGTCTCGTTGCGCAGCGACAGCTGGCGCACGGCGGCGGCCGCCGAGTTTGCGCGCCTGACCACCGGGCCGCGCATCGTGCAGTCGAGCAGCGAGCCGTTTCTGGCGTGGAATGCCATCCAGCGCCGCGGCACCGTGGAGTCCGTGGTGCGCGTCGATCGAAAGACGGGCGCCGCGACCGATGTCCTGCCCGAAGGGATGCGCCAGTCCTGGCAGCTCACGCAGGACGGGCAGATGGTGGTGTACACCGAGGACATCACCACCAAGACCGACTACGATGTGATCGGCGGCAGCGAGCACAAGCTCCTCGCCCGTGCCGTCAGCGGCGGCACGCCCAGCGTGCTCTTCCCGTCGCTCAAGAATGTGCGGCTGGTGTGGGACAAGAGTGGCCGCCGCTACAGCTGGCTGCAGGGCGATCAGCTGCTCGTCGCGCAACTGGGCGACAGCGCGCGCACCCGTCTCGCCGGCGATAGCGCGGCGTCGCGCGATACCACCGCCGCGGCGCGCACGCGACGGGCGAAGGAGCGCTTCACACCGGTGAGCTTCGTGGATGGTGCCAGCACCCCGCAGCTGGTGGCGACCAACCCCGATGGCATCTGGCTAATCGACGCCTCCTCCAAGCAGCGGCGGCTGGTGGCCGCGACCAGCGATTCGGTCCCGACGTCGCCGCGCGTCCGCTTCGTGGGCGCGGTGAACAACGGCGGACAGCTGCTGCTGGCCATGGAGTCGCGCACGACCTGGCGGCGTGGACTCCTGCGCTATGACATCGCCAGCGGCCGCACCGATACCCTCTTTCAGGGCACGCGCCTCTACGGCGGCTTTGCGGTAAGCGACAATGGCAGCACCGTGGTCCTCTCCGGTGGCGACGGCAACCGCCCGGGTGACTTGTGGGCCATGACGGCGCCCTTCGGGGAGCCGCGTCGCCTCACCGAGGCCAACCCGATGCTCGCCGACCGCAACCTCGGCCCCACCGAACTGCTCACCTATCTCGACGCCGACGGCACCCGCGAGTTCGGTGTGGTGCACTACCCCACGAATTATCAGAAGGGGCGCGCCTACCCCACGGTCTTTCTCATCTACGAAGACTTCTTCGCCGACAGCTGGGATGGCCTCGCCAACCTGCTCAACGCGAACGGGTATGTGGTCGTGAAGCCGAGTGTGCGCTTCGACATTGGCTATCCGGGCGAAGCGTGGATCAAGGGCGTCACCGCGGCCGCCAACAAGCTGATCGAGATGGGCGTGACCGACAGCACCAAGCTCGGCGTGCAGGGCACCAGCTACGGCGGCTATGCGACCAACCTGCTCATCACGCAGACCACGCGCTTCAAGGCGGCGATCAACGTCAGCGGCAAGGTCGATGTGATCAGCTTCTACACCGATTCCCCGCGCCTCGGCGTGCGCAACGTGCACGCCGCCGAGAAGAGCCAGGACCGCCTCGGCGCCACCTTGTGGGAGGCGCCACAGAAGTACGCGGCGCAGTCGGCCATTCTCTACGCCGATCGCATCAAGACGCCGCTGCTGCTCATGACCGGCGAGATGGACGGCAACGTGCCGGCGATCAACACGCGCGAGATGTTCTATGCGCTGCGCCGCCTGGGCAAGGAGGTGACGTGGGTGAGTTACGCCAAGGGTGGGCACGGGACGCCGCTGTCGTCGCTCGACGACTGGATGGACTTCTACACGCGCACCCTCGAGTGGTGGGGCAAGTACCTCAAGGGCGAGAAGCCGGCCAGCAAGGCCACGGAGATGCAGCCGTGATCGTTCGCGCGTCCTTCGTTCGCGCGTCCTTCGTTCGCGCGTCCTTCGTTCGCCGGTACGCGGCGGGCCTGCTGGCTGCGGCGGCGCTGGCGGCGTGCGGCCACGAGGGCCCACCCAAGGTGGCCGCGGTGACCGTCTCCCCCGCCTCGTCGACCATGATGGTGGGGCAGTCGCTCACCTATCTCGCTACGCCACAGTCGGCGAAGGGTGCGGCGATCACAGGGCGTACCGTGCTCTGGAGCAGCAGCAACACCGCCGCCGCGACCATCTCCACCGGCGGGCTGGTCACGATGGTCGCGCCCGGATCTTCGATCATTTCCGCCAGTAGCGACGGGGTGACCGGCACCGCGCAGCTGACGGTGATCCCGGTGCCGGTCGCGCGTGTCACGGTGTCGCAGACCTCGGCGACGCTGCTGGTGACCCAGACGCTGCAGCTCACCGCCGGCACGGTGGATTCGATCGGCGGCGTCTTGTCCGGCCGACCGATCACCTGGACGAGCAGCGCACCGGCCGTGGCGACGGTCTCCGTGAGCGGCTTCGTTGTGGGGGTCGCCCCCGGCACGGCCTCCATCGTGGCGAGCAGCGAGGGCAAGACCACCGCGGTCGAAATCACCGTGCGCGCCCTGAGCGGCCCGCCGGTGCTCACGGGGCTGTCGGCAACCACGCTGGTCCCCGGGCAGCTGGTGGCGCTCCGCGGCGTCGGCTTTGGTGCGTCGGCCGCAGCCAACACGCTCACGATTCGCGGCATCCCGGTCCCGCTGGTCGCCGCCAAGCTCGACACGCTCACGTTTGTCGCGCCCTGCCAGAATGCCGGCACCGCGGCGTTGCAGGTCACCACGTCGGGCGGCACCAGCAGCGCGCTCACGGTGACGTTCGCGCCCATCACGCGCACGCTCGCCAAGGGGCAGGCGGTGATCATCACCGCCGCCGACTCGAGCCAGTGCAACCAGCTGCAGGGCACCGGCACCGCGGCGCGCTACGTCGCCGTGGTCTCGAGCAATCTGACGAGCCAGAACTCCGTCACCGACTTCGAGCTCGCCGGCAACACCACCAACGCGATCGCGCTGCGCACCGTGCAGGCCCCGGCCGCTCATCTCAGACAGCCGCTCGACGCCGACGAAGCGCGCTTCAACGAGGCGCACGCCGCGCATCTCGAGTATGAGCGCGCGCTCTACCCGCAAACGCTCGCGCTGGCCCGCCTCGCGGCCACGCGCCCACGGCGCGCGCGCGTGGTGTCACCGCCCGTGGCGGGGGACATGCGCAGCTTCTACTACAACTTCAACAGCTGCAACGACTCCACCCAGATCATCCGCGGCCGCGTGGTCTACAGCGGGACGCGCACCATCGTCTGGGAAGACTCGGCCAATGCCGTGAACTCGGCGGCGAACCCCGATGTGCTCTCCTACTACCAGAAGATCGGGCAGATCTTCGACCTGGATCAGTACGACGTGGTGAAGAACACCTTCGGCGACCCACTGCGGCGCGATGCGCTCACCGATTTCGACGAACGCGTGCACATGGTGTTCACGCAGCGCCTGAACGGCTCCGGCGCCGCCGCCTATGTGACCAGCTGTGACGCCACGGCCCGCGGCACGAGCCGCTGGGGGAGCAACTTCGGCGAGTTCTTCTACGGCATGGCGCCGACCGCGACCGGTACGAGCGTGACCAACACCGCGCAGCCGCCCGGGTGGTTTGCCTTCATGGTGCGCACCGTGGTGCACGAGGTGAAGCACATCGCCTCGCTCACCGCGCGCCTCTCGAACGGCGCCTCGGCGTTCGAGGCGAGCTGGCTCGAGGAAGGCACGGCGCGACAAGCCGAGGAAGTCTGGGCGCGCGAGAAGCTGCACAAGGTGGCCTTCAAGGGAAACACCGGCTACGGCACGGCCGCGAGCAACGGCGTGTTCTGCGACTTCAATCTCGCCAACGCGACCTGCGCCGCGAACGACGCCCTGCGCCGCCCCAGCTGGGGGATGCGCCGCCAGTTCAACGAGATCAAACCCAAGCTCGACGAACCGTGGAACTGGTCGCCGTACGGCGATGCCAACGGCCAGAGCGGCGCGATCTTCTACAACACCACCTGGAGCCTCGTGCGCTACACGCTCGACCGCTTCGGCTCGAGCGACGCGGCGTTCTTCACGGCCCTGACCAACGGCACCACCACCGGCATCAATACCCTGACCGCTCTGACCGGGGTGTCGATGGAACGCCTGCTCGGCGGATGGGGGCTCGCGCTGTACGCCGATGACTATCCCGGGCTCGGCACGGTGAACCCCGACGCCAGCTTCCTCACCTGGAACCTGCGCGACATCTACGGCGGGCTGAACGCCGATCCGCTCTGGACGGGCACCTACTCCAAGGCCTACCCGATCACGCCGGTGGCGCTCACCTTCGGCAGCTTCGTGGCGCAGCGCACCGGGATTCGCGGTGGGGCCCACGCCTATTTCGAGATTTCGGGGACGCCCACCGCGCCGCAGCTGCTCGATCTGCGCGGCGTGGGCGGCACCACGATGCCGGCCAACCTGCGACTGGCGATCATGCGGCTGCAATGACAAAGCGGGACCGCGCCCGAACAGCGCGGTCCCGCTTTGGAGGTTGGGCGATCCGCCGCTTACGGGCGGGCGGGTCCCATCACGTTGCGCGAGAAGAGCGCGATGACGATCGCGATGATCGCGATCTGCCCGATCGGCCCCACCGCCAGGATGATCTTGAAGATCGTCGAGATCAGCAGCAGCGGCAGCTTGATGATCGGCAGCAGGAAATCGGCGTCAGCCGGATGATCGAAAAACGGCATCGAGGATTCTCGGTCAGGGGTCAGGCCGGAATTGTAAGCGGTCCCGGCGGCGGCTCAAAGGTCAGCGACCCAGGGCGTCCTTGGCGATAACGCCAAAATCCGCCTGTCCGTGCCCCTGGGCGATCATTTCGTCCATCCGGGCGGCGATCGCCGGCAGGGTCGCCATGGGGCGGGCGCCGACGGTCTCGAGCATCAGCCGGACGTCCTTCCGGGCCATGTCCAGCTCAAAACTGGCCGCGAAGTTCCCCTCGGCCATGTTCTTTCCCCGGAGCTGGAGCATGCTCCCGGGGTTGAAGAAGCCGAGCAGCTTGAGGGCGTCGGGGGCCGAGACCCCCTCCTGGGCGCCGATGGTGAAGACGTCGGCGAGCATCGCTCCCATGCCAATAATGAAGCAGTTTCCCATCAGCTTGTAGACAGCAGCCAGATCCGGGCGCTCCCCCCAGTACTCCACCCGGGCGGCCTGCTGTTCGAGAGCCGGCTTGACCGCCTCGAAGAGCGCCTGCGGGCCGGCGGCCATGATGATCCCCTGCCCCTGGCGGGCCGCGGCGGGTCCGATGAACACCGGGCAGTGGAGGTACTTCACCCCCTCGGCGTTGAGCCGGGTGGCCCGTTCGGCGGTGAGGTCCGGGCGGGTCGTCGTGTGGTCCACGATGACGGTGTTCGGCGCGAGGCCGGCCCGGAGATCGGAAATAACCGCCTCCACGACCGCGTCATCCTTGAGCACCAGATGCACCCGCTCGGCGCCGCGCACGGCGTCGGCCGGGGTATCGGCGACCTTTGCCCCAAACTGAACGAGCGCCTCCGCCTTGCTGCGGGTGCGGTTCCAGACGGTCACCGAGTCGCCGCGCCCGAGGGCGGCTTCCACGAAGCCGCTGCCGAGCAGCCCCGTGCCGAGGTATGCGATGTTGGCCATGCGGGAAAGATAGCCAGCCACGCATTTTGGCCGCACATTCTGACGTGGACCTCAGCTTTCTCACGGCCTCACGTCGTCCCGCCGACGCCACCCCTCTCCTCGAGCCCCACACCACCCATGCGTCGTCTCCTCGCCCTGTCCCTCGCTGCTGTCGCGCTCGCCGCCTGTCACAAGGGTGCCGCCGGCGCCGGTTCGGCCCCCGCCGCCAAGGCATCGGCCGCGCCCAAGGTCCCCGCTGAAGTGACGCTCGCGAACGTCACGCTCGGCGACTCGCTCTTCAATAACGGCGGCTGCATGCGCTGCCATGGCAAGGGTGGCATCGGCGGCAACAACGGCCCCGTGCTCACCGACAAGGCGTGGGATCAGCTCACGACCGGCAGCTTCGAGGAGATCAAGGGGATCATCACGACCGGTGTCCCGAAGGAAAAGATCAAGGTCACCACGCGCCCGAACCCGATGGGTGCCCGCGGTGGTCGCATGGCGCTGACCGACGCGCAGATCGTGGCCGTGGCGGCGTATGTGTACACGCTGAGCCATCCGGAAGCGGCGCCGAAGAAGTAAGCGGCGCGCCGAAGCACGTGATCAGGGGGCGGAGGCGCGCAGGCGCTTCCGCCCCTTGAACGTTCGCAGGATCATCGCGGGCATCACGAAGAGCACGCCGAGCGTGGCCGCGACGGTGCCGCCGGCCGTGGCCAGCGCGATCGCGCCGAACATGGTCTTGGTGCTCGTTCCCACACTGAGCGGAATGAGGCTCGCCAACGCCGAGAGCGTGATGATCACGATCATGGGCGCCCGATCGAGCACCGCGCGCAGGACGAGTCCGGCGTCGAGGCGACCGAGCGCGCGCCGTTTTTCGAGTGCGGCGTCGATGAACAGAATGCCCTGATGCACCGCGAGTCCCACCACGAGAATCACCCCGACCGCGGCTTCGCGCGTGAACGCGGCGTCGGCCGCCCAGAACGCCACCACCACGCCGGCGAGGGCAAGCGGCAGTGAGAGAAAGACCATCGCGGCGCCCCACACGCTGTCGAAGACCAGCGCCACCGTGAGGATCACCAGCGCCAGGCCAATCGCGAACACGAGCCAGAGCCCCTTCGCGCTCTCGTCTTCCTGATAGAAGCCCCCGTCGGACAAATCCTTGATGCCGTACCCCGCCGGTGCGCTCAGCGACGTGACGAAGGCCTGGTGCGTGCGCCGCGCGAGCTTGGCGGGCCCGCGGAAGTCGTAGCTCACCTGGCGGACGTACTGCTGATCTTCGCGCACGACGGTGCTCAGCGCCTCGCGCGCATCCACGGCGGCCACATCGCGAATGCGGACCGGCGCGCCGATGAGGTTGGGGACCAGTGCATCCTGCAGCTCCTCGAGGCTGCGCTCACGCGCGCCGCTCGCCTTGACGGTAACGGGGAGCTCCTCGCCGCCGATCTCGAGCCGCTGCCCACCCACCGGCCCGCGCACCTCGCGCGCGACCGCCTGCGCGAACATCGCCGCGTTGAGCCCATAGCGGGTGAGCGCCGCCCGGTTGGGGTCGAGCACGACCTGATAGCCTCGCTCGCCGCCGCCCCACGAATTGCCGCTCGTGATGCGCACCTCCTGCACGCGCGGAATGCGCTCGAGCCGCCGCTTCAGGTCCTCAGCCACGCGCGAAACGCCGTCATACGAGAACCCTTTCACCTGCATCCGGAACGTGGCGAAGCTTCCCCCGCCGCCCCCGCTCGAGAACCCCGGACCATCGCCATACACGCCGACCTGCGCGCCGCCGATGAGCACGGCGCGCTGCGTGAGCAGTTCCTGCAGCTCCATCGGCGCCGCCGTGAACGCGCCCTCGCGCGTGAACACCACGCTCATCTGCGCACTCGTGCGCCCACTCGACTGCGTGCGCACCTGCTCCACCTCCGGGCGCCCGACCACGAGACGTTCGAAATCGCGCATGGCGCGATCGAGCGTGGCCGGATCGGAGCCGCGCGGAAAGCTCAACGACGCGGTCAGCGTGGTGCGGCGCTCCCCCCATCCGCCCCAGCTGGACCGCGGCACCTTCACGATGAACACCCACGTGAGCCCCGCTAACGTTCCCACCGTGAGCAGCAGCGTGGCCCATCGCCAGCGGAGTGTGCGCGCGACGACCGCGGTGTACACGTGCCTGACGCGCGGCCACGGCGCTTCGCGCGCGGCGACGCCCTTCCCGAGCGCGGGGACCACGAGCAGCGCCGTGATCACACTCCACACAAGCGCGATGACGAACGCCAGCGCAAAGGGCACGAAGGCCGCGCGCGCGTTCCCCTGCAGATAGAGAAACGGAAAGAGCACCACCGCGGTGGTGAGCGTACTGCCAATGACCGCCGGTGCGATGCGTCGCGTGGCCGCCGCACGCCCATCCGGCGTGTCCGGTGCCCGCGCCAATCGATCCACCACCACGATCGCGTTCTGCACCAGAATGCCCACCCCCATCCCCAAGCCAGCCAGCGTCAGCAGGTTGGCCGGAATATTGGCCACATAGAGCGTGAGTGCCGTGGCCGCGAGGGCGACGGCCGCTGACCCCATCACCACCGCCACGGCGCGCCAGCGGCGCAGCAACAGCGCGAGCACGAGCAACACCGCCCCAAGGGCAATCGCGCCGCGCGTGGTGAGGTCGCGGAGCTCCTTCGCCAGCGCCACGCTTTCGTCGTTGACGATGCGCAGGCGAATCCCGGGGGGCATCACGCGCGTGAGCTCCGCAATCACCGCCCGCAGCGCCGCCGCCGTCTGGATGGCATCGGCGCCCGGATGGCGTGTGACATCCACACTCACCGCCGGAATGCCATCGATCCGATAGAACCGCCCCCGCTCGTCTTCCTCGGCGCGAATGGTGGCCAATTCGCCCAGCCGGAACACACGCCCACCCGCGCCCATCACGGGCAGCGCCGCGAGGCTGTCCAGCGCCGCCGGCTGATCGCGCAGCACCACACTCCGCACCTGCGCCCCGGCGGTGAGATCACCCAGCGCCTCCACCACCCGCGCCCCCTGAATGGCCTGCGTGAGCCGCTCCGGCGGGAGCCCCATCTGCCGCAGACGCGTCGCGTCGTAGCTCACCGACACCCCGAG
The DNA here is from genome assembly GCA_019752115.1 of Gemmatimonadaceae bacterium. Taxonomy (NCBI): domain Bacteria; kingdom Pseudomonadati; phylum Gemmatimonadota; class Gemmatimonadia; order Gemmatimonadales; family Gemmatimonadaceae; species Gemmatimonadaceae bacterium. The sequence continues at coordinate 158,753 of JAIEMN010000019.1, forward strand.
ATCGGCACCACCGCGCAGCTGCACACCCGCCACCCCGGCCACACTCGCCAGCCGTGGCGTCACGCGTTCGTCGAGCAGCCGCTGCAACGCCCCACTGGTGTAGGGGCCCGACACGGTGAGGGAGAGCAGGGGCGATTCCTCGAGCCCCTCCGGTACGTAGTTCGACACATTCGGCGGGCTCACGCCCGGCGGCAGCTCGCTCCGCAACAGCTCGAGCCGCTCCAGCATCGCCAGCCGCGCCATCTGCACATCCGCGCGCTCCTCGAGCTCCACCGTGAGCAGCGCATAGTCGTCGTAGCTGGTGCTGTTCACCTGCTTCACACCCCGCACGCCCAGCACCGCACTTTCGATGGGCGACGTGAGGTAGGTCTCGATCACCTCGGGCGAGGAGCCCGGCCACGCGGCGGCGATACTGAGCCGCGGCAGCTCGACGGTGGTCTTGGTGGCGAGCGGCAGGCGCGTGAACGCGATGGCCCCGGCGAGCAGCAGCGCGAGACAGCTGGCCCACACCACGGCGGGTCGGTGTGCGGCGGCGCGGATCATGTCGGCACCCGCGTGGCGGTGCTGACAACGACGAGGCCCGAGGGACAACGAACGAGGATCTCCGCGCTACGTGGATCACGCGCCGCGATCCCTCCGCATGTGATCAGCGCCAGCGCCAGGCGCGCCGGCATGCACTCGTCAAGCAGTATGCGCACGCATTGATCAGGGCGCGGCTAGGCCGCCGGCGCTCGGACAAGCGCTTGGCGTGCAATCTCGAGGGCCGCGATCACCTGCTCGCGCCGCACACTCGGAAAGTCGCCAAGGAACTCGTCGAGCGAATGCCCCGCCTCCAAATAGTCGATCAAGCTCTGCGCCGGGACACGCGTGCCGACAAACACGGGCGTCCCGCCCAGAACCTCAGGGTCGCAATGGATCACTGCAGCAGACTCAGCCATCGCGCTCTCCGGAAAGGGGCTCCTCACAAGTTAGCCCTCCCGAGTCGTTCGTGCCGCCCCTCCAGCGCCGCATACGCCACCGGCAGCAGGAAGAACGTCACCAGCAGCGCACTGATCGACCCGCCGATGATCCCCGCCGCCAGCGGCTGATAGAGCGCGCCACCACTGCCCCAGCCGAACACCAGCGGCAGCACGCCGGTCACCGTGGTGATGCTCGTCATCGCAATCGCGCGGAGCCGCTGCTCGCCGCCGCGCAGAATGGCCTCGTGCAGCGGCAGCCCCTGCTCGCGAAACTGGCGGATGGCATCGAGCTTCACCACCGCTTCGTTGTCGGCCATACCGATCATCACCACGATGCCGATGAGGCTCACCGCATTGAGGCTCTGCCCGGTGAGCCACAGGAAGATCACCGCACCCGCGCCCGCGAGTGGCACCGTGAGCATCACGACCAGCGGAATCGTGAAGCTCGCAAATTCGCCGGCAAGCACCAGGAACATCAGCGCTGCCGCGAGCACCGCGACCAGCGTGAGCTCATTGCTTGTGCGCTGTCGCTCGGTGTCGGCGCCGGCCACCTGCCAGGTCACATTCGGCGGCAGCGAGACGCGCGTGAGCGCCTCCTGCACGGCCTCCGTGGCCCGCGCCGTGCCGCCCGCTTCCACCAGGCCTTCCACGATCGTGACCGGCCGCTGCCCCACGCGCACCACTTCCACCGGCGCGCGCACCTCCTTCACCGTGACCAGCTGCTCCACCGGTACCCCGCGAATGGTGGTGCGCAGCGCCGTGGCCAGATCTTCGTTACTCGCGCCAGCATAGCGCACGGCGATGGGCGTGCGCTTGTCGGTCTCCCGCAGGTCACTCGCGACCACGCCCCCCAGCGCGCCCGCCAGCGCGCTCGCCACCTGCTGCGGCACGATGCCGCGCTGCGCAAGGCGTTCGCGTTCGAGCCCGATCTCGATGAGCGGCTGCGTCGCCGCATACGCATCGCGCACATCGGCCAGCTCGCGCACCGCGCCCAGCCGCCGCCGCACCGTATCCGCCCACTGCTGCGCCACCACCGGCGTGGGCGCCGACAGCTCCACGCGGACCAGCCGCCCTTCGCGCCCAATGAGCGACCCGAACTCACTCTGCCCCGCGAGATCGATCGCCAGCGCCCCGTTCGCCAGGTCCGGCACCTTGGCCCGCAGCTGTTGCGCCAACACCGCCGCATCCGCGCCCGCCGGCACCGGCACAATGAGCTGCGCCGACGCCGAAGACCCCGGATCCGCCCCCGCGAGAATCTCCTCATCGGTGGCTTTGCCCACGCGCGCATAGATATCCCGCGCACCCAGCTGCTTCGCCGCCGTCTCAAGTCTCGCCACCTGTACGGTAGTCGCCTCGAGCGAAGTCCCCTGCGGCAACCCCAGCTGCGCCACCAGAACCCCTTCATCGACGCGCGGCAAGATCTCCTTTGGCAACCGCACAATCAGCACCACGGTCAGCGCGAGCGAAGCCAGCGCGCCTCCAAACACCGTACGCGGATGTGCCAGCGACCACACCACTCCGCGCTCATATCCATGCGCCAACCGCGAGCCAACGCGAGAGAGCAAGGACGCCGTTCCCGCAGTTTGTCTTCCCGCAGTACGTCTTCCCGCAGTACGTCTTTCCGAAGTTTCGCTGTTCTCTCTTCTCCGACGCCTCCCCACCAAGAGCACCGGCATCAACGTCAACGCCAACAAAAGCGACGCCGCCACCGTCGTAACCACCGACAGCGAAAGGTCTCTGAACAGCGCCGCCGCCAACCCTCGCACAAACACGATCGGCCCAAACACCAACACCGTCGTCAGCGTCCCCGCAAACAACGGCGCCGCCACATCGTCCGTCCCCACCACCGCCGCCTCCCGCAGCGGCATCCCCTCGTCTCGCCGTCTCGAAACCGCTTCCGCCACCACAATCGCCGTATCCACCAGCAAGCCCGTGCCGAGGGCCAGACCGCCGAGCGACAGCACGTTGATGGTGACGCCAAGCGCCTGCAGCGCGACGAGCGCCATCAGCACCGACAGCGGCACCGTGAGCCCAATCGCCAGCGACAACCGCCAGTCGCGCAGGAAGAGCAGAATCACCAGCAGCGACAGCACGCCACCCGCCACGATCTCCTGCCCCAGATTCGACAGCGCATCCACCACGAAGTCCGCCTGCGCCGCCACCACCGTCACCGCGAGCCCGGGAAACTCCTTCTCCAGCGCCCCAAGCGTTTCGCGCAAGCGCTGCGTCACCGCCACCGTGTTCGCGCCCGCATCCTTGTACACCACCAGCCCCACCGCCTCGGCGCCGTCCAGCCGCGTCAGCGTGGTGGGCTCGGCGAGCCCCAGCTGCACGGTGCCCACATCGCGCAGCGTGAGCCCGCGCCCCGGTACCCCAATGGGCGCGTCGAGAATCTCCGCCGGTGCGCGAAACTCGGTCAGCGCCCGCACTGAAAAGCGGAACTGCCCGCGCCGAATGGTGCCACCCGCACCGGCCACGTTCTGCGCGCGAATACTCGCCGCCACATCCTCCGGCGTGAGATCGAGCGCCCGCAGCTTGTCGGCATCAAGCGACACCCGCACTTCGTCGTTCGGCGCGCCAACCACCGCCACGCTCGCCACCCCTTCGATCTGCTCGAGCCGCCGCGCGTGCACCTCGCTCGCGGTGCGTGCCAACGCCCGCAGATCCGCCGCCTGCCGGTTCGCCGTGGCATTCGCTGCCGGCTTCACCGCCAGCACCGCAATCGGCCGCTCACCCGGATCACTCGTAAGCAGCGTCGGCCGCTCGGCGCGCTCCGGTAACCGCCCGCGCGCCGCATCGAGCCGCTCACGCACCGCGAGCACGGTGCCGCGCATGTCGGTGCCCCACGCAAACCGCGCCGTGGTGGTCACCTCCCCATTGCGACTCACGCTGCGCAGCTCCACCAGCCCCGGTGTCGCCGCAATGGCCTCCTCGATGGGTTCAGCCACAAAGCGCGACACTTCCGTGGCCGCCGCCCCCGCGTACGCCGTGCGAATGGTCAGCACCGGCAACGACACATCGGGCAACAGCGATACCGGCAGCCGCGTGAGCGACACCGAGCCCAGCAACAGCACCGCCAGAATGGCCGCCACCGTGGCGACCGGGCGGCGCACGGCATACGCGGCGATACTCACCCGCGGGGCTTCGCGTCGAGGACTTTCGCTGGCGCCACCTTTACCGGCGCATCGTGCGTGAGCGTGAGATGCCCCTCCACGATCACCGGGTCACCGGCTTTCACCGGAATCTCCCCAGTCGCCGAATCCGGCAGCACCTCCGTCTCGCGTCCGTTCGACCGCCCAGGGACGATGTACGTCCACTGCGCGCGCCCATCGCGCACGACAAACACGAGCGGCCGTCCATCACGCTCGATCACCGCACGACTCGGTACGAGCCGCCGCCCGCGCAAGCGCGTCGCTTCGAGCTCCACATCGGCATACATGCCCGGGCGCAGCACGCCGTCGCCGGCCACGCGCACCACAGCGCGCCCCGCTCGGCTGGTGCTGTCCACCAGCGGCAGCAGCGCATCCACCCGCCCACGCAACACCCGTCCCGGCGCGCCGGCACTGGTGACTTCGGCCTCGCCGCCCACCTTCACCAGCGGCAAGTCGTGCTCCAGCACCTGCGCCTCGATGCGCAGATTGCGCGTATCGACCACCGTCAGCAGCGGCTGCCCCGCGCCGATCTTCTCGCCCACGGCGATATCAATGCCGTCCACCATGCCAGCCACCGGCGCGCGAACGACGGCGCGGTCCTGCTCGTACTTGGCCCGCTCGAGGCGAAGCCGTGCGCCGGTCAGCCCCGCCTTATTCATCAGTGCCTTGCGCTGCTCCGCCGTGGGGGAGCGCCCGGTGACCAGCGACTCCGGCACAAAACTCTCGAGAAAGCGCTGTTCCGCTTCGTCCGCCGATGCCTGCGCCTCGCGGACCGCCAAGTCGAACGGATAGCTGTCGAAGCGCAGCAGCACCTGCCCCTGCGTCACCGCCTGCCCCGGCTTCACCAACAGCTGCGCCACCGTGCCCCCCACCTCACTGCGCAGCTTCACCACCGCATCCGACCGGACCTGTCCGGTCGTGCGCACATGCAGCACGAGGTCACCCTCGCGTGCCTCCTCGGCGGCCACTGGTAATGCCAGTGCCGGCCGGCCGGAGTCGTTCGCCATGGCCGCGAGCGAGTCGCCGGCGGCAGAGCGCGATGAGTCGCCGGTGGCCGCGCCGACTTTGCTGCAGGCAGCGGCGAACATGGGCACCAGAATCAGCGCCAGCGCGGCGTACGAATGGGGACGAACGGCATTCAGCATTGAGGCGGGGTGGGTCGTCTGCGCTAGGATAGCACGGCGTGGGCGGCCATGCGACATCATTTCGACGCAGCGGTCTCGAATCCGGGAATCACGTACACCTCCAGCTGCTGCAGGTCATCCTCGGTCCGTCGCGCGACCACCACCCGGTTCCCCGTGTACCCCACGATCCGGGAGCGACCGGGAAATCGAATGCGCCGCGAAGTGCCCGACGGGGCCAGCTCGAGATACTCCGTGAACGGCTCGCCCGGCGCTCGGGTTCGGCGGAGCCAGGCTGTGCCTGGGCGCGGCACGCGCAGCCCATTCTCAGTCCACAGGGGTTGCCACCGTGGGATCTTCTCGCGGACCGCGGCGCGCGTCTCCACTGAGCGCGCACTGTCGCTCACTGGGAAGCGCGCGACCGCCGGCAGACGGGTCGTGGCGGTGATGCGACCATTCGCATCGCGCCATTCTAGCCGTTCGCTTTCGGCGCGCGCCACCACCAGACTGCCATCGGGGCCAACCGCCCACGCATCCTGTGGAGCGAACGGGACGAAGAAATACGCCACGCCCGCTGGACGGCCGCTCGGGCCGGCGGGCATTGGCGAAGCCACCATATCGGCGCCCGCAACGACGGCGAGCGTATCCAGGCGCCCCGTGGCTGCCGTCCAGCGCATCAACGCGCGCTCTGGTTTCGCCGGCGGCGGCGCCGGAAAGCCAAGCCCGTACGCGTTGCCGCGCGCATCCGCATACTCGGCGTACCTGAGCACATGTTCGCTTGGACCAAAGACGCGCGTGCGTTGAAAGGCCCCGGTGGAATCGAACAGCATCCACCGATTCTGCGGCGGGTCGATGAGCGCGGTGAGTCCATTCGGCATCGCGATGAGGTGCTGCGCCGACTCGTATTCCCCCGGCCCGCTCCCGTGACGCCCAAGCACGGTCCGCTCGCGCCCGCGCCCCGTCACCCGCACGAATTCCCGCGCCCCCGGGTCCGCCACCAGCATCGACCCGTCACCAAACAAACGGACCGTACTCACATCGGTGAACTCGGCGGCCGTCTGATACAGCGGCGCGCCCACCGTCACGATCGGCTGCGCCGCCGCCGTCCCGCCGATCGCGAGGCCACCGACCAGCGCCCCCCACCATCTCATGCGCATCCTTACTCCCGATTGCTGGGACAACCCGTTGCCCACCATGACCACCTTTTGCCCATGGTGACTAGGCACTTTTTCAGTTTCCACCACACGATGGACCCGTCCCGTCCGGCCGCCATTGGCCGGCGGGTTCTGGGATGACTGCAATCATGCCCCCTTCAATGATTGCGCAGTAATGCTCTCCTGAACTCTTTCCTTACATGCGGAAACCACTCGCACCGCTCGACGCGCTGCAGGCCGACGCGACCAGTGCGCAGGGGCGCCGGGTCGATCTCGACGCGACCCTCGCCACCTGGGTCGCGGCCGCGCAGCTGTCGTGTGAACTCGCCGCCCGGTACGGCGCGCTCACCGACGTGCCGGCCACCCTGGATGGGCTCCTCGAGCGGGACGCCCTGCTGCGCGCCGTACACACCCGCCCCACCATGGTGCACGATGGCGCCGCGCCTCCCGACACCGCGCTCGGCATGACCGCCGAGCGCCTGCGCGTGCTCGCCGAGGAGATGGAGCAGCACGGCTGCTTCGAGCTGGCGCTCACCACCGTATCAGCAGTCTGTCGGCTCACCGCACGCACCGATGCCACCGGGCACGCGCTGGCCACGCTCCACCTCGGGCGCATCGCCCGGCAGATGAATGCCCTCGAGGCGGCCGAGGACGCGTACGCGGCGGCCATTGCGAGGGCCCTTCATCTAAGGGAACCGCCGATCGCCGCGCGTGGCCATATCGGGCTCGCGCTCGTGGCCGACATGCGCGGCAACCTGCCCGCCGCCGCCGAGCAGTATCGCGAAGCCTTGCGGCTGGCGGTGCCGGGCGGCGGCGCATATCGACAGGCGCTGCAGGGGCTCATGTCGCTCGCCGTGACCCGCAATGACCTGGGCGAAGCGCTCGTGCTAGGGTGGACGATCTACGATGCCAGCACCGATGACGCCGACGCGCGAGCGGGCGCCCTGAGCGAACTCAGTCTGGTCGCACTCAAGGCCGGGTTTCCCTCCCAGGCACGGGCGGGGTTCCGCATCGTGCTCGACAGCCGCGTGCACACAAGCCAGCGACTCGCCACCCTGGGGGGCGATGTGCGCGCCGCCGCCGCGCTCGGCCAGCGCCGCGACGTGGCGCAACGTGCGGCGGAGATCGAACAGGAGGTGGCCCGCGGCGATGCGCTATACACCGCGACCATGACGTATCTGCATCTCGCCGAAGCACAGCAGCTGATCGGCGAGCAGGCGCAGGCCGAGGCGGCGCTAACCCGCGCCCGCGAACTCGCGGCCCGCTTTGGGTACCACGAGTACACCTTTGCGGCCGATGCGCTCGCAGCGCGGTGGCGCGAGGCGCGTCCGCTCGAGGCCGTGGCGCCGCTTTCCGTCAGCTCGACGGAAGTCTCCGAGGCCATCGAGCGGTTCGCCATGCTCGCGTAGCGCCGACTGTCAGCCCCACGGCTTACTATCACGATGCGTCGTATCGCTGGCGGTGCCACCGCTGTTCGGATCATCGGCGGCGGTGGGCATGTAGCAGGCGGCAACGAGAGGCGCAGTAACGACGAGGGCCAGCAGCAGCAGACGGCGACGCAGCATCGTGAGAGACTCCGGTGAGGGGTTGGCTCACGATGCCGCTCACCGGCTGCCGATACCGCATCACCATGGGCAAACGCTATTCATGGTGGGCAACGAGTTTTTTCTTGGGGCGACGCCGCCCGTTTCCTGAGTCTTCTGCGTGCACGCTGCGTTCACGATCGGGTTGCTTGCTTCGTCGGCCGATGCCGCCCCGCGCTTGCGCGAGGCGGCGCGTGGGCGAGCACAGGTGGCCGAGTGTGCATCGATCGAGCAGCTCGTGGCTCTCGTGGCCGACGGCGCGGTGTCGCTGGCCGTGGTGGAAGTCCGGCGCGCGACCGCGGCCGATCAGTGCCGCGCCATTCGGCAGCTGCAGGCACACTTTCCCGCGCACCCCGTGGTCGCGTGGGCCGATCTGCGCGAGCTGCCCACCGCCCTGCTCCTCGAGCTGGCGGCCTTGCGCGTCATCGATGTCCTGCGCGGCGACGCCGAGCACCTGCCGAGCGCCCTGGTCCGCGCGATTGGCGCGGCGCTGCAGCGCACCGTGGCGGTGGCCATCGCGCAGGCGGTGGGCGATCTCATCCCGCCCCGCCTCACGCCCGTCTTCGAGTACGTCCTGGAGCACGTGAACGACCGGCTCGATCGCGACCAGCTCGCGGCGACGTTCGGCATTTCGCGGCGCACCCTGCACAATCGCCTCGTTGAAGCCGGGCTCCCACCCACCCGGGCCTTCCTCACCTGGTGCCGGGTCTTCGTGGCGGTCGCGCTGCTCGAGCAACCCGGGCACACCCTCGATTCGGTGGCCGGCCAACTCGACTTCGGCGACGGCGGCGTGCTCGCCAACACCGTCCGCCGCTACGCCGGCGCCGGCATTGCGGAGCTCCGGGCGCAAGGCGCGCTGGCCGCGGCCGCCCGGGCCTTCCGTGAGCAGGTTCGGGCCGCGCGCGCGGCACCCGGTGCGGCGGCGCGCGACGCCGCAGCTGAGCCCGTGTTGGGCGACTAGCCGCTAGGCGGCGGCGATCGGCTTGATCCGGGCCAGGTCGTCCTTGATGGCCTGCTGGGCATCCCAGAGGTCCACGGCCCGCTGGGCATTCAGCCAGAAATCCGCCGAATTGCCGAAGAACCGCGATAGCCGGAGCGCCATCTCCGCCGAGCAGGCGCGCCGCTCGCGGAGCAGCTCAGTGGTGGACTGGCGCGAGACCCCCAGCGCTGCGGCGAGCTGAGCGGCGCTCAAGCCATAGTCGGGGAGGAACAACTCGCGGAGGAACTCACCGGGATGCGTCGGTCGCCGCTTGAGCGGGCGGTTGTTGGGAAAGCTCATCTCAGGTTCCGCCCACGGTCTTGATAGTGGTAGTCACACAGCTCGACGTCATGAGCCTGGCCGTCCTGCCAGCAGAGGCAGATAGGCCGCCGAGAGTATGTCACGCCACACGTGACACTGGCAAGATCGGTAACGGCCCACCATAGGCGCCCTTGCAGCCCGATGTGTCGCCATTTCACCGAGCCTCGGATCATTTCCTTGCCGCCCGCCCCCCCGCCCGGTTAGCTTGCCCCGTCTGACGTTGGTGGCGCCCCCCGGGGCGTTGTGCCCGTCAGGCGGATCGCCGCGGCAGCTTCTGCCCCGGACTGGCCGCATTGCGCGCGTAGCTCAGTTGGATAGAGCGTCTGCCTCCGGAGCAGAAGGTCGCAGGTTCGAGTCCTGCCGCGCGCATGGCTGTGCCATTACAGCCAGGCCCCACGGTTGAGCCATCATGGCCCGGCCGCATTGGCCCCTCGCAAATTCGCCTAGTGCACGTCGCCGAGCTCAAGCGGAAAACTGTTCCTGAACTGCTGGCCCTGGCCGAGTCGTTGCAACTCACCAGCGTCAACGGCCTCAAGAAACAGGAGCTCATCTTCCGGATCGAGCAGGCCCTGCTCGACGCCGAAACGACGCTCTACGGCGAAGGCGTCCTCGAAGTCCTCCCCGAAGGCTACGGCTTTCTGCGGGCGCAGGACTTCAACTACCTGCACGGCCCCGACGACATCTACGTCTCCCCCTCCCAGGTGAAGCGCTTCGACCTCCGCACCGGCGACACGGTGATGGGCGAAGTCCGCCCCCCCAAGGAATGGGAACGGTACCTCGCGCTCCTCAAGGTGGAGCGCATCAACGGTGGTGACCCCGAGCAGTCCAAATTGCGTAGCGCCTTCGACAACCTGACCGCCAAGTACCCCGACGAGCGCCTCCACCTCGAACGGAAGAATGGCGAAGTCGCCACCCGCGTGTGCGACATCATCGCGCCCCTCGGCAAGGGCCAGCGCGCCCTCATCGTCGCGCCGCCCAAGGGGGGCAAGACGATCCTGCTCCAGCAGCTCGCCAACGCGATCCTCGAGAACCACCCCGAGGTGACCGTCATCGTGCTGCTCATCGACGAGCGCCCCGAAGAAGTCACCGACATGCAGGCCAACTGCCCGGGCGCCGAGGTGATCTGCTCGACGTTCGACGAAAAGGCCGAGCGCCATGTGCAGGTGGCCGACATGGTCATCGAAAAGGCCAAGCGCATGGTCGAGTCGGGCAAGGACGTCGTGATTCTGCTCGACTCCATTACGCGCCTCGCGCGCGCCCACAACGCCGTGGCCCCGCAGGGCGGCAAGCTCATGTCGGGCGGTATGGAAGCCACCGCCATGCAGAAGCCCAAGGCGTTCTTCGGCGCCGCGCGCAATCTGGTCGAAGGCGGCTCCCTCACGATCGTGGCCACCGCGCTCATCGAGACCAACTCGCGCATGGACGAGCTGATCTTCGAGGAGTTCAAGGGCACCGGCAACATGGAGCTGGTCCTCGATCGCAAGCTCGCCGAAAAGCGCATCTTCCCCGCCATCGACATCAACAAGTCGGGAACGCGCCGCGAAGAGCTGTTGCTGACGCAGAAGGAACAGCAGCGGGTCTTCCTGCTGCGCACCTTCCTGGCCGACATGCCGAGCGATGAAGCAATGCTCTTCCTGCTCAAGCGCATGGAGCGCGCGAAGAACAACGTCGAGTTCTTCGAACAGATGACGGAAGCGTGACCACGACGGCAGGGCGCCTGCTCGCCGTGGACTGGGGCGACAAGCGCATTGGCCTCGCCGTGAGCGACGAACTGGGCATGCTCGCCTCGCCGGTGGGGATCATCGCCCGCCGCGCCGGGAAGCGTCCGCCCCTCGCCGAGCTGATGCGGCAGGCCGACGCCCTCGGCGCCACCGGCTACATCTTCGGTCTCCCCCTCGACCCCGCCGGCGCCGAAACCGACCGCACCCGCGAGGTCCGCGAGGTCGCCGCCAAGCTTGCCGAACGCCAACCCCTCCCGGTGCGTTTGGTGGACGAACGCTTCACGACCTCCTCGGCCCTCCGCAGCATCCGCGAACAAGGCGGCAGCACCCGCGGCCGCAAAGGCGACGTCGACGCCATGGCGGCGTGCGTGTTGCTCGAGAGCGTGTTGCGGGCGTCCTCGCAGGGCGTGGTGCTCGGGGAGCCGGTGTTACCGCCTTCGGACAGGCCAGTGCCAGACACGAGTTTGTAGTACCTGCCATGCGGAGAGGCGGAGCAACGGGGCAACAGAGAACTACACATTGAAGAACTCCGTTGCCCCGGCGCTCCGCCCCTCCGCAGAGCTGGCACGGTCTCATCATCTCACCCGCTCTTCACCGCATGCCCCGCAAACGCTCCAACACCCGCCTCTTCACTCTGGCCGCCACCGCAGCGGCGGTGGTGCTGGGCGCGTGGGCGTTTCGCGAGATCGGCGGCAGCGCCAACCCCACCGATACGCCCGCCCGGGTGATCATCCCCAAGGGCGCGAGCATGAAGGCCGCCGCGGATTCGCTCAAGGCGCACGAGGTGATCGGCTCCACGCGCCTCTTCCGCTGGTACGCGTCCTTCAGTGGCAGTGCGACCGCCATCAAGCCCGGCACGTATCAGTTCGCGGCCGGGGCCGGCTATCGCGATGTGCTCGACGCGCTCGTCACCGGGCGTGGCATCATGCGCACCGTGGTCATTCCCGAAGGCTTCGACCTGCGCGACATCGTGCCGGCGCTCGCCAAGGCACTCGATGTCCCCGAAGACTCGGTCGAAGCCGCGGTCGCCGACAGCGCCTGGCGCAAGGAACTCGAGATCCCCACGCCCACGCTCGAAGGGTATCTCTTCCCCGCGACGTACAGCTTCACCGACGGCACGACCGCGCGCGACGCGATCAATGCCATGGTCGAACGGTTCATCGACGTGTGGAAGCCCGAGTGGGATGCGCGCCTCAAGGCGCTGAACATCTCGCGGCACACCGCGATGACGATGGCGGCGATCGTCGAGAAGGAAGCGCGCAAGCCCGAAGAGCGCCCCATCATTGCCGCGGTGTACTGGAACCGGGTGAAGAAGGGGATGCGGCTGCAGGCCGATCCCACGGTGCAGTACGCGCTCCCCAAGCACGTCGCGCGCGTGTTGTACAAGGATCTTGAGGTCGATTCCAAGTACAACACCTACAAGAACGCGGGCCTCCCGCCGGGCCCGATCGCCTCGCCGGGAGAAGCGAGCATCGCGGCCGCGCTCACGCCGGCCGAGGTGCCGTATCTGTACTTCGTGGCCAAGGGCGACGGCGGCCACGAATTCACCACCACCTTCGACGCGCACACCAAGGCCATTCGCGCCATCAAGGCCGACGCGCGCAAGAAGTCGACGCCGTGAGCCCGCGCGCATGACGCCGAGCCTCTCCGTGCTCGTGGCCACCTACAACTGGCCCGAAGCACTGGCGCTGGTGCTCCAGCACCTGCGCGCGCAAACGGTGCGGCCGCTCGAAGTGCTCATCGCCGATGACGGCTCGGGGCCGGCCACCGCCGGCCTCATCGCCCGCGAGGCGGCGTCGTTTCCCGTGCCGCTCGTCCACTGCTGGCACGAAGACCGTGGCTTTCGCGCCGGCGCGATCCGCAATCAGGCCATCGCCCGCGCGCGCGGCGAGTACATCCTGCAGATCGACGGCGACATTCTGCTTCACCCGGCCACGGTCGCCGCCCATCTCGCCTACGCCCGACGGGGCACCTTCGTGCAGGGATCGCGCGCCCTCTGCGATGCCGCCCTCACGGCGCGGCTCCTGCGCGGCGACCACGTGGCACTCTCGCCGCTGACCCGCGGCGTGGAGCGACGCGTGAATGCACTGCACCTGCCGTGGCTCGCGCCCTTGAGCGGCGGCACCCGCGATACCGTCGAGCGCATTCGTGGCTGTCACATCGCCTTCTGGCGCGACGATCTCGTGCGCGTGAACGGCTACGACGAAGCCTACGAAGGCTGGGGTCGCGAAGACAGCGATCTCACCCTGCGACTCGGTCATGCCGGCGTGATACGCCGCAATCTCAAGTTCGCCGCGGTGGCGTATCACCTGTGGCACCAGCCCGCCTCACGGCACGCGTGGGACCGCAATGACGCGCGGCTCGCCGAGGCGCGACGCACCCGCGTCGTGCGCGCCGAGCGTGGGCTCGATCAGTATCTCGAACCGGCACGACATGTCTGACACCTCCGTGGGCACCGCCATCGTGTCACGACGCGGCGCCCAGCGTCTGCGTCGTGGCCATCCCTGGATCTTCAAGAGCGATGTGGAACGCCGCCCCAGCGGGCCGGCTGGCGTCGTGCGGGTGGAAGACCCGGCCGGCGCGCCACTCGGCTGGGCCCTGTGGAGCCCCCGCTCCGAGATCTCCCTGCGCCACATTGAACGCGACGCGGCGCGCACGATCGACGCCGGGTGGTGGCGCGAACGCCTGCAGACCGCGATCACACGCCGGGCCCCGCTCGCCGCCGAGGCCAACGCGTATCGCCTCGTGCATGGCGAAGGCGACGGGCTACCCTCGCTGGTGGTGGACCGCTATGGCGATGCGTTGGTCGTGCAGCTGCTGTCGGCGGGCCTCGATGCGCACACCGACGTGATTGTCTCAGCGCTGCGCGACCTGACCGGCTGCACGGGCATCCTGGCGCGCAACGATCCGGCCGCGCGGGCCCGCGAGGGGCTGCCGCGCGAAGTCACGCTGCTCTACGGCGATGTCCCGAAGGTGGTGGAAGTGCTCGAGCACGGCGTGCGCTATCTCGCGGCCCCGTGGGAGGGCCAGAAGACGGGGGCCTTTCTGGATCAGCGGGAGAACCGCGTCCTGATCGGCAGCATGGCCCGCGGGCAGGCGCTGGATTGCTTCGCGTATCACGGCTCGTTCGCGCTGCATCTGGCTCGACACGCCGAGCATGTCTACGCGCTCGATGTGAGTGCCCCGGCGCTGGCGCGCGTGGATGAACACGCCAAAATGAACGGGCTTTCCAATATCGAGCCTGTGGAAGGTGATGCCTTCGACATCCTCCGCGCGTGGTACAAAGCCGGGCGGCGCTTCGACACGATCGTGGTGGATCCCCCCGCGTTCGCCAAGACGAAAGCCGCCCTCGACGGGGCGCTGCGCGGCTACAAGGACATCAACCTCCAGGCGATGAAACTCTTAACGCCCGGCGGGCTTTTGTTCTCAGCCTCGTGCAGTTTCCATTTGTCGCGCGGGCACTTCTTCGATGTGCTGCAGGAAGCCGCGGCCGACAGTGGCCGCCGCCTGGCGTTGCGGGCATTCACCGGCCAGCCCCTCGATCATCCAGAAATCATCGGCATCCCCGAGACCGGGTATCTCAAGGGCGCCGTGCTGGAGGCGATGGACTGACGTGAGTGTGATGCGGCGCACGGTGCGCGCGTAGGGTGGTGCTTCTGTGACGGTGTCGTCAGATCACCACGTGTCATGCGTCCCTTCTCCGGAGACCGCCGTGTATTCAGGCTCGACAACAACGGCTGTGCGTCATCTCGCCATTGAGGCGACGCGTCTCGTGCAGGAGAAGCGGGGCATTGCCCGCTATGTGCGCAACGTGGTGCGCGAACTCGCCACGCAGCACCCGTCGCTGCGCTTCACGTTCTACACCGGCAGCCTGGCCGATGAGGCGCCCCTGCGTGCCCTCCTGCGCACGCTGCATCCCACGCTCGATGCGCGCGCCGAGGTGGCCCCCATCGATGAACTCCGCGACACGCGCGCCGATGTGGCGTGGTATGCCTGGAACTTCATCACCGAGCCCGCCGAGCACGCCGCACGCGTCGTGACCATTCACGACCTCGCCCCCATGCTCCAGGTGGACGGGCGCTGGTGGAAGTTCTACAAGCGCGCCAAGTATCGCCGCCGCTACGAGCGCACCGTGGCCATGGCCGATGCCATCGTCACCGACTCCGCGTTCAGCCGCCGCGAGATGATGCATCATCTGGGCGTCGACCCGTTTCACATCACCGTGACGCTGCTGGCGGCCGATGATCTGCCGCTCGCCAGCGCCGACGATACGACACCGCTCGACGACGCCGGTGTGCACGGCGCGTACTTTCTGTACGTGGGGGCCCAGGACGGCCGCAAGAATCTGTGCACGCTGTATCGCGCGATGGAGCAGCTGTGGGCGAATGGCCATCGCGTGCCGCTCGTGCAGTGCGGCCCGTCGCTCTCGCGCGAAACCAAGGCGCTTCTCGGCAAGGTCCCGTGGCTCCGCCATGTGGGCTTCGTGAGCGAGACGCAGCTGGCGACACTCTATCGACGGGCGACCGCGCTGGTCTTTCCGTCGTGCTACGAAGGCTTCGGCCTGCCCGTCGTGGAAGCGATGCGCGTGGGCACGCCCGTGATCTGCGCCGCGGGCAGTTCGCTCGCCGAGGTGGTGGGCGGCGCGGCGCTGCAGGTGACATGGAACGACGCCACCGGTTTCACCACCGAGATGCAGCGGTTGCTCGTGCATGCCGCACTGCGCGACGAGTTGCGCACGCGTAGCATCACGCAGGCCGCGCAGTACTCGTGGTCGCGCACCGCGAGCGAGACGTACGCGCTGTTCACGCGCGTCGTGCGTCGCCGCGTGGAGCGCGAGGTCACGCCACCACGCGTCCTCGTGCCGGTGGATGTGCTGCGCTCACCGGCGCTGGCACCGAGCGCACCAGTAGCTGCGTCGGCCCGCCTGCAGAACATCGCGAACGGCTGATCCGCAGCGCCGGCACGGGTCGCCCGTGCGGCCATACACGCGCCAGATCTCGCTCTCCCGCACCGGCGTGCCATCGGCGGTCGTCCGCTCCCAGTAGCGCCCCGTTGGCGCGGTGCGCAGGACCTCCACGATCGCATCGCGCAGGCGTGCCACCCGCGCCGCCGACAGCGTGTTGGCTGGCGTCGCCGGATGGATCCGCGCTTCCCACAGCGCTTCCGACGCGTAGATGTTGCCGACGCCCGCGACCACATGCTGATCGAGCAGCACGGGCTTGATGGGCGCACGCCGCGTGCGCAGCGCCGCGCGCAGCACCTCGGCGGTGAACGTGTCAGCGAGGGGCTCGGGCCCGGCCTCCACACCGGCGAACGTGCCCGGTGCATGGCGCGTGAGCACGCAGAGGGCGCGCGAATCCACGAGGCTCACTCGCACCCCTTCCCGGGTGGTCAGACGGACCCGTTCATGCCGCGGAGGTGGCTCGTCGAGAGTCGTGAACTCCCAGTCGCCGTTGAGCCGGAAGTGCACTTCCAGCACGCTGCCGTCGGTCAGGTGAATGAGCTGCACCTTGGCCCGGCGGTCCACCCGCTCGATCCGCTGGCCGGCGAGCGCCCGCGCCGCCGCCGGGGGCAGGTGTCGCCGCTGCGAGGGGTGCAGCGCCTCGGCGCGGTCGATGGTGTGCCCCAGCACCGCTTGGCGGAGCCGACCGGCAGCGAATTCGACTTCGGGAAGTTCCGGCATGCCGATCGGAACCCCACCGGGCGGCTCGCGGTGCCGATGCGCCAAACATGGTCCAATCCGTCACTTAGTGGTCCGTGAATCACAAAAGTGGGGTCTTGCGCGAATCGCCGGTGGGCGTAAGTTGTCCACAATCTTCCACAAGGCCTCGAGGGCTATTCCTATCAGTTCGCCCCGGTCCCTCAAGTACGAATACGAGCTCTACGTCGAGAGCGAGATCGAGCACTACAAAGACTCGGTGTCGCGCGGCGCGCTCCTGAAAATCGGTGACGAGGCGGTCGCGGCGCTCATGGCGTCCGACCAGATCGGGCTCACCGAGCTCCTCGTGTGCGACGAGGTGGACCGGATTATCGCGAAGCGCCTCCGGCTGCCCACGTTCGCGACCTGGAAGCGGCGCCGCCTCAAGGCGCTCGAGGAATACCGCAAGCCGGAGCACTGGGGGATCGACCCGAACGCCGCCTTTGTTCGCGCGCTCGCCGATTCTGATGGGCACGTGCTGGTGGCCGGTGCGGAGCAGGAGGGGCCGGCGCTCTATCTGGCGGCGCGTGGGGCTGCCGTGACCGCCGTGGAGCCCGAGGAAGACGCCGTGGAGCGCGTTGTCCGGGCGGCCCATGCCGCAGGCCTGACCGAGCGGGTGCGGGGCTACTGCAGCGATCTGGGCGCCTGGGCGCCCGACGTGGCGCTGCATGCGGTGGTGTGCACGCCGGCGGCCTTCGCCGGGCTCGATGCCCAGGACCGCGCCCGGGTCATCGAGGTGCTCCAGAGTGCCACGGTTGACGGGGGCGTGCACCTCGTGGAGACGATCGTCGCCGGGACCGAGCCGCGGCAGGGCGATGCGCCGGCGATGATGGAGGAGCTCCAGACCCGCTATCGCGGCTGGACGATCTCGATCGACCGGAGCTCGCCGTTCAAGGAAACCTTCCTCGCGCGGAAGGCCGCGGCGGTCGCCTAGCCGCTGGCGGTCGATCACAAAGTTCGCGGAACCGGGCCAAGCGCGTGTCACACCGACACGCGCTTTTGCTTTTGTGACGTGTCGGCGGGACACAGCAAAGGCCGCGAGACGCGCCGGCAATCCTGCAAGTCCTTGATAAGCAATCGGTTGGAACGATTCCGCCGACTGGCATCCACCCTGCTATATACGGGAGTGAATGCCGACTTCGCGTGACGTCGGCCGACTCTTTTTCGGGTGGAGGGCCACCCATGCGAACCAAGACGATGCTCATCAAGCCCGAGTCCAAGGAACCCCTCGGGATCGTTGTCGCCGATGGCGGCCAGGGGGATGTGGCGCCGCGCTTTTCCGCCTTTGTCTGGGGCCCTGTGCCCGACGATCTCGAGGCGGAAGCCCAGCACCCTGCCCTGGTCGGGTCAGCGGCCTGACGGGCCATTTCCGGCCAACGGCCGGGCAGAAAACGTGAAAGGCGCCGGCTGACATGCCGGCGCCTTTCGCGTATGGTCCCCGAACGGGGGTACTGCGACTGCGTCTTCGCTGACGAGCGAAGGATTACGCAGCAGCCGGGGCCGGAGCCGCAGCCTTCTTGGCGCGCTTGGCCGGCTTCTTGGCCTTCTTCGCAGCCTTCTTCGCACCCTTCTTGGCGGCCTTCTTGGCCGTCTTCTTGGCGCCCTTCTTGGCGGCCTTCTTGGCCGTCTTCTTCGCGCCCTTCTTCGCGGCCTTCTTGGCGGCCTTCTTCACGGTCTTGCGGGCAGCCTTCTTGGCGGTCTTGCGAGCGCCCTTCTTCGCCGCCTTCTTGGCGGCCTTCTTGGCAGGAGCCATTTGAACAACCCTCTCACGAGAGGTGGAAATGCTCACTTTCCCCCGGTGGAAAGGTGAGCGCGCACTTCGAGCGGCGCATGCACCGCGTCGGAATGCGCTACGCAGCCTCCAGGAGGACAGCGTAGCTGGGGGTCAGCGCCACAACGGCCGCCGACAACTGGGTGGGGGTCGCATCGGCGCGATCAGCGGCCACGGGGCGCGCGCTGCCGGACGCAGACTGGGGAGGGAGAGACGACGGCGCCGAGGTCTCGACCGCCGTGCGCTGAGCGCACCGGGAGACCTCCAGGCGGGGAGCCACGGGGCATGCTGCCACCGCAGCCATAGGCTTTCGAAGGAACTCGTGCCGTTTTATCGCCACGCGTTTCCGATGGGGCTTACACAGCGCATATCCGCGAACATCCGTGACGTTGGGTGCATCAGATGTGGACAGCGTGCGCAAGTCGTTGAATTACAGCGAATATAGGCGTGGATAATTGCATCGCGCAATAGTGCGTATAAAGAACGCGCGCGATTACATCATCCGGCGCTCGCGGAAGAGACGGACCACCCCCCGCCACCGTCACACATTCGGCACCATTTTCGTGCCCCTTTCTCCCGTCGGGCGTCCGTGCGAGTTTGCGGCTCTCCCCAGTGGGACTCGCCCAACCCCCCCTCGCCGGCCTCGCCGGCTTCTCGTGCGGAGCGTCATGAAAGCGCTGGTGAAGGAGACCGCGGGTCGCGGTCTCACCCTCAAGGACGTCCCGGAACCCACCATCCGCGACAACGAAGTCCTCGTCAAAGTCCGGAGCGCCGGGGTCTGTGGCACCGACGTGCACATCTACGAGTGGGATGCCTGGGCCGCCGGTCGCTGCAAGCCGCCCTTCATCTGCGGCCATGAGTTCGCCGGCGATGTCGTCCAGGTCGGCGCCCTCGTCGACTCGGTGAAGGTCGGCGCCCGGGTCACCGCCGAAGGCCACATCGTCGACGAGCACTCGCTCTTTTCCCGAACGGGCAACGCCCACGTCGATCCGGCCACCAAGATCATCGGCGTCGATCGCGATGGCTGCTTCGCCGAGTACATCGCGATGCCGGCCTCGAACATCTGGCCCCTCGACCCGGCGATCAGCTATGACCTGGGCGGGATCCACGACCCGATGGGCAACGCCTTTCACACCGCCCTCACCGCCGATATCCCCGGCAGTGTCGTGCTCATCACCGGCTGTGGCCCGATCGGCGCGTTCGCCGTCGGCATCTGCAAGGCCGCCGGCGCCGCGCACATCATCGCGACCGATGTGAATCCGCGCCGCCTCGAACTCGCCCGGCGCATGGGCGCCCACGATGCGGTCACCCCCGACGAGGCGAAGGACGCCGTCATGCGCGCCTCCGATGGCCATGGGGCCGACGTCGTCCTCGAGATGTCCGGGGTGCCGAGCGCCGTCCATCAGGCCTTCGCGCTCGCCCGCCCCGCCGGCCGCGTGAACATGCTGGGCATCCCGTCGAAGACCATCGACATCGATTTCGCCACCGAAATCATCTTCAAGGGGCTCACCATCTATGGGGTCGTCGGCCGCCGCATGTACGACACCTGGCACCAGATGACCCGTTTCATCCGCTCGGGCGCCTTCGACCCGACGCCGGTCATCACCCACCGCCTCCCGCTCGAAGCCGTCGACGACGCCATGCACCTCATCAAGAGCGGCGAAGCGGGCAAGATCATCTTCCAGATCGGCTGACGCCTTCCCGACCATGAGTCTTTTCACCGACCTGCAGGACGAACTCGACGCGCTCAAGGCGGCCGGCACCTACAAGCGCCTCAACTATCTCGAAGGGCCGCAGGGGGCACGCGTCCGCATGGAAGGGCGCGGCGAGGTCATCGTCCTCTCCTCCAACAACTACCTCGGCCTGTCGAACGAGCCGAGTGTGGTGCAGGCGGGCATCGATGCTCTGCACCAGTTCGGCGCCGGGACGGCGAGTGTCCGGTTCATCTGCGGCACCTTCACCGTACACCGCGAGCTCGAGGCCGCGCTCGCGCGCTTCGTCGGCACCGAAGCCAGCATGAGTTATGTGTCGGCGTGGAACGCCAACGAAGCGCTGACTGCCACCATCGTGCGCGAAGGCGATTTCGCCATTTCCGACGCACTCAACCACGCCTCGATCATCGATTCGATCCGCCTCGCCAAGGCGATCACCAAGTGCACGACGGCGGTCTACAAGCACGCCGACCTCGACGATCTCCGCGAAAAGCTCCGGGCCAACAAAGACGCCAAGCGGAAGCTCATCTGGACCGATGGCGTCTTTTCGATGGAAGGGGCGATCGCCAAGCTCCCCGACATCGTGCAGATCGCCCGCGAGGAAGGGGCGATCGTGGTCATGGACGACTCCCACGCCACCGGCGTGCTGGGCAAGACGGGGCGCGGGACCGCCGAGCATTTCAACATGATCGGCGAGGTGGACATCATCACCTCGACCCTCGGCAAGGCACTCGGCGGCGCCGCCGGTGGATTCATCGCCGGCCCGGCGTCGCTCTGCGACATCATGACGCAGCGCTCGCGCCCGCAGCTCTTTTCCAACGCCCTGCCGCCGACGGTCGCGGCGAGTGCGCTCCAGTCGGTGCGCTACACGGAAGCGCACCCGGAGCTGGTGACGCGGCTCCACGAGAACGCCCGCTATTTCCGCGCGGCGATCCAGGAGGCGGGGTTCCATCCGCTCCCGGGTGAAACGCCGATCGTCCCGATCATCGTCGGCGAGACGGCGCTGGCGATCCGTATGAGCGACCTGCTCCTCGAGCGCGGCGTGTTCGTGACGGGCTTCGGCTTCCCGGTCGTCCCGCAGGGCCAGGCGCGCGTGCGCTGTCAGGTCAGTGCGGCGCACACGAAGGAGGACTTGGACGCGGTGGTCTCCGCGTTCAAGTCGGCGGGCAAGGTCGCCGGGCTGCTGTAAACAGCATACACAGAGCGCATGGAGACTGAGGGGCGCACGGGGATTCTGGAGATACGGACCGATACCGTCCTCCTTCCCCTCTTCAGTCACCGTGACCTCTGTGTGTGCTGTGAGCGTTCGTCCAGATCGGCACCCAACACTACTATATAGATGCAATGTCGTCGCTCCTCCTGCCGCTGATCCTGTTTTTGGGGTTCATCGGCTTCCGCATCGCCAGCATCATGGCGACGCGGAAGCGCGAGGCGCAGCTGCGCGCGGCATGGCGTGCGGAGGTCGAGGCGACGCGCGCGGCGTCCGCGCAGGCGGCACGCGCACTCCGTGAGCCGCTCGACGCGCTGCTCTCCGCCGCCGCGCGATTGCAGGCGAGCGGCGCGGAGCGGACGGCGGCGGAACGCGCCGAACTCGCGACGATCGCGGCGGCCGGGCAGCAGCTCACCACGCTCGTGGACGGGATGGTCGGCGCTCCCGCGACGGGTCCCACCGCGTGAGCGCGTCGGAGATGCACGTCTACGCCGCCGACCCGCTCACGCTCGAACAGCTGAGTGAGATCCGCACCTTTGTCCGGGATGCGTTGTCGGGATTGGGCTGCGACGCCGCCATCGAGCCCTGCACGCTCGCCGTGGACGAAGTCTGCGCCAATCTCGTGGAGCATACCGTCGGTCCATCGGCCGGACCCACCCGGGTGATGGTGCGTCGCGACGGTTTTGACGCCATAATCGTGGTGGAGGATCACGGCACGCCGTTCGATCCTGCCAACGCCCCGCCTCCCAACCTCTCCACCAACTGGGAAGAGCGCCCGATCGGCGGTCTCGGTTGGTTTTTCGTCAAGCAGCTGATGGACGGCGTGCACTACGCCTCCGCGCCAACGGCCACCGGTCAGGTCAATCGCCTGACGTTGACCAAGCGCGACGCGTGTCCGCCTCCCCCCGAATCGTCCCAAGCCTGACCATGCAGATCGCCATCGACCAGCACGACCATGTCACGGTCGTCGCCGTGACCGGCAGTATTGACGCCCTGACCGCCGACACCCTCGTCACCGCCATGCGCGAGCAGCTCGAGTTGGGACGCACGCGCCTCATCGCCCACTTCGCCGGCGTGGAGTACACGAGTTCCGCCGGGCTGCGCGTCCTGCTCACCACGCTCAAGGACGCCCGCCAGCGAGGCGGCGACCTGCGACTCGCCGAAATTCGGCCGAACGTGAAGCAGGTGCTCGAGCTGTCGGGCTTCACCAGCATTCTCAAGTGCTTCGCCGACGTGCCGTCGGCGGTGGCGAGCTTCCCGGCGTGAGCCACCCGTGAGTCAGCCCGGCGTCGCGCTGGTGATCGGCTCAGGCGGTGTGAAGTGCGCCGCGTCGATCGGTCTGATGAAGTGCTTCCATGCCGAGGGCATCCCCATCGAGCAGGTGGTGGGGTGCAGCGGCGGCGCCATCTACGCCGCCGCCATCGCGCTGGGCCATGATGCGGCCACCGTGCAGGCGCTCACGACGGAATTGTGGACGCGCGAGGTCACCTCGCAACCCGACCGCCGGGCGCTGCTGAGCATGGTGTTCCCCAAGCTCTTCGGCTTCGACGGCCGCTTCGGCCTCAAGCAGGATCGCATCGTCAATGAACGGCTGGCCACGGCCTTCGGCGACGCGACCTTTGCCGACTGCAAGATCCCGCTGCACATCACCGCCACCGATTTCCGCACCGGCGAGCAGGTCACGATTTCCGAGGGGCGCATTCGCGACGCCGTGCGAGCCAGTATCGCGATTCCCTTCGCCTTTGCGCCGTGGGAGATCGATGGCCGCCTGCTCGTTGACGGGTTCCTGTCGGATCCGCTGCCGGTGGGCGTCGCCATTCGGGAAGGGGGACACGTGATCGTGGCGATGGGCTTCGAAAGCCCTAATCAGGAGCGGATCACGTCGGGCGGGCGCTTCGCGTTCCAGCTGAGCAGCATCATGACCAACAACCTGCTGCGTGCCTCCTTTGCCTTTCACGGCCTGGCGCACCACAGCGAGGTCATCGCGGTCATTCCGCAGTTCTCCGAGCGGATTCGCCTGTTCGACACGGCCAAGATTCCGCTCCTCGTGCGCGAAGGCGAAGCGGCGATGCGCGAGCAGCTTCCGTATCTCCGCCGCTTGCTGGCGGCGGTTCCCGCCACCGGCGCGTAATCCCTATGGAACGGCGCGCCCGCATCGGCCTGGTGATCGGCTCCGGCGGCATCAAGTGCGCCATGGCCATCGGCCTGCTCAAGGTGCTCGCGCGCGAAGGGATTCCGGTGGACGTCGCCGTGGGGTGCAGCGGCGGCTCGATCTACGCCGAGCTCTATGCCCTCGGCGACGATGTGGACGTGATGGAAGAGCAGTCGCAGTATCTCTGGCGCGACCTCTTCACCAAGCTCCACTACCGCTCGATCGTGCGCACGGTGGCGCCGGCGCTCTTCGGCTATCACGAACAGGTCGGCATCATCGACGATCGTCGCGTCTGGAAGACGCTCGAAGCCGCCTTCGGCACCCGCACGTTCGCCGATTGCCGCTATCCGTTCTTCGTTGCGGCGACCGATTACCGGACCGGCGAGAAGGTGACCCTGAGTGAGGGGCGGCTGCTCGACGCCGTCCGCGCGAGTATCGCAATTCCGCTGCTGCTTCGCCCGTGGCCCGTGCAGGATCGACTGCTGGTGGACGGCGGTGCCTCGAACCCGCTGCCGGTGGACGTGGCGATCCGCGAAGGGTGCGATCTCATCCTGGCCATGGGCTTTGAAAGCCAGATGACCGCGGACGTTTCCAGCCTGACCGAAGCGGTGGGGCGTACCTCCACCATCGTCACCAATCACCTGCTCCGCGCCACCTTCGCGTTCTACAGCGCCGCGCATCACGCCGAAGTGCTCCCCATCGTGCCGCTGCTCGATCGCGAGGTGGGGCTCACCGACTGGCAGGAGATTCCCTATCTCATCGCGCAGGGCGAGAAGGCGGCGTACGAGCATGTGCCGTACTTGCGACGGCTGCTCGAGTCGGAAGGGATCGAGCCGACCTTCGGGGGATCGACGCAGCATGCCATTCCGACGGATCTGCCGCGCATTCAGCCGGGGTGAGGTGGGCGCCTGCGGTTCTCGGTTCTTAGCCGCCTTTGCCGTAAGGTTTCCGCCCCCCCGCGCCATACAGAATGTCCGCCCTCCCCCGCTCTCGAATGGAGCCACCAATGCGCCGCCTGTTCGTTTCGCTGCTCGCGCTGACCGTCGCCGCCCTGCCGGTGCGCGCGCAAACGCTTCGTGTTGCCGGCACGCCATCGCTGCGCCTCGGCGCCTCCGACGAGCAGAGCGGCCTCTTCAACGCCATCGCCGGCGCCACGCGGTTGCCCACTGGGCAGATCGTGGTCGGCAACCGCGGCGACTACGCGCTGCTCGTGTTCGATGCGAAGGGCGCCCTCGTCAGGAAGGCCGCGCGCAAGGGCAAAGGCCCCGGGGAGATCGACTACCTGCTGTGGCTCAAGCGCTGCGGCACGCAGCTCTTTACCGGCGACATCGAAGCGAATCGCGTGCTCGTCTTCAACCCCGATTTCACAGTCGCGCGCAGCTTTCGCTTTGCCGACCAGACGTATCGCCTGGCGTGCAACGCCGCCGGGCAGTTCGTGCACATGGGGTGGGAGCCCAGCAGCGCCTTCAAGCAAGGCGTCTTTCGCGCCGACACGAAGTTCTGGATCACCGGTGCCAACGGCGACGCGGGGATCTCGCTGGGTATGCTACCGGGCTCCGAACGCTTCGGCACCACCACCGCCGACGGACGTCCCACGGGCACGGGGCCGCTGGTGCTGGGACGTGAGACGCGACTCGCGATCGGCAGTCAGGCCGCCTACGTCGCCACCGCCGACAGCCTGACGCTGCTGGCCTTCGCGCTCGATGGTGCGCGGCGACCCGCCCTGCGCGCGCCGTATGTGCCCGTGCCGAGCACCGAGGCCGACGTGGACGCCGAGGTCGAGCGGCAGGTCGCCGCCCTTGGCGAGGCCGCGCGCAAGCGCACGGCGGAGGGGCTGCGCGCGATGCCACGCCCCAAGACGCTCCCGGCCACGCGTGACGTACTGGTGGATGCCGCCGATCTGGTGTGGGTGCAGGCGTATCCCAGCGCGAAGCAGGCGATGGTCGCCTGGACGGTGTTCCGCCCGAACGGCACCGTGGCGGCGCGGCTTTCGCTGCCGACGGCACTCGAAGTGTTCGAGATCGGGCGCGACTATCTGCTGGGACAGGTGCTCAACGCCGACACGGGCGTGCCGGAGATTCACCTCTATACCGTCACGCGATAGCGCAGCGGCCAGTCCACCGCCTTGGAGATGCCGATGCGCGGGCCGATGACCACGCGTGCATCGGGTACGGGCTCGCCAGCGCGGATCGACAGCGCGGACGCCCCGGTGAGGGGTGCGCCATCGAAGTCGCGCGTGATGCCAAGGGCCGCGCACACCTTGCCCGGCCCATTGCACAGCTCCGCTTCGCGTCGGGCCTTCGGGCGCCGCGCGCGCATGTGTTCGATCCCTTCGAGCGGCTCGAGCGCGCGGATGAGCACCGCACTGCCGTACCCCTCTTCGCGGGTGACGGCATTCACGCACCAGTGCATGCCGTAGATGAAGTACACGTAGGCCGTCCCCGGCGGGCCGAACATGTGCCACGTTCGGGCCGTCCGCCCCACGGCCGAATGCGAGGCGGGGTCATGCGGACCCAGGTAGGCCTCGGTCTCGATGATCCGCCCGCTGACGACGACGGGGCCGTCCTCCATGCGGAGAACGGCCCCGAGCAGGTCCCGGGCCACCCGGTCCGGCTCGCGATCGTAGAACGCGGCCGGCAGGGGGGCGCCGTACGTCGTCACCGCTTCTTGGCCGCCTTCTTGGCTGGGGCCTTGGCGGCCTTCGCCGGGGCCTTGGCCGCCTTCTTGGCCGGCGCGGCAGGGGCAGCCTTGGCCGCCGGCTTCTCGGCCTTGGCCGGGGCCTTGGCGGCCTTCTTGGCGGGCGCCTTGGCCGGAGCCTTGGCCGCCTTCTTGGCCTTGGCCGGAGCCGCCGCCGGAGCCGGGGTCTCGGCGGCCGCCGGAGTCGCCGGAGCCACCGCCTGAGGCGCCGGGGCAGCCGGCGCGGCCGGAGCCGCCCCGTTGGTCGCCACCGGCTTCGCGGCGCCCACCACGCCCACCATCAGCAACTCCGGCGGCGGACCCGCCGGCTTGCCACGCCCACCGATCCCGCGGGCACCCATCCCACGCGGGGCGGCCGGCAGCAACGCCTGCGCCGCCTTCTTCTCGGCGGCCTGCTGCTCATCGACCGCCTTGAGCTGCTCCACGATGCTCGCCGCATCTGCCGCGCGCGCAACTTCCCAGTCGTGTCCACGACGACGCAAATCGATCATGTTCGCATCATGCGCGTCCTGCAGGATGCGCTCGAACATGCGCGACGCGAGCGACTCGCTGTCGCGGCCGAGCAGATCGAACGCCTTCTGCCGCACGGCGCTGGCCGTAGTCGCGTCTTCACCCGTGACCAGCGCTTCGACGGCGCGGCGCACGAGATCGAACGCGTCGTTGCGCGTCAGACGCTCGCCACTGCGGCCAATGTCATCGGCCAACGGCTTGATGCCTTCCGGCTCGAGCTTGAGCGGCACATCCACCGGCGGTGCCGCCGGCGTCCGCGCGAGCACGGGGATCTCGACGGTCTCGTCAAGCGCACCCTCCGCGCCCTCCGCGGGGGCCAGCGAAGCGTCGCCCCCCTCCGCGCCCTCCGCGCCCTCCGCGCCCTCCGCGCCCTCGGCGCGATCACGGAAGCGGTCGCGACCACGCCCGCGACGCCCACGGCGCCCACGCCGGTCGTCGCGATCGCGCTCCGCGCGGGCGGTCTCCGCAGGAGCCGCCCCCTCCGCGCCACCAACCGACGGCGCGGCGCCAGCCGCGCCTTCCTTCGCCTCCGCGACACTCGTCGGCGTGCCGTCCGGCACGTCGACCTCGAGCTGGCCGCTTTCGAGCTTCGTCACCTTGAGCAGGCCGCGCTGCTGCGCCTCCTGCACGAAGCG
The DNA here is from genome assembly GCA_019752115.1 of Gemmatimonadaceae bacterium. Classification (NCBI taxonomy): domain Bacteria; kingdom Pseudomonadati; phylum Gemmatimonadota; class Gemmatimonadia; order Gemmatimonadales; family Gemmatimonadaceae; species Gemmatimonadaceae bacterium. The sequence continues at coordinate 186,128 of JAIEMN010000019.1, forward strand.
CGAGAACTTCGGATGGCCGAGGTTCTTTTCGTCGAACGACGCGTCGATCTCCTGCATCACCTGCTTCAGGCGATCGGAGCGCATCACGTCGCCGTTGCGCTTCATGCGCGCCACCGACTCCGTCACGAGCTCCCACGGATCCCAGCGCGTGGTTTCGTCTTCGCCGTTCTTCACGAGGCCGGCGAGCGCGTTGTACGAGTAGTACTCGTCGCAATTCATGACGAGCAGGTCGCTCGACGACTCGCGGATGCCGACGCCGATCACGTACTTGCCGTACTCCTTGAGCTTGATGACCATGCTCGAGAAGTCGGAGTCGCCCGAGAGGAGCACGAACGTGCCGATCTCGGGGCGCGTGAAGACGAGTTCGAGGGCGTCGATCGCGAGACGGATGTCCGTCGCGTTCTTCTTCGACGAGCCGTAGGCCGGCGCGAAGATGAGATCGATGGACGCTTCGGTGAGGGGGACGATGTACTGCGGATAGCGGCGCCAGTCGGCATAGGCGCGGCGCACCGCGACCTTGCCCTTCACGATGTCCGACGAGAGGAGGTTCTTCAGCTCCTCCTGCAGGTCGGAGCGGATGCCCATCGTGACGTTGTCGAAATCGATGAGCAGCGCGGCATTCGGCGCGTGCGCCGGCGGCGCGACATTCGGCTGGGACACCGGCACCATCGGCTGCGCCGAGGGGCCACGGTGAAACGGGGCCACGGAACGGGCCGGCGACGAACCGCCTGACCGGGACTGATGACTTCTCATGAGGTACTGACCTGAAAACGAATCGGGGTGATCGAGCGCGCGCGCGTCAGACGCCCCTGGCCTCAAGCCAGGACGTGCAGCGTGTTCGCACTCAGCGCGATCGCGCGCGCGAGCTCTCGCCGCCTCACCTTGCCGCTCCCCGTCATGGGGAACGCATCGAAGAAGCGCACGAGGTCGGGAACCTTGTCGGCCGTCATCGTGTCCCGCGCGAATCGCTTGATATCGTCGCCGGTGATGACAGCGCCCTCCACCGCCACGATGCACGCGCACACCAGCTCCCCCAACACATCGTGGGGGACGCCGATGACGCACACATCGTCCACTGCCGGGTGCGCCCGCAGGCGGTCTTCGAGCTCGCGCGGGTAGAGCTGGATGCCCCCGCGGGAGATCGTTTCCTGCCGACGACCCAGAATCCTCACGGTGCCGTCCTCGTCGATGATCCCAAGATCACCCGTGAGGAAGAACCCGTCCGACGTGTGGACCTTGGCGGTCTCCGTCGGCATGCGGAGGTAGCCCCGCATGAGGTTGGACCCGCGCACGGCGATTTCGCCGACCGCTTCGGGTCCGTGCAACTGCCCCGTCATGAGATCCGCCGCCATCACTTCGACGCCCGGGAGCGGACCGCCCACCGTTTCGCGACGCACCGCGTCGGAATCGGTCGGGCGCGTGATCGTGACCACGGCGCCGGTTTCGGTGAGGCCATACGCCACCAGCACGTCGCACCAGCGACGCACCTTGCGGACGAGCGCCTCGGCCACTGAGCTGCCAGCCATCAGGCCGGTGCGCAGCGACGTGAGACGCGACGGGTCGAACGCCTCCTCGCGCATGAGGAGGTGGTACTGCGTGGGCACGCCATGGAGCACCGTGACCCGCTCGGCGGCCATGAGCGCGAGCGCGCCGGCCGGATCGAAGGCAGGTTGCAGTACCAGCGCCGCGCCGGTCGCCATCGCCCCCAGCATCGCGCTGAAGCCAAAGGCCGCCGAAAACGGCACCGCCGTCAGAACGCGATCCTCGGAGCTGAGCCCCAGGACCGTGGCCGTTCGGACGGCGTTTTCCACCAGCGCACGATGCGAGAGCTGCACCCCTTTGGGTTTGCCCATCGTGCCCGATGTGTAGACGACCGCGAGGTCATCGGCGTCATCGTACTGGGGCGGACGCGGCACCGCGCGTCCGGCACCCCGGGCGACCAGATCGCCAAACTGAAAGATCCGATCGTCGTACCACACCTCGGCGTCACCGACCGCCACGACGTATTGCAGGTCGGGCAGTTCGCCGAGGAGCTCTTCGAAGCGCTGAAGGAAATCGACCCCGCCCCAGCGTTCGATGGTGACCACGGCGCTCGCTTCGGCGTGGCGCAGCTGATAGCGCAGGTCATGCACATTCAGCTGCGGACTCACCGGCACCACGACCGCGCCCAGCTTGGCGGCGGCCAGGGTGGCGATGATCCACTCGATGCCGTTCGGCAGATTCACCGCGATGCGGTCACCCGCACCCAATCCGAGATCCGCGAGGGTCGCCGCCAATGCCGACGCGTCGGCATCGACCTGGGCATATGTCCAGGTCCGTTCACCGGTTGTCGCAAGCAGGCGCTCAGGATGTTCTTGAGCGCGCCGCTCCACGACGGGGGCGAGCGACCACGTGGCTACCATCTCACTCCGAAAAACGGGGTCCGGGATCGGGTACAGCCACGTAAATTACCGAATATGAACGAGATGCGGAAGCAACCCACGGTGCCGGCCGAAACCGCCGCCCCGGGATCGCCAGCGGGGGTTCCCAGCGGGAAACCGCTCGGGGATGCGCCGCGTAGGGCCCCTTCGCGAGCCCCGTTCCGCACCCGGCTCTTCGCGATGCTGCTGCTGTTCGCCGTGATTCCCACGGTGGCGGTGACGCTCGTGTGGGCCGGGGCCACGTCGCAGGTCCTGCAGCGCTTCTCCGCCCGGTCGGCGTGGGAGCGCATCGCCCAGAGCGGCGAGCAGGCGCTGCGGGCCGTGGACAGTGCGCCCCTGACGCCGGCGCAGCGGCAGGCCCTGGCCCGGCATGGCGCCGAGTTGCGGGAATCGGCGGAACTGGCCCGGCGCTTCGACTTCGTGGCTGGTCGGTCGGTGCGGCTGGTGCTGGTGGGGGCTGTGGTGGTGGTCGTGCTGGTGGCGGTCGGCGCCTCGCGGGTGGCCGGTCATCTCAGCCGGCAGCTCAGCCGCCCGTTGGACGAACTGGTGGGATGGACCGGACTCATCCGGGCCGGGCGCAGCATCCCGGCACAAACCGACCGGCGCGGTGCGCCGGAATTCGAGGTGTTGCGGACGGGCATGCGAACCATGGCGCAGGAACTCGAAACGGGACGGCAGCGCGCGCTCGAGGCGGAGCGGGCGGAAGCGTTCCGTGAGTCGGCCCGGCGCTTTGCGCATGAGCTCAAGAATCCGCTCACGCCCATTCGCTTTGCCGTTGATCGCCTGCGCCGCAGCGCGCCCGACGAGCTGCGTGATACGGTGGAAGTACTGGCCGAAGAGGCCACGCGGCTGGAACTGATGGCCAAGAGCTTCGCCCAGTTCGGCCGGCTGCCCGACGGACCGCCCGCCGACGTGGACGTGACCGAGCTGGTGGCGCGCGTGGCCCAGACCACGGTGCCCGACTGGATCACGCTCGACCTCGACATCGCGCCCGACATGCCGCTCGTGCGGGGCTTCTACGAGCCGCTGGTGCGCGCCGTGTCGAACGTGATGATCAATGCCGTCGATGCCTGCGGCCGCTCGGGGACGATCGGCGTTCGCGTGGCCCGACATGGCCAGCAGGTGCACATCACGGTGCGCGACAGCGGCTGTGGCATCGCCCCCGACGCGCTGGCGCGCATCTTCGACCCGTACGTCACCACCAAGCCGGGTGGCACGGGGCTTGGACTCGCCATTGCGCGCCAGACGGTGGAGGCACACCGCGGGAGCATCAGCGCCACGAGCGTGGTGGGTGAAGGCACCACGATGACCATGCGGCTCCCGGTGCGGGAGCTGCCGATTCTGGAGACGATGGGATGAGGCAGTCCGGAGCGGAGCAGGCGAAGGCGGCGGAGAAGCTGGCGAACGACGCGATCGCCGCGGCGCAGCGCGAGCTGGCGCAAGCGAAGGAGGGGCAGACGAACGTGCGTGTCGAGCAGGGCGCCGCCGGCATTACCATCTCGATCCCCGATGAAGACGGCGATCCGCAGGTGATCGTGCTCTCGCGCGACGGCCATCAGATCAAGTCGATCGAGAACATGTCGGCGTCGGCGATCATGCCGAAGCGTGAGCCGAATGAGATGCCCAAGTCGGTGATGATCGTGACGCTGTTTGCGATCGCCGCCGGCGTCATGATCATGTCTCCCCTCGTGCGGTCGCTGACGCGGCTGCTCGACCGTCGCGTCGCGTCGCCGATGTCGAACGACAGCGCCCAGCGGCTGGCGGCCATTGAGCAGGCGGTGGAAGCGGTCGCGGTGGAGGTGGAGCGCATCAGTGAAGGGCAGCGCTTCACGGCCAAGTTGCTGAGTGAGCGGGCGAAGGACGCGGTGGAGGTGCGATGAGACAGTCGTCGACGGCCACCCAGGCCCGCGAGGCCGCGCTGCAGGCGCGCGATGCCGCCCGCGAAGCCGCCCAGACGACGCGCGATGCCGCGCAAGCGGCGCGCGACGCCGCGCGCGCCGGGCAGGCGTCCGAGGGCGGGGCCGCGCAGGCGCCCGACCCGCCCTCGCCGCCGGACCCGCCGCTGGTCTTCAACGGCATCACGTTTGGCGACGGCCAGCCGAGAATTTCGGCCGATCTCGTGAACGGCAACCTCGTGCTCCGTCAGGAGGGGCACACCGCCAGCATTCCGTGGCGTGATGCCGTGCCCGCCGGCGCGGTCCAGATCGCCTGGGCCATTCCGGCCACGCTCTCGATTCTCGTGATCTGGTGGCCGCTCACGCGCGCGCTCACCGGCTGGCTGCGTCGCAAGACGGCCGTCGCACAGGACACCGCCGCGCTCGAGGCGCGCCTGCGCGAGCGCTTCGAGACCATCGAGCGCAACGTGGACACCGTCGCGATCGAGATGGAGCGCCTTGCCGAAGGGCAGCGCTTCACCAACAAGCTGTTGAGTGAGCGGCAGGCGGGAGTCGCGGTGCCGGGAGCGCCGGCCCCGGTGCAGGTCCCGGTGAACGTGCCGGCTGGCACCCCGCGCGCCTAGCGAGCGTCATCGATGCCCAGCGTCCTCATCGTCGACGACGAACCGAACATCCGGCGCATGGTTGGTGCCTTGCTGTCGGCCGAGGGGTACGACGTGCGCGACGCGGCCGATGGCGCCACCGGGCTGGCCCTCGCCGAGGTCACGGAGCCGGATATCGCGCTCGTCGATCTCATGATGCCGGGTGAACTCGACGGGCTGGGGCTGCTCGAGAAGTTGCGCGAGCGGCGCCCCGATGTGCCGGTCGTGATGATGAGCGGCCGCGCCGCGCTGACCGATGCCGTCCGCGCCACCAAGCTCGGCGCGTTCACGTTCCTCGAGAAGCCGCTGACCCCCGAGGGGGTGCTGCTCGCGCTCGCGTCGGCGTTCGAACTGCGCCAGGCACGCCGCGCGGCCGCCGCGTTGCGTGAGGATCTCGGGATCTCGGGCGAGATGATCGGCGAGTCGCCGGCGCTGCGCGACGTGCGCGCGCTCATTGCGCGCGTGGGGCCCACCGATGCGCGCGTGCTCATCACCGGCGAGTCGGGCACCGGCAAGGAGCTGGTCGCTGCGGCCCTGCACGAGGCCAGCCCGCGGCGCGACCGGCCGTTCATTCGCGTGAACTGCGCCGCCATTCCGCGCGATCTGGTGGAAAGCGAGATGTTCGGCCATGAACGCGGCGCCTTCACCGGCGCCACCGAACGGCGCATCGGCCGCTTCGAACTCGCGCACACCGGCACGCTCTTTCTCGATGAGGTGGGCGACCTGGGCGCTGAAGCGCAGGCCAAGCTGCTGCGCGCCATCGAAGCGCGCGAGATCGAGCGCGTCGGGGGCGGCAAGCCGATCAAGATCGACGTGCGCATCCTCGCCGCGACCAACAAGGATCTCACGCGCGCGGTGGCCGACGGCTCGTTCCGTGAGGATCTGTTCTTCCGCCTGAACGTCATCCCCATGCAGCTGCCCCCGCTCCGCGATCGCCCGGGCGACCTGCCGGCGCTCGTGCGCCACTTCTCGGCGCGCCATCGCAGCCGCACCGGTCGGCCGCTCGTGCAGTGGCGCGACGAGGCGCTCGGGGCGCTCAGCGCCTACCGGTGGCCCGGCAACGTGCGCGAGCTCGCGAATGTCGTGGAGCGCCTCGCCATCCTGCACGCCGGCAGCGAGGTGACGCGCGCCGATGTGCATCAGGTGCTCCCGCCCGATGTCGCGCCGACCTCGAACGGCACGCCATCGCAGGGCATGGTGGCGGTGGAGACGGTGGGCGAAGGCCTCCCGCTCAGCGACGCCCTCGATGCCTATGAGCGCAAGCTCATTGCCGCCGCCCTCGCGCAAAGCGACGGCAACGTCGCCGAAGCGGCCCGACGGTTGCAGACCGATCGCCCCAATCTGTATCGACGGATGCGGCGGCTGGGGCTGGGGACGAGTGGGGAGGCGTGAGCGAGGGGACCGTGTGTCCGTTCAAACCCTTTCGCCCTGTGTCACTGTCCCTCGCCTCGGCGCGTTTCCATCGGACACGTCCCTGTCCACTCTCCGCACCGTCGGCGGTCGGGCGCTCACCGCGCCATGCATTGGGTTCCCGCCCTCAACTCGTGATATTGCTGGGAGTTGACTGGTGATCGCCGTCGCGGTGGTCGGGCGCGTGTGGCGTGCGGTTCGTGGTACGCCGCCTGCCCTGCGCGATGCCGACCCTCAGCCGGAGAATCGGATGTCCGCACCCATGGCCAATGCCGGTCATGTACCCAAGGCCCGTATGCTCGTTCGCCCTCGTTCGTTCTGGTCCGCCGCCCTCGCGGTGACCGCCCTGCTGGTGACGGCCCGCCCGTCCGTCGTGCTGGCGCAGCGCGACACTCGCGAACGGCGCGTGGGCGGTGTGCCCCGCGAGGTGACGCTCGAAGTCACCCGGGTGTACAACGCCCCCGGTACCCGGCGTGTCCACGGAGACTTTTCCCTCGCCGCCGGCGATACCGTCCGCAGCGATCTGGCCGTGCTCAACGGTGCCGTTCGGATTGCCGGCGTCGTCACCGGACAGGTCGTCGCGCTCAACAGCGATGTGCGCCTTCTCGATGGGGCGCGCGTGGAGCAGTCGCTCACCGTGATCGGTGGCACCTTCGACGGCCCGGAGCGGCCCACGGTCGGTGGCGAGATTCGCGTCTGGAGTTCGCGCTATCGCTATCGCGAAGATGCCGACACGCTGATCGCCGAGACCGATCTGTTCGCGCGCTGGTCGCGCTGGGTGCGCGAGGAGAATGAGTCGAGCACGCAGAGCCAGCTCTTCGTCACCACGGCCCACACGTACAATCGCGTCGAAGGGCTCCCGATCTTCGTCGGCCCCCGGGTGCGGGTGAAGGCCGGCACGACGCGGGTCTCCGCTGAAGCCTTCGGCATCTTCCGGACCGGCGATCAGCTGGTGTGGAAGCGCGAGAACCTCGGTCACCGCGCCATGCTCGAGTTGCGCCAGGGGCAGCGCACCGGGTTTGCGGTCGGCGGGCGCCTGTTCGACGAAGTGGCACCGGTGGAGAACTGGCAGCTGACCGATGCCGAAGTGGGGCTCAACAGCTTTCTGTTCACGCGCGACTATCGCGACTTCTACCAGCGCCACGGCGGACAGGGCTACGTCTCGGTCTTCGGCGCGCTGGGCACCGAGTTGCGCGCGGGCATCGGCGAAGAGCGCTGGAGCAGCCGTCGAGCCCGGGATGTCTGGTCGCTCTTCAACGACAACCTCGCGTGGCGCGCCAACCCGCTGGTGGACGAGGGCGTGCTGCATCTCTTCACCCTGAGCGGCACCCTCGACACGCGGAACCGCAAGACGAATCCTCGGTCCGGGTGGTACCTGCGCGGCGAGTACGAGCGCGGGACGGGGGATCTCACGTCGGCGGGGCCTCTCACCACGGGCGTCCGCACGCTCACGGCCGGGCCGATCGAGTACGGCCGCGCCCTCTTCGATCTGCGGCGGTACACGCGCCTTGGCCCCCGCTCGCAGGTCAACCTGCGCGCGGTGTTCGGTGGCTGGACCGATGGCGATCCACTCCCCATTCAGCGCCGCCTCGCGGTGAGCGGCCTCGACGCACTCCCGGGCTTCGACTTCCGCCGCATGATCGGATCGGCCGATATCGGCACGTGCGCGACGGGCGCGGAAGGGGTCTACGCCGCGCTCGGTCGCCCCGCGCAGTGTGATCGCATGGCGCTGCTGCAGATCGAGTGGAAGGGCGATATCCGCCTGCGCTTCTTTGGCGACGACGACTTTGGCGATCGGCGCTGGTCGTTCGGCAGCAAGGCCGACGGCACCTGGGTCATCTTCGCCAACAGCGGCCGGGGCTGGCTCGTGGGCAACACGACCGGCTCCACCAACGCCGACGAACTCCGCTACGCCCGCAACACGGTGCCGGCCATCGGGACGTGGCGTACGGACATCGGCGGCGGCTTCGACTTCGGCGACTTCGGCGTGTACGTCGCGCAAGCCGTCTCGCAGAGCGGCCTGTCGCCCAACGTGTACGTCCGTCTGGCCCGCCGCTTCTAGGTACCCACCTCCGCGCCCTCCCGACTCCCTCCGTGTCCCTCGCGCGCGCGCTCCTCGTCACCCTGGTCCTGCTCACCACAGGGCTGAGCGCGCGCGCCCAAGGCAGACCTGAGATCGAGATCCGCGTCGCCCCGGGCGCCTACCCGCCGCAGGTCGCGGTGCGGAACGTCCTCGCCGAACAGCCGTTCGATACGCTCCTCAAGAGCGGCTTCCCGGCGCGGCTCACCGTGCGAGCGGAGACGTGGTCGATCGGCCGCTGGTTCGACGATCAGCAGAGCAGCAGCGAGTGGAGCATCATCGTGCGCTACAGCGTCGTCGATCGCGCATACGAAGTGGCGCGGGTCGTCGCCAACCGGGTGACACCGTTGGGCAGCTATGTGCGCTTTGCCGACGCGCGTGCGGCGTCTGAGCTCGCCTTTCAGCCGGCGTTGCCCCCGCCGCCGCGGGGCCGCAAGAGCTATGTCCTCGTGCAGGCCGAACTCCAGACGCTCGACGTGAGCGATCTCGACGAACTGGAGCGCTGGCTCAAGGGTGAGGCGCGCCCGCTGGTCCGCGGGCGCCGCAACCCCGGCACGGTGCTGACGCGCGGCCTGCGCTCCCTCGCCAGCCGCATTCTGGGCGGCGAGGTGCGTCGGCTCGAGGCGCGCAGTCCGGCGATGGACCTCTTCTAGAGGCGTTCGCCTACAAGCGCTCGCTGACGAGCGGGCGCGTGGCCCCTTCGATCTTCTGCAGTTCGCGCAGGGTGTCCTCACCGTAGAAGGTGCGGATGTACTGCGACTGGATCGGCGTCAGGCGGCGCACGGCCCACGACAGATGCACGAAGTGCGGTTCGACCGGCACGTGCAGCGGGTGCATCCCGATTTCATTCGGCATGCGATTGGCCTTCTTCGTGTTGCACGGACTGCACGCCGTGACCACGTTCGACCACTCGTTCGTGCCGCCGCGCGACATCGGAATGAGGTGATCGCGGGTGAGCGATTCCCGCGGCTTGAGCTCGCTCTGCCGGCGCCCACAGTACTGGCACTGATAGTCGTCGCGCGCGAAGAGGAACGTGTTCGTGACCTGCCGGCGGAAACGCCGCGGCACGTGCACGTAACGCGTCAGGCGAATGACCGCCGGGCGCGGATAGGCCTGCTTTTCCGATCGTACGGGGACTGCCAGGTCGGCCTCGACGATCTCGGCCTTGCCGTCAATGACGAGGCGAAGGGCCCGCCGCAGCGGGACCATCGTCAGGGGTTCGTACGACGCATTCAGTGCGAGACAGCCGGCGATCACGCCCTACCCTCCGCTGAAAGTGCCTGCGACAACCACGAACGATTCCGAACCACCGTACTCCGGGGGCACCAAGCGAAATCCCCGCTGATGCGTCGGCACGAGGCCGACCGGCATGCAGCGGGGATTCGATGGGGTCACACGAGCACAGACCTGCGCACGCTCGCGCGGCTCCGGCAGGGTCTGCAGGAACTCTCCCAACTGCCGAGGGCGCGCGGGGCGGAGCGGTGCATGGCGTACGATACCGTCGGGACAACCAACGAGGCAAGGGACGGTGGGCGCTTTTACGCGACGACGAACGAGGCACGGGACAACTGACGAGGATAGTCTCTGGCAACGAACCTCGTCAGCTGTCCCCACCCTCGTTAGTGGTCGCGCCGAAGGCGCCCTGATACGGACTCGACCCGCGCGTAGAGGCCGGGATCCACGCCCAGCACCTCCCCCCCGCGCACGAGTTCCTTCCCCGCCACCGTGACGAGGGACGCCCGCGCCGAACCACCGAGCACGTGGACGAGCGTGACCGTCGGATCAAAGACCGCCGGCGCCCAAGGCTGGACGAGGGGAAACGCCGCCAGATCTGCCTGTTTGCCGACCTCGAGCGTGCCGATCAGCGTGTCGAGCCCGAGCGCGCGCGCACCACCAACCGTGGCCAGTTCCAGCGCCCGTGACGGATGCAGCGAGTCCGGTTCCCCCGACCGCAGGGCGTGAAACAGACAGGCCTGCCGCGCTTCCTCCAGCAGATGCATGCGGTCGTTGCTCGCCACCGAATCGGTTCCGAGGCCGGTGGCGATGCCGTGCGCCAGCATCCGGTCGAGCGGCGCGATGGCGTGACCGAGCTTGGCGTTCGACACGGGGCAGTGCACGATCGTCGCACCGGCGTCGGCGACGCGGGCGAGATCGTCATCGTCGGTGCGAATCGCATGAATGAGGAGCGGGCGCGCCTCCAGCACCCCGCAGGCATCCAGCAGCGCAATCGGTGACCGCGCCTGCGGCGCGACGGCAATACCGCGCGCGCGCAATCCATCGGCGAACGGTCCCGCGCCCTCCACCACGAATGCCACCTCGGCGGCACTCTCGGCGATGTGCACGGCCATCGGCAGCGCCTCTGCGCGCGCATACTCGGCGGCAGCGCGGAAAAGCGGCACGGACACCGTATACGGCGCGTGCGGCGAAATGCCCGTGCGCACCAGCGCCGTATCCTGCGTCCGTAGGTCCGCCACCCGCTCGCGCAGCCGTGCCATCGATCCATCGCGCTGCACCGGATCGGGGCCGAAGACCTCCACATACCCAATGCCACGCACGCCGAGTTCGCGCATGGCGACCAGCGGGGCCGCCGAATCGGTGGTATCGGCCAGGGTGGTGATGCCGTGCGCCAGCGCTTCCACGATCCCCAGGCGCGACGCATCGAGGAGATCCTCGGCCGTCAGCACATCGCGCCGCACCCGTGTGAGCGTCACCAGCCAGTCGCGGAACGCAAACCCCTCGAGATACCCGCGCAGCGTGGTGAGCTCGAGATGACTGTGCGCGTTCACGAGGCCCGGCAGGAGCGCGGCGGCACCGAGATCCACCCGGCGCACGTCGGCAGACTCCGGGAACGCCGCGGCGGCACCGACCCACGCGATCGCGTCCCCCTCCACGAGCACCGCGCCGTTGGGAAGAGGCGCGGCCGCCATGGGGAGGACCCAGGCGGCCGAATAGAGAGTGCGGGCGCCGGTCACGCTCACGACGGGGGCAGGCGGAACGGATTCGAGGTGTCGGCCTTGCTGCGATAGCGCGCCGTGTCGATCACGAACGGCGACGGACCGGCCGGATCGGTGCAGCTCTTGGTGGGCTCCGTGCCCTGCACGAAGAACTCCGTCACCAGGTTGCCGGTGCAGTTGCTGTTGGCGAGCCGCCCCGTCACCGCGTCCACTTCACGCACGATCACGCCATCGGGGCGCGGCCAGTCGGGCGGCTGCGGCTTGCGACGGTACACTTCGGTCATGAACGCGGCCCACGCCGGCGCGGCCAGTTCGCCGCCCTGCGCGTTGGCCTTGATCTTCTGCGGCTTGTCGAAGCCCATCCACACACCGGCCACCAGATCCGCCGTGTAGCCAATAAACCACACGTCGGCACCGTCGTTGGTCGTCCCCGTCTTGCCGCCGGCCGGGACATGGAAGCCGCTCTGCCAGATGCGCGCGCCGGTGCCGCGCACCACGACGTCCTTCATCATGCTGACCATCAGCCACGACTCTTCGGGCGAGAGCACTGCCTCGCGCTCCGGTTCGGGCTTCCAGATCACCTTCCCTTCGGCATTCTCCACCCGCACGATCGCGTACGGCGAGGTCCGCAGCCCGAGGTTGGCGAACACCGAGTAGGCGCCGATCATCTGAATCGGATAGACGTCCGCCGAGCCGATGAAGATCGACGGGTACGGCGGAATGGGCGTCGTGATGCCGAACTTGCGGGCCATCGAGATGACGCCCTCTTCGCCCACCGCCATGCCGGTGCGAATCGCCGCCAGATTGCGAGACATGTAGAGCGCTTTGCGCATCGGCATCGCGCCCATGAACTTCATGTCGTAGTTGCTGGGCGTCCACGTCTCGCCGCTCACCTGATCGAGCGAGATCGGCGAATCGTCCACCACCTGCGCGGGGCTGAAGCCCTGATGCACCGCACTCGCGTACACGATCGGCTTGAACGTCGATCCCGGCTGGCGCATCGCCTGCACCGCGCGGTTGAACTTGGAGTCACCGAAGTCGCGGCCGCCCACCATCGCGCGAACGGCCCCGGTGCGCGGGTCGAGCGCCACGAAGGCGCCCTGCAGGTACGGCGAGTTCGCCGCGCCGGTCTCACCACCATCGGCGCTGCGGGCGAGATACCCCTCGTAGGTGAGATGCGCGTACTTGCCGTGGCGCCCGGCTTCGATCGCCTGCAGCTGGTTCTCCAGCGCGCGTTCGGCAGCGAGCTGCATGTCCACGTCGAGACTCGTGTACACCTTGAGCCCTTCATCGTAGAGCCGCTTGCCAAAGTGCTCCTCGAGCTCCTGGCGAACCCACTCCACAAAGTACGGTGCGATATCACCGCTTTCGGTGCGCTCGGCGAGCTGCAGCGGATATGCCTTGGCAAGGGAGGCATCCGCGTCGGTGATGGCGCCCTCGCGGCGCATCAGCTCGAGCACCGTGTTGCGCCGCTGAATGGCCCGATCGGCAAAGCGGCGCGGATTGTAGCGCTCGGGTCCCTTGAGCAGCCCCGCCAGCACCGCGGCCTCGGCCACCGTGACGTCGCGCACCGACTTGCCGAAATAGCGCTGCGACGCTGTCTCCACGCCGTAGGCGCCGTTGCCCAGATAGACCTGATTGAGATAGAGCTCGAGAATGCGCTGCTTGGAGTAGCGCTGCTCGATCGCGCGGGCCACGCGGGCTTCCTTGAGCTTCCGGAGCAGCGTCTTCTCGCGCGAGATGCGATCGGAGAAGACGTTGCGGGCGAGCTGCATCGTGATCGTGGAGAAGCCCTGCGCGTAGCCGCCGGCCTTCACGTTCCGGAGCGCCGCCCCGAAGATGCGGAAGTAGTCGATGCCGTGGTGGCTGTAGAAGCGCCGGTCTTCGGTCTTCACGACGGCGTCCTGGACATGCTTCGGGATGTCCTTGAGCGTCACCAGCGTCCGGCGCTCGAGCCCCAGTTCGGTGACGAAGCGCCCATCGGCGGCAAAGACCTTGGAGGTCTGCCGGGGCACGTAGGCTTCGAGCGAGGCGATGGACGGGCAGCGCCCGTCGCGGCAGATCACGGTCCAGGCACCCAGCAGGGTGCCGACCCCGAGCCCGCCGCCGAAGAGCGCGAGCACCAGCAGCCACCCGAGCCACGGGCGGCGCGAAAGCAGGGAGAAGAAGGCCATAGCGGTCCTGAAGGCTACCGATCGCGGGGGCCCGGCGCCACGCCGACCGGCCCGGTTATCTTGGGACCATGTCCGCGAATCCAGCCCCCCTCGAAGAACTCGCCTGGCGCGAGCTCCTGTTTCAGCACACCGACGGTCTGCCGGCGGCGTTCCAGAGTGGTACCGTGACCGGCTACTGCGGGTTCGACCCCACGGCGTCGAGCCTGCACGTCGGCAACCTCGTCCCCGTGATGGGGCTGGTACACCTGCAGCGTGCCGGCCACCGTCCCATCGCGCTCGTAGGCGGCGGCACGGGGATGATCGGCGATCCGAGCGGGCGCAGCAGCGAGCGGAACCTCCAGGATCTCGACACGATTCGCGCCAACGCCGAGGCCATTCGCGGGCAGCTGGCCAAGTTCCTCGACTTCGAGGGCCCCAGGGGCGCGAAGCTGATGAACAATGCCGACTGGCTGATGCCGCTGTCGCTGCTCGATTTCCTGCGCGACACCGGCAAGCATTTCTCCATCAACTACATGCTGGCCAAGGACTCGGTGAAGAGCCGCCTCGAGGGCGGTATCTCCTTCACGGAGTTCTCCTACATGCTGCTCCAGAGCTACGACTTCCTCGAACTGCACAAGCGCGAGGGGGTCACGCTGCAGATCGGTGGCAGCGACCAGTGGGGGAACATCACCGCCGGCCTCGAGCTCATCCGCAAAACGACGGGCGGGGAGGCGCACGCGCTCACCTTCCCGCTCATCACCAACGCCGACGGCACTAAGTTCGGCAAGAGCACGGGTGGCGGCTCGGTGTGGCTCGACCCGGCGCGCACGTCGCCGTACAAGTTCTACCAGTTCTGGATCGGCGCCGACGACCGCGATGTGTCGCGCTACCTCCGCTACTTCTCGCTCCTCTCACGCGAGGAGATCGAAGCGCTCGACGAGGCCGTACGGACGGCGCCCGAGAAGCGCGCTGCTCAGCGCGCCCTCGCGACCGACGTCACCGCCCGCGTGCACGGCGCCGATGCCGCCCGCGTGGCGCAGGAAGTCTCGGCGCTGCTCTTCGAAAAGGCCGATCCCGCCGCGCTCTCCGACGGAGCGCTCGCGGCCCTGCGCGAGGAGATTCCGTTCGCCACCTACGCCCCGCCTGCCGAGAACCCGCCGGCGAGTGGCGTGGACATCTACGAATGCCTCACGCTGCTGGGCATCGCCGCCTCGCGTGGTGCCGCCAAGCGCCTGCTCGAACAGGGCGGGATCGCCGTGAACGGCGCGAAGCTCACCGCCGCCGATCGTGTCGTTGGCGAGGAGCGGTTGCTGCGCGGGCGGCATCTGCTCATTCGCAAGGGACAGCGGGAGTTTGGGTTGGTGCAGGTTCCCTAGGGCTCGCTGCGCTCGCCGACAACTGGGACAACAGCGGGACAACCCACGAGGATTGTGGCCGAAGCCAATCCTCGTGGGTTGTCCATTTTGTTTCCCGGTTGTCGGCGAGCGCAGCGAGCCCTAAGAGTCCAGCAGCCCAAGCACCCGATCGATCTCGTCAGCGGTGTTATAGCAGTGCGGCGACAACCGAATCGCCCCCTCGCGCACAGTGTAGGACACATGTCCCGCCTTGAGCCGAGCCGCCATCGCGTCGAGGGCCGTTGGCGCGAACGAGAAGACGCCTGCCCGCCGCGCGCGATCCGCTGGCGTGACCAGCCGCACATCGGACCGTGACTCGGCCCACGCCACAATGCGGTCGCCCAGCGCCTCGATGTGCGCGGCGACATTGGCCACGCCGAGCTCGAGGAGCATGGCGGTGGCGGCGTTGGCGACGGCAAAGTCGTGGTAGGCCAGCGTCACCACTTCAAATCGCCGGGCGTCGTCGAAGAAGTCGAACTCGTAGTCGGTCAGGCGCGTGTAGTCGGTACTCGACTTCATGCACGCCCACCCCACATCGAGCGGCTCGAGCTGCGTGACGAGTCCACGGCGGACATACACGAAGCCGGTGCCCCACGGGCTGAGCTGCCACTTCTGCGCGCCGCTGGCGAAGATGTCCACCGGCAGGGCATGCAGATCGATGGGGCGGATACCGCAGCCCTGAATACCGTCCACGATCACGAAGACGCCCTTCTGCCGACAGGCGTGACCGATGCGCGCGAGGTCCGCGACGAAGCCGGTGGCAAACTGCACCCAGCTCACGACGACGGCCACCACATCATCGCGCTGCTGAATGGCCGTCACCAGCGCGTCTTCGTCCGGCAACCCGTTCACGCGCGGGATGAGTTCGAGCGTGATGCCGCGTGAGCCGAGGGCCTGGAACGGGTAGACGCAGCTCGGAAACTCGCCGTCGAACGCCAGAATCACGCCCGGCCGCAGCGGCAACGCGCGCGCGGCGAGATTGAGCCCGTACGTGGTGTTGGGCATCAGCGCGATCTCGTCGGCGTCGGCCCCCACGAGCGCGGCGAACTGCGTACGCGCGGTCGCCGCCGCCTCCTGCATCAGCGCAAACGGAATGGTGTGCGGCCTGGCTCGCAGCCCCGCCCATCGCGCAAAGGTGTCGACCGCGCGCTGGGGGTTGGGACCGGTACTGGCGGCGTTGAGATAGATCGTGGGATCGTCCGCCATCCAGGCGTACTCGCGCGCGCGCAGCGCCGGGACATCGAGGCTCATGGGTCGCAGAAACGGAGGGTCAGAGGCGACGGTGCGCACGCGGATCGAGCGCGTCGCGCAGGGCATCGCCCAAGAGGTTGAAGCCAAGCACCGCGAAACCGATCGCGAGACCGGGCGCCAGCGAGGTCCAGGGGGCGTTCCGCAGCTGCGATAGATCGCGCCCATCCGCGATCATGGCCCCCCAGCTCGGGGTTGGCGGCTGCACACCGAGGCCAAGGAACGACAGCGCCGCTTCGGCCATGATCGCGCCGGCAATCCCCAGCGTGGCCGCAATCACCACCGGGGCCACGACGTTCGGTAAGACGTGGCGTAGCAGAATGCGAGCGTCCGCGGCGCCGAGCGCGCGCATCGCCTGCACGTACTCGAGCTCGCGCACCACCAAGACCTGCCCGCGTACCAGACGCGCCATCCCGGCCCATCCCACCACACCAATCACCACGCACACCACCGTGAGCGACGGCTCGAAGGCCGCCGCCATCGCGATGAGCAGCAGCAGCGTGGGAAAGGCGAGCGTCACATCGGCCAGACGCATCACCACATCATCCGTCCAGCGGCCGCGGTAGCCGGCCACGAGCCCGAGCACCACACCAATCGACAGCGCGATCCCCTGCGACACGAGCCCCACGAGCAGCGAGACGCGCGCGCCGTAGATCAGGCGCGCCCACACATCGCGCCCCTGGGCGTCCGTGCCCAACCAATGCGCGGCACTGGGCGCTTCGAGCGTATGGCGCAAATCGATGGCCGCCGGATCGAGTCGCGTAGCCAACGGCGCGGCCGCCGCCAGCAGCACGAGTCCACCCACGACCACGAGGCCGATCCAGCTGCGCCCATCGGCGCGCAGCCGGCTCCACGTATCACTCGCCCCAACGGCGCGCACCGGCGTGCTCATGCCGGCGTGAGACTGGGCCGCGACGTGATGCGCGCCGCCGTGGTTCCGCTCACCCGGGCCAACCGCTCCGCCGCGGCGTCCACAAAGGCATCCCACCCAAAGGCGTCGCGCGCACGTGATTGCGCCGCGAGCCCCATGCGACGGGCGGCCTCGTGATCGCCGAGCAGGCGCGCCAACTCCGAGACGACCACCGGGAGCGTGGCCGCATCGGCCGCAAAGCCCGACACACGCGGATCCACCAGCGACGCAAAGGCGGACGCGGCCGGCACCACGACCGGAACACGCTGTTGCATCGCGGCGAGCGTCGCCACCGCGCCCGCATCATCGGCCGCACAGACCCACGTCGCAAAGGCGTCGAGCGGCTGATGATGCAACAGCACATCGAGCGGCGCGATCTGCATCACGTTCGTCAGGTCGAGCGCCGCCGCGTGCAGGCGCGTGGCCTGCAGCTCGGCCGTGTTCCCCAGCAACGTGACCCGCAACGCCGGATGCCGCGCCCGCAGCTGCGCCGCAGCGCGCAAGGCGAGCGCGGTGTGTTCGTCGTGCGTGCGCGGCGGCACGATCACCAGATGCGGCGGCGCAATCGGTAGCGGGTGCAACGCCGGATCGAGCGCGTCGGGTTCGATAGGCTCGGGCCAGCTCACCGCCAGTCCGTCCACGCCCCACGCCTCATAGCGGGTCCGCGACCGCGCGAGGCGCTGCCGCCACCCGTTGTCCGACGCGTCCTCGCGGACCAGCGCCGCGCTTTCTCCCACCGACAGCCGGCGCACCACGCCGCCCCGCGCACCAAGCGCCACGGCCGCGATGGAGGCATCGGCCTCGCTCCCCACGAGCATCGCATCGGGCCGCAGCGCCGTGACGATCCCGCGCACACTCGCCGTGCGGCGCACGAAGCCGGACCCCACGATGGCACGGTGCGACAACCGCGGCCACTCCGCCTCGATCGCCCGCTCGACCTCACCGCGCGACAGGCAGGCCACCGCCGCGATCTCACCACGTCGCCCCAGGCCCGCGGCCACGGCCGCCAGCAGGCGCACGCTCGGCGTGTACCGCTCGCTGGTGGTGAGCACGACGACCCGCATGGCCGCTACGCGCCGAGCGCCGAGGTCGAGAGCGCCGTCTCCGCGTCACCAGCGGCAGCCTCGTCGCGCCGATCGAACTGCAGCGCATGCAGTCGGGCGTACGCCCCCCCCTTCGCCAGCAGCGCGACGTGCGTGCCTTCCTCCACGAGCTGGCCGCGATCGAGCACCAGAATGCGATCGGCATGCTGAATGGTGGCCAGCCGGTGCGCAATCACGAAGACGGTGCGCCCGGCGAGCAGGCGATCGATCGCCTCCTGCACCAGCCGTTCGCTCTCCACGTCGAGCGCACTCGTCGCTTCGTCGAGAATGAGAATGGGCGGATCGGAGAGCAGCGCCCGGGCAATCGCAAGGCGTTGCCGCTGGCCACCCGACAGGCGCGTGCCGCGCTCGCCGAGGTTGGTGTCCCACCCTTCGGGCAGCGCTTCGATGAAGGCCAGCGCATTGGCCGCCCGCGCCGCCGCGTCGAGCTGCGCCTGTGTCACATCGGGGCGCCCGAAGGCCACGTTGGCGCGCACCGTGTCGTTGAAGAGCACCGTATCCTGGCTCACGATGCCGGTCAGTGCGCGCAACGCGTCCAGTTTGATTTCGCGCAGGTCCACGCCGTCGAGCAGGATGCGCCCCGCCGTGGGATCGATGAAGCGCGGCAGCAGGTCCACGAGCGTGCTCTTCCCCGCGCCGCTCGCTCCCACCAGGGCGATCACCTCACCCTTGCGCGCCGTGAACGACACGTCGCTGAGCGCCGGCGGGCGATCGGCCTCGACCCCCTCGTGGCGGAAGGTGACGTGCTCGAACACCACCGAGTCCCCAAAGGTGGCCTGCGTGCGCGTCCCACGGTCGATCGCCACCTCGGTGGGCTCGTCCAGGATCTCGAAAATGCGCTCGGCACTCGCGAGCGACTGCTGGGCCGCCGCCGGCGCCTGCGACAGCTGCTTGAGCGGCTGCAGGATGCGCATGACCTGAATGAGGAACACCATCAGCTCGGCGGGCGCCATCGACTTCTCGCTGATCACGAGCGTCGCGCCGTACCAGAGAATGGCCACCGCGGTGATGGTGCCCAGCGTTTCGATGGCCGGGCCCGAGAGGAGCGCGAGGCGTCCCACGCGGATGTAGCCCCTGGCGAACGCCGCGTTGCGCGTCGTGAACTTTGCCTCTTCGCGCGGCTCGGCGCGATACGACTTCACCAGCCGCACGCCACTCACGACTTCCTGCACGAGGCTCGTGATTTCGCCCTGATCGTTCCCCAGGCGACCGTAGCCCTTGCGCAGCTTGCGGAGCACAGGCTGCACCGCCCCAATCGTGATGGGGGCAATGAACAGGGCCGCGATCGACAGCCGCCACGACGTCACGAACATCGCCACGATCGTCGCCACGATCTGCGCGGTGCTCCACATCGACCGCGTCACCAGTTCGGTCACGACCGTCTTGGCGGTGGTCGTGTCGTTCAGCACCCGGCTGATGACCTGTCCGACCTTGTTGCGCGTGAACCAGGGGAGGGGCAGCCGGAGGAGATGCCCATAGAGTGCGTCGCGCAGGTCGCGCACGACGAACTCCTGCAGCTTGACACCGACCTGCCCACTGAGCCACACGAGCACGTTCTTGAGCGTGACCGCCGCGATCACGATCAGCATCACGTTCTGCAGCGAGCGCTGGGGATTCCGCTGGTCGAGCAGGAAGCCGATCGTGGACTCGAGCAGCCGCCCGATCGTGCCATTCGACGGCAACAGCTGCTCCAACCCGAAGAGCGCGTTGAAGAACGGCACCAGCAGCGTGAACGAGAAGACGTCCGCCACCGCGGCGGTGGCGTTCAGCACGATGACCGTAAACAGCTTGAGCTTGTGCGGCGCCACGAACCGCCAGAGCCGCCGCCACAGCTGCATCGACGGCGTGCGCCGCCCCTCTTTCAACGCCGAGGCCATCGTCAGCGCTTGGGGGTCAGGAGCGACACCGGCAGGATGCACTCCTCCGGCGACACGCCCCCGTGCAGGAACGAGCCGCGATAGCGCCCCTGATACTCCCGCAGCTTCGTGGGATAGACAAAGAAGCCGTCGCCCGTGGCGATGAGGGTGTTCGTGCCCGCGCCACGCTCGGGGAGCCGCAGGTCGCGGGCATCGGCAAAGAGCAGCGCCTGCTCCGGACGTTCGGCGCGGATATCCTCACCAAACTTGTAGCGCAGGTTGGCCGTGGCATCCCGCTTGGCGAACACCGTCGCCGGCGTATTGCAGTGGAGCGCCCCATGGTCGGTGGTAACCACGACCGAAATGTTCCGGCGCGACGCCTCGCGCAGCAGCGAGAGCAACGCCGACCGCTCGAACCACTGCTTGGTGAGGGCGCGCAGGGCGATCTCGTCCTTCGCCACCTCGTACAGGATCATCGACTCCGAGCGACCATGCGTGAGCATGTCCACGAAGTTGAAGACGAACGCATGCACGCCATCGCCGGCAATCGCCGCCGGGAGATGCCGCTCGAGATCGGCGGCGTCGAGTGCGGTCGTGATCTTCTGGTACCGCACCGGCACCTTGACCTGCAACTCCTCCAGGTGCGCCGTCAGCAGCTCCCGCTCGTAGGCATTGAGCGTCTCATCATCACGATCGCCCCACCACTGCGGATACTTCTCGGCGATCTCTCCCGGAAAGAGCCCGCTGAAGAGCGCATTGCGGGCATACGGAGTGGCCGTGGGAAGAATGCCGTAGTAGTGCGTCGTCTCGACTTCGAAGAACGGCGTGAGCAACGGTTGCAACGCCCGCCATTGGTCGAGCCGCAGGCAATCGATCACCACGAACAGCGCCTTGCGGTCGCGTGACAGCACCGGGAGCAGGAACTCGGTCACCACGTCCACCGAGAGCGGCGGCCGGTCGCCATCGAGCTCCCGCAGCCAGCGCGGATACTCGGTACGCATGAAGGCGGCGAACTCGCGCTGCATATCGGGATAGAGCCCCCGCAGCGATTCGTGCAGCCCCATTTCGCCCGCTTCGGCCAGATCCACGTCCCACTGCGTCAGCTCGGCGAAGCGCTCGATCCAGCCCCGCCAGTCGAGGCCGGCGTAGCGCTCCTGCTCGATGGCGCGGAACCGCTCCACGAAGGCGCGCGCCATGGCCTGCGACCGGATGAGCGGGCCATCGAGAATGCGCGTCACCACCGTCAGCACCTGCCGCGGGGTGACCGGCTTCACGAGGTAGTCGCGGATGTTCGCGCCGATGGCCTCCTTGAGCGTGGCGTCTTCCTCGCTCTTGGTGACCATCACCACCGGCAGCGACGGGGCCATCTCGCGGATGTCGCGGTAGGCGTCGAGCCCGCGGGTGCCGGGCATCTGCTCGTCGAGCAGGACCAGATCGTACGGCGCGCGGCGCAGCAGCTCGAGGGCGTCATCGGCATTGGTTGCCGTCTGGACCTGGTACCCCCGGTCGGACAGCAGCAGCCGATGCGGCTCGAGCAGCTCCGCTTCGTCGTCCACCCACAGAATCGCTTTCGCCGGCTGCGCCATACCCTGCAAGTTAGCAGGGGGGGTGTAGATTTGGCCCGTGCACACCGAGCCCCTTCCGTACGCCCTCGAGCCGCTGCGCTTCCCCTTTCCGGCCCTGGCCGCCCTGGCGGGACGTCTGCCGCTGGGCGGTGGTCGCGAAGTCGCGCTGGCGGCGCTCATGACCGCCCGCCTCGCGCAGGGGGTCTCCAGCGCTGACGCCCTGCACCCGGCCGATCGCGTCTCCCGCGCGGCCGCGGCCAAGGTCTGGCTGGCCTCGCTCGCCCTCCCCTCCACCACGCGCGCGCCCTTTACCCGGGCCGTAGACGCCACGACCGGTACGGCGCTGCAGGTGGCCGGCGCGCTCCGCTCGCTCGTGGCCGCCGCCGGCGCCCATCTCGACGGCCCGAGCGTGCAGGAGTTGGAGCGCCTCGCGCGCACGCTCGCCGGGTAAGCGCCGCGTGACGCACCATTCCGACATCTCTCCGCTGACGCGCGTCGTCGCCCGCCTGGACCGCGCGGCCGCTGGCGATGTGGACGCCGGGATCATCCCGACCTACTTCCCGTCGATCGACCGCGCCGTCGGCGGCGGCTTTCGGCGTGGAGATCTCATCGTCATCGGTGGCGACGACAGCAGCGGCGCCTCATCGCTCGTGCTGGCCATCGCCCTGCGCTGCCGCGAGCGAGCGCTCGTCCTCACCACCGAGATGCACGCCGAACGCGTCTACGAGCGCGCACTGGCCATGTCGGCCAAGGTGCCCCTCGAGTCGCTGCGCCTGGGCGTGGTCCAGGACGGGGAACGCACCCGGCTCGCCGCCGCCGCCACCATGCTGCGCGACGCCGCCCCCGTCGTGGACACGCTGTCCCAGGGCGGCCTCGCCGCCGTGGAACGGGCCGTCGAGGCGTCGCCGGAGCTGCCGCTGGTCGTCGTCGACGCGCTCGAAGGGCTGCTCGACGTCCCCACCGGGCAGGAGGAGGCGCTCGGCTACATCCTCCTCGGCCTCAAGCGGCTCGCCCTGCGCCGGAACGTGGTAGTGCTGGTCACCGTGCACCTCCCGGTCCTCGACCGTCAGCGTGCCGACCGCCGCCCCCGCCTCAGCGACTTCGGACTCGCCGGCGCCGCCGGCACCCACGCCGACATCGTGGCCGGGCTCTACCGCGAAGAGCTCTACGAAGCCGACCTCGGCGTCTCCGGCGCCGCCGAACTCCTCCTCCTCAAGCACCGCGACGGGCCACGGAGCTACGTGGACCTGTACTTCGATGCGCGGTTTGGGCGGTTTGAGGACGTACTGGAGGAGTAGGCTGGCGGTTGGCTAACTTTGGGTGTTCCAACTGATCAGTGATGGGTTTCGGGCGAGAGGTCATGGGTGCTGGGTAACCCACAACCCACGACCAAGAACCCGCGACCCACGACTGATCCGTTCCACCCCACCGCACCGCCCGACCCGGAATACCCATGGCTGGCCACAGCAAATGGAAGCAAATCAAGCACTACAAGGCCGCCACGGATAAAAAGCGCGGCGCGCTCTTCACGCGCCTGATTCGTGAAATCACGATGGCCGCCAAGCTGGGCGGCGGCGATCCGGCGGGGAATCCGCGGTTGCGTACGGCGATCGACAACGCCAAGGCGAGCTCGATGCCCAAGGACAACATCGAGCGCGCCATCAAGAAGGGCACCGGCGAACTCGAGGGCGTGGACTACACCGAAGTGCTCTACGAGGCGTACGGGCCGGGCGGTGTGGCGATCATGATCGCCGCGGTCACCGACAACCCCACCCGCACGGTGGCCGACGTGCGCCACAAGCTCTCGCGCAACGGCGGCAACATGGGCACGAGCAACTCCGTCGCCTTCATGTTCGACCGGAAGGGGCAGATGACCGTCCCCGCCGAGGGCGTGAGCGAGGACGCGATCATCGAGGCGGCGCTCGAAGCCGGCGCCGATGATGTGTCGAACGAGGGCGAGGTGTTCGTGATCACCACCGAGCCGGCGGCGCTGCACGCCGTGAAGGAAGGGCTCGAGGCCAAGAAGTACAAGGTCGAAGACGCCGAACTCGCCTGGGTGCCCAAGAACACCGTGAAGGTCGAAGGCGAGAACGCGGCCGCGCTCCTCAAGCTGCTCGAAGCCCTCGAAGAGCTCGACGATGTGCAGAAGGTCGACGCGAACTTCGAGATGGACGAAAGCGCGATGGCCGACGCGTGATGAAACACCCGTCGCTGGTGCTCGGGATCGACCCGGGCACCGCAGTGACGGGGTATGGCGTCGTCCGCTTCGACGGACGCGTCGCCACGCTGGTCGAGTGCGGGGTCATTCGCACCGCCGCCAGCGAACCGCTCCCCAAGCGGCTGCATGACATCCACACCGGCGTCGTCGAACTGCTGGAGCGCCACCAGCCCGACACCCTCGCCATCGAGGATGTCTTCTACGCCAAGAACGTGCGGACCACGGTGGTACTCGGGCACGCCCGCGGCGTCGTGCTCCTCGCCGCGCAGGAGCGCGGACTCGTGATCCACGAGTCCGCGCCCACGGAGATCAAGAAAGCGATCACCGGCACCGGCGCGGCCACGAAAGAACAGGTGCAGTTCATGGTCACCCGGCTGCTGCGCCTCAAGAGCGCCCCGCAGCCGGCCGACGCCGCCGACGGAGTCGCCGCCGCGCTGAGCGTCTGTATGTCTCCCGTCCTCCGCCTCACCCTGCCGAAATGATCGCCCAGATTCGCGGTGCCCTCGTCTCCAAGGATCTCGATCGTGTGGAGCTCATGACCGCCGGCGGCGTGGCGTACGAATGCCTCATCCCGCTCTCGGTCTTCGAGACGCTCCCCAACGTGGGCGGTGAGGCGACGCTCTTCACGCATCTCTCCGTGCGTGAAGACGGTTGGCATCTCTACGGCTTCAAGCACGCCTACGAGCGGGCCGTCTTTCAGCGCCTGCTCACCGCCAAGGGCGTCGGACCTGCGCTGGCGCTGGGCATTCTCTCAGCACTCACCCCCGACCGCGTGGTGAAGGCGCTCCGCGAGAAGGACATCACCACCCTCATGCGCGTCCCGCGCGTGGGGCGGAAGAAGGCCGAGCAGATCATTCTCGACCTGTCGGACAAGATCGACCAGGTGGGCGCTGCCCCTACGGGTGCCGGACCGAGCACCCCCATCGCCGACGACGCCACGCGGGCCCTCCTCGCCCTCGGCTACAATCAGACCGAAGCCGATCGCGCGATCCGCGCCGTGATGGAAGCCGGCGGCGGCGCGGATGTGAGTGTGGTCGTGCGAAAAGCCTTGGCGCGGTTGACGACGAAGTAACCGCAGTTCCCGCACCACGTATACGTGTACGTATACGAACTACGTATACGTGGTACGTATACGAGGTGCGCGAAAGCGGTTTACCGGCGACTCCCGGTCGAGTTGCGCATTACAGGCCCACAGGCCGGCAAAGTGATGGGCTGCCCATTCTGCCCCTTCGGCAGCGGATCCACGAGCACCTTCGACGAGGGCTGCGCGTCCTCGCTCGCCAGATACGCGAACATCGCGACCAGCGTCGCGTTCTGCTTCAGGTCATCCACCATGACCTTGTCGAACGAATCGCGGTTAGTGTGCCACGTGGTGTAGCTGTAGTCCCAGGAAAGCGCATTGAGCCCGATCGAGGGCGCGCCCCAGCAGCGGAAGCTCGCGTCGTCGGAACCGCCGCCGATGCCGCTCGTGCCGGCCAGCCGAATAGTCTTGGTCAGCTCGGCCGGCATCTCGCTCATGTACTTCGCGAGCCGGGGGCCGTTCTCCGGGTGGAGTCCCGGCCCGGTGCCCACGATGCGACCGGTGCCGTTGTCCTGATTGAACGAGAACTGCAGCCCCTTCACCACCTCGGGGTGATCGGCCGTGAACGCGCCGGAGCCAAAGAGCCCCTGCTCTTCGCCGCTCCAGTGTCCCACGAGAATGGTGCGGCTCGGCTTGGGGAGCACCGTCTTCAGAATGCGCAGCGCCTCGAGCATGGTGATGCTGCCGGTGCCATTGTCGGTGGCGCCGGAGTGCCCTTCCCAGCTGTCGAAGTGCGCCGAGAGCACCACGTACTCGTTCGGCTTCGTGGCGCCCTTGATCTCGGCGATGACGTTGAACACCGGCTGCTCACCCTGCGCCTCCGATTCGGCCATCAGCGTGACCTTGGGGCCCTGCCGCTTCTGCGCGAGACGGAACAGCAGCCCATAGTCTTCGCAGCCGACATCGAGCGTGGGCAGCGCACTGTTGCGCGGCGAGCCGAAGATGCGATCGATCCCCGGATAGTTGGACCAGTTGTGCTCGAACACCGCCACGGCGCCGGCCGCCTTGAGATCGGCGTAGAACGAGGGGACGCGCTGCGTGATGCCGGCATACGTGGCACTCAGCTCGCGCTGCGCCGAGTCGAGCGCGGCACGGCTCTCGTCCGTGGCGAACTCCATCACCTGCTGCGGGCTCCGGCAGGTCAGGCGCGGCGCACTCGCCAGCACGATCTTCCCCTTCACCGAGGGGAGCCACGCGCGGTAGTCGTCCACCGAGAGATAGGGCTTCGCGATGACAACATCGCCATCCACCCACTCCCCATTCGTGCTGCCACTCCACGAAAGCATCATCGCTTCGATGGGCTTCACGCGCGGCGCGGTGAGCTGCACGAACGCCGCGCCGCGCTTCCACGAGTTCCACGTGCCGTACGCTTCCTTCCGCGCTGGTACGCCCCACGACTGGTACGTGGCCAGCAGCCAATCCTGGCCGCGCTGCATGCCGGGCGAGCCGGTGAGCCGCGGGCCGATCGAGTCCATCAGCACCTGCGCGAGCGCGCCCGCCTGACTGCGGGTCATGCCCTCGTCCCACAGCTTCTGGATGACCGGATCACTCGGCGGCGCGGTGCGCACGTACGCCGGCGCCGGCGTAATGGGCAGCCCGAGTGGATTCTTGGTGGTTTGCGCGAGAGCCGGCACGGCGGCGGCCCACGTGGCTAACGCACAGATCAGGGCGCAGCGTGGAGTCATGGGATGAACAGCAAAACGTGACATGGAGACGGTGGAGCGGGAACAGCGTTATGGAACCGCCAGCTCATCCACCACGACGTGGGCGCGCACCGGAATCCGCCTTGGCACCCTTGGGCTTCACCTTGCCCTCGGCAGCCTTTTCCTTCGCTTCCTGCGCCGGCGATTCATGCTCGGTCTTGACCAGCGCGCCGGTCATGGCATCCACGAGCACTTCGTCCTCTCCTTTCTTCCCCTTTTGCGTGAAGCTGAAGACGAACACCAGCTTGCCGTCTTCCTTCTCGATCTCGGCTTCCTTGAGCGTGCCGCCGGGGACCTTGGCCTGTGCCGTGGCCAACGCGGCCTCAGGCGTCACCTTCGCCTGCTTGAGCATGCCCGGCTTCTCTTCCGAGACCTTGAGCGGGCTCCCCTGCGCCATTGCCGCCGAGGTCCCGCATACCAGCATCAGCGCCGTGAACCCTGCCACAAATTTTGGTTGCTGCATCTGCCGCTCCGGTGAAGTGTGGGGACACGCATAGACACCGCGCGTGACCGCGCGCTGACAACCATCGCCTTCAGCGCCTCACGCGCGCGGTGACAACCCGTCCACGAGGCTCGTGCGATACGCCTTCCACGCCGGGACAAATCCGATCAGCACACCGGCGCTCATCACCACGGCGAGATACGTCCACTCCGTGCTGCCCAGCGGGCGCAGCGCGAGGTGCAAGCCAAAGCGCTGCTCGATGGGCTGCTGCGCGAGGGCGAGACCGCCATACACGAAGGCCACGCCAATTACGCAGCCGAGGAGCGCCAGCAGACCGCTCTCGAGCACCAGCAGCGCGATGATCGTGCGCGGGCCGGCACCGATGGCGCGCAGAATGGCCATCTCCCGGCGGCGCGCCTCAAGCGACGAGTAGAGCGACACGAGCATGCCGGTCAGACCGATCGCGACGGCGAAGATCGCCACCACGCGCAGGCCCACTTCGGCGCTGCCGATGTTCTGCCACAACTCACCCAGCGCGACGCCGGGGATGATGGCCGTGAGCGGCTCCACGAGGTCGGTGTTCATCTCGCGCTGCAGCATCAGGGCTTCGAAACGGTTCTTGGTGCCGACGAAGAACGCGGTGATCTGGTCGTCGCCGTGATCGTGCGGGGCTTCGGCGTCCGCAGCGGGCGCGGCCGGCGCCGCAGCCTTTGGCGTTGCGGTGGCCGCCTTCACCACGGCCTTGGCCTTGGCGGCCGCCGCTTCGACTTGCTGCACGACCGCCGGCGGGGGCTCGGCCCCCGGCATCACGAGCGGCGTGCCGGGCGGGGGTGCGGCGCCCGGCATCACCGTCGGTGTTCCCGGCGGCGGCGACGCGCCGGGCATCGCCGCCGGCGTCCGCGGGGGCGGGGTCATGGCCGCCGCGCGCCGCTTGTTCGCCTCGCGAATGCGCGCGGCCCTCGAGGTATCCACACGCGCGGCCGGCTTGCGTGTTGTCGCCGCAGGCGCTGCGATCGGCGCGACAGACGGGGCCGCCGGCCCTTCGTCGTGCATCGCCTCGATCCCTTCGAGCGTGACGTACACCGCCCGATCGATCGGTGTGAACGTGCGCGCCAGAATGCCCACCACATGGAATGGGTGCGCCTCATGACTCGACGTCCCGATATCCCGCAGCCCGTGGACCACCACGACCGGTGTGCCGAGCTGGTACTTGAGCCGCTCGGCCACTTCGCTGCCGATCACGACCTCGGTATCGGCGCGCGCTGCACGCCCCTGCGCAAAGACGATCCGGCCGTCTTTGCGGAAGCGATAGCGCCGATAGAACTCCTCGGTGGTGCCCACCACGCGAAAGCCGCGGTGACTGTCGCCGAGCGAGTACGGCACCACCCACTTCACCGCCGGGTGCGCCTTCCAGCGCTCCATCGTGGAGAGCTTCACGCTGCCCGCCGGGGATCCGATCCCGAACACGGTACTGAGCAGCACCTGCAGGGTGCCGCCGCGCGCGCCCACGATGAGATCGACGCCGCGAATGGTACCGGCAAAGCTTTCGCGCACGCCGGCGCGCACAGTTTCGATGCCCACGAGCAACGTCACCGAGAGCGCGATCGACGCGACGGTGAGTGACGTGGTCAGCAACCGACTGCGCAGCGACTTGAGGGCAAGACGCGGAATCAGCATCAGGCGTCCGCCCCCACGCGCGCTGCCGTATTGATCTCGGCCAGCTCCACGATGCGCGAGAACATCGGCATCAGCGTGTGATCATGACTCACGAACACGAGCGTGGCGTTGGCTCGCTTGCAGGACGCGAAGAGCAATTGCAGAAACGCTTCGCGGCGATCGGTATCGAGCGCACTCGTCGGCTCATCGGCGATCACCACTTCGGGATGCCCAATGAGCGCGCGGGCCGCCGCGACGCGCTGCTGCTGCCCCACGCTCAACTCGCCAATGGGGCGCTCGAGGAACTGCTTGATGTCCAACTCGGTGGCGATCGCCGCGACCGCCTCATCGATGCTTTGCGGCGCGAGTCGCGCCTTGCGCGCGGCCTCGAGGCGGATGGGGAGCAGAATGTTCTCCCGCACCGACAGATACGGAATCAGGTTGAACATCTGGAACACATAGCCGAGGTGCCGCGCGCGGAAGGCATCGCGGGCGCCGCTCGACATCGTGCTGAAGTCCTGTCCGAGCACCTTCACGTGCCCGCTCGACGCCTGCAGTACCCCCGCAAGAAGGCCGAGCAGCGTGGTCTTGCCACTGCCGCTCGGCCCATGCAGGAACACCGTCTCGCCCCGCGCGATCGACAGCTGATCGATCGCGATGACGTCACGCCCGGCCTTGTAGGCGAAGCGGACCTTCGAGAGCTCGACCGCCGAGGCTCCTGCCGGCCCGTTGGCCGGCAGCGCATCGGGGTTCGCGCTCATTTCGACGAGTAAGGCTCGACCTTGAGACCTTCAAGCTGATACCCCACGGTGCCGTACGGGCTCTCGACCGACGAGATCTTGAGCTTGCCCGACATCCACACCGCATCGAACAGGTTGAGCTTCACGGCCTTCTTGCCGCTCATGCCCACCATCACGATCTGGTTCGGCGGCGGCGGCGGCGTGTGCACGCAGGCGCCGTAGTACGGCACCAGCAGGAACTCGGCGCCTTCCTCCTGGAAGTCGTCGAGCGGCACCACGAAGCCCGGAATGCGCACCGTCTTGCCGTCGAGCTTCTTGAGCGTGTCGGTGGCCTTGCCGTTCGTGTAGTCGAGACCGGCGAGGACGCGCCAATCGATGTTCACCGCCTCGTCAGCGGCCGGCGCAGGGGCCGCCGCGGCCGGCGCGGCCTTGACCTTCGGGGCCGGCTTGACCGGCGTAAACGCCGCCGTGGAGGCCACCAGAGCGGCCACACCAGCGAGCGAAGCAAGAGCAGACAGGCGTCGAGTCATGGGTAAGGGCTGGAGACAATGAAAGATACGCACCGGTAGCCCCCGGCGTTCCGCCGTTCGTCTTTCTTTCGGTATATTACCCCCCATGTCCCGCCCCGAAATCACGACCCCTGAGGCCCTCTCCGACGAGGGGGTCGTCGAGCTCTCCCTCCGCCCGCAGCGGCTGGCCGAGTTCATCGGCCAGCAAAAGGTCAAGGAGAGCCTCGCCATCGCCATCGATGCCGCGCGGGGGCGGAAGGAACCGCTCGACCACATCCTCTTCTTCGGCCCGCCCGGCCTGGGGAAGACGACGCTCGCCGATCTGATCGCGCGCGAGCTGGGCGTGAACCTCACGACCACCTCCGGGCCGGCGCTCGAAAACCCCAAGGACCTCGTAGGGCCCCTCACGAATCTCCGTGAGGGCGATGTCCTGTTCATCGACGAGATCCACCGGCTGCGCCCGATCATCGAAGAGTTCCTCTATCCGGCGATGGAGGACTACAAGATCGACATCCGCCTCTCCGAGGGCCCTAAGGCGCAGACGGTCACGATGCCCATCGAGCGCTTCACGCTGGTCGGTGCGACCACCAAGCTCGGGATGCTCACGTCGCCGCTCCGCGCGCGCTTCGGGATCCTGCACCAGCTCGCGTTCTATCCGACCGACGAACTCGAGTTCATCGTGCGACGCACCGCCGATGTGCTCAAGGTGGAGATGGACGCCGAAGGCGCCCATGAGATTGCGCGCCGTTCACGCGGCACACCGCGCGTCGCCAACCGCCTGCTGCGCCGCGTGCGCGACTACGCCCAGGTGCGCGCCGACGGGCGCATCTCCCTCGACGTGGCCCAGGCGGCGCTCGCGCTTTTGGACGTCGACCACTTTGGCCTCGACGACACCGACACGCGCCTGCTGCGCGCCATCATCGAGAAGTTCGACGGCGGCCCGGTGGGACTTGGCACCATCGCCGCAGCGATCGGCGATGACCCAGGCACCATCGAGGAAGTGTACGAGCCGTTCCTCGTGCAGCACGGCTTTCTGCAGCGCACGCCGCGCGGCCGCGTCGCCACCGCGCACGCCTATCGGCACCTCGGATTCGTTCCGCCAGCGGGAAGCGCCGAGCAGCCCGGCCTCTTCTAGCACCGCGCGCGATTTCCGCGCGGGGTGGCGCGCAGGATTGCGCTGGCGGCCGGTTTCGGTTGTCTTTGTCCCGCGTATGTCCACCGAGCCCGCACCCGTGGACGTGCCGCTCCCCCACGATGCGCCCAAGGGGAGCCGCACCTCCGACTATGACTATGATCTGCCGGACGCACGCATCGCGCAGCGGCCGGTCGAGCCGCGCGATGCGAGCCGCATGCTGGTCGTCGATCGCGCCACCGGCTCCCTCGCGCACCGCACGTTCCGCGACGTCGCCGAGCTGATTCCCGAAGGCGATGCGATCGTGCTGAACACCACCAAGGTGTTCAAGGCGCGCCTGCTCGGGCATCGTGACAGCGGCGGCCCCGCGGAAATTCTCCTCCTGCGGCCGCTCGACGAGACGCACTACGAAGCGATGATCCACCCGGGTGGCAAACTGCGACCGGGGCGCATGGTGACCATCGCGCCGGGCTTCCGCGTGGAGATCGTGGACGCCACCCCGCGCCGCACGCGCGTCGTGAAGCTGCACGTGGACAGCGGCTCGGTGACCGACGCCATCGAGGCGCACGGCCACGTGCCGCTGCCGCCCTATATCGAGCGCGCGGATGAACAGAACGACACGACGCGCTACCAGACGGTCTACGCGAACGAAGCGGGCTCTGTCGCCGCGCCGACCGCGGGGCTCCACTTCACGCCGGAGCTGCTCGCCACGCTCGAACGCAAGGGCGTCGAACGGGTGAACGTGCTGCTGCACGTGGGCGCGGGCACCTTCCGCCCGGTGAGCGACGAAGATCCGGCGCTGCACGTGATGCACGAGGAGTGGTGCGAAGTCACCGACGACGCCGCGCAACGCCTCAACGCGGTGCGGGCCCGCGGCAACAAGATCTGGGTGATCGGCACCACCGGCGTGCGCACGCTGGAGACGGCGACAGGGCGCGACGGCATCGTGCAGCCGTTCCGCGGGGAGACGAACATCTTCCTGCGCCCGCCGTACGAGTTCCGCGGGGTGGACCATCTGATCACGAACTTCCACCTCCCCAAGAGCACGCTCATCATGCTCGTCGCCGCCTTCGCCGGCTACGATCTCACCATGAGCGCTTACCGCACTGCGGTGGCCGACGAGTACCGCTTCTACTCGTACGGCGACGCCATGTGCCTCATCTAGCTCGCAGCGCTTTCGCGATCGTCTGGCGGTTGCGGGGCTGAGATTGGTGCGGGGGGCGGGAGCGCGACGCCGCGCGCAGCGGGGAGTCTCCGGGGTTCGGAAACCGCTGCGCGGTTCCGAAGCCCGGAGACCTCCCCACTGCGTCGGCATCGCGCCCCCGCCCTGACGCAGGTACGGCCCGGTATCCGACGTCCGACATCGCGCGCGGCGCTTCGCTGGCGCGCGGACGTCGGACGGCCGAATACTCGGCGTGTCCTTCGCGCGCGGCCATGCGGGCGCGTGCGCATGGTGAGGTCGCAGCCAGCGAGACGGCGCGAGCCCTTCGATTCGCAGAGTCCTGCCCAAGTCCCGACCGCCAGCGAGCGCAGCGAGCGTCGCACCCAGAGGTCGGAGGCTGTTCGCAGTCCCCGCCGGGGCTGGCGGTGACGGTCCGCACGCGGCGGAGGTCTCCGGGCTTCGGAACGCGCAGCGTTTCCGAACCCCGGAGACTCCGTCGTGGGGGGACCGTCACCGCCAGCCCCCCCCGCGACGAACCCAAAGAGCCCCTCAGAAAGCCGGCCGAAATCGCTAGCTTGCGGGCGTGACCACCCCGTTCAAGTTCGAGATTGAGGCCCACGACGGCCACGCGCGCGCCGGCACGTTCATGACGCCGCATGGGCCGGTGCAGACGCCGCAGTTCATGCCGGTGGGGACGCTGGCGTCGGTGAAGGCGCTCGACCCCGAGGACCTGCACCGGCTCGGCGCCACGATGGTGCTGAGCAACGCATACCACCTGCGCCTCCGGCCAGGGGACGACCTCGTCCGGACCATGGGCGGGCTCCACCAGTTCATGCAGTGGAGCGGCCCCATGCTCACCGACTCCGGCGGGTTCCAGGTCTTTTCGCTGGAAGGACTGCGGGCCATCAAGGAGGAGGGCGTCGAATTCCGGAGCCACCTCGACGGCTCCAAGCAGCAGTTCACCCCCGAGTCCGTCATGCGCATCGAGCGCAACCTCGGCGCCGACGTCATCATGCAGTTCGATCACGTCGTCCCCGGGCAGTCGCCGCACGACCTCGCCAAGGAGGCGATGGAGCGGAGTATCCGCTGGCTCGAGCGCTGCCGGACCGAGTTCAACCGGCTGCTGGTCGAGGACACGCTCGCCCCCACCCCGGTCCAGGCGCTCTTCCCCATCGTGCAGGGCGGCATTCACGCCGACCTGCGCCGGGATTCGGCGCGCGCCATTCAGGGCGTCGGCGACTGGGTCGGCTTTGGCATCGGCGGGCTGTCGGTGGGCGAGGCCAAGCCCGACATGTACGCCGTGCTCGATGTCGTGAACGAGGTGCTCCCGACCGATCGGCCGCGCTACCTCATGGGCGTCGGCTTCCCCGAAGATCTCGTGGAGGGGGTCGCGCGCGGCGTGGACCTCTTCGACTGCGTCGCCCCCACCCGCATGGGACGCACCGGGGCCTTCTTCACGACCACCGGCCGGCGGAGCATCAAGAACGCCGCCTGGCGGCTCGACTCGTCCCCCTTGGATGAGGCCTGTACCTGCCCGGCCTGTACCCGGTTCTCCAAGGCGTATATCCGGCATCTCTTCGTGGCCGAAGAGATCCTCGGACTCCGCCTCCTGAGCCTGCACAATGTACATTTCCTCGTTGCGCTGATGCGCGATGCCCGGGCCGCCATCCAGGCCGGCTCGTTCGAGGGCTGGAGCCGGGATTGGCTCGCCCGCTACCACTCCGGAAAGACTGCCTCATGACCGTGCCCGTTTTCGCCAGCCTTGCCCTGCTCCAGACCGCCGGGACCGCCGGGATCGCCCAGATGCTGTTCATGTACGGCGCCATCTTTGCGATCTTCTACTTCGTGCTCATCCGCCCGCAGCAGAAGCAGCGCAAGGATCACGAGGCGCGCGTCCGCCAGCTCAAGAAGGGCGACGAAATCGTGACCGCCGGCGGCATCGTGGGCGAGGTCGTCCACATTGCCGCGCAGGGAAAGGACGGCGCGGCGTCGCTGAACGACCGCATCACGATCAAGTCGGGTGAATCCAAGCTCATCGTCGAGCGCGGCCGCATCGCGGCCATCGGCGGCAGCGCGCCCGCGGCGTAACGAGGGCCCCGTGTCGCTGCTCGACATTCACGTCCTCGGCTCGCCCATCCTCCGCCAGGAGACGGAGCGCGTCGATCAGATCACCCCGGAGCTCCGCCGTCTCATCGACGACATGTTCGAGACGATGGAGAAGGCCAAGGGCGTCGGCCTCGCCGCCCCGCAGGTCGGGCGCCGCGAACGCCTCTGCGTGGTGGACGCCGATGACACGCGCCTCGTGGTGATCAATCCTGAGATCATCCACCACGAAGGCGGCATCGTGCGGGGCGAGGAAGGGTGCCTTTCGATCCCTGAGATCTACGCTGACGTGGACCGCCACGCGCGGGTGACCGTGCGCGCGCAGGACATCGACGGCAACTGGTACGAAGTCGAGGGCGCCAATCTCCTCGGCCGCTGCCTGCAGCATGAGATCGATCACCTGCACGGCAAGCTCTTCACCGATCGCCTGAGCCTCCTCAAGCGGCGCGCGGCGATGAAGCAGTGGGATCAGGAAAAGCAGCAGTACCCGAAGAACCTGCGCGTGCTTCCCGTGGGCGATCTGCCCCCGGAAGACGAGTAAGGGGCAGGTTCCGCTCGCGTGCGCATTCTCTTCTGGGGGACGCCCGACTTCGCCGTGCTGCCACTCCGGGCGTTGCTCGGCGAGGGGCACGATGTCGTGGGCGTCGTCACGCAGCCCGACAAGCCGCGTGGCCGCTCGCGCACGCAGCTCGATCCCTCGCCGGTCAAGAGGGTCGCGCTCGAAGAAGGGCTGCCCGTGCTGCAGCCCGACAAGCCGCGGGGCGACGCCTTCGAAGCCGAGATGCGCGCCCTCGCGCCCGACATCTCGGTCGTCGTGGCGTATGGGCGCATTCTCCCCAAGAGCGTGATTGACCTGCCGCCGCACGGCACGCTCAACATTCATGCCTCGTTGCTCCCGGAACTGCGCGGCGCCGCGCCCATTCAGGCGTCGATCCTGCAGGGGATGCCCGAGACTGGCATCACCATCATGCAGATGGTGCCCGCGCTCGACGCCGGGGACATGCTGCATGTGCTGCGCACACCCATCGGCGTCGATCAGACCTACGGCGAGTTGCATGACACGCTCGCCGAAATGGGCGCACTCGCCATCGTGCAGGCGCTGGCGATGATCGAGGCCGGGGTCTCGCGCCCCGTCCCGCAGGACGACGCGCAGAGCACCTACGCACCCAAGATCGAGCGCGACATGGCCCGGCTCGACTTCACGAAATCGGCCGTGGACGTTTCGCGGGCCACGCGCGCCTTCGATCCGCGCCCGGGGGCCTTCGCCGCGCTGCGCGAGCAGGATGTGAAGCTCTTCGGTGCGCGTCTCGTGGGCACCGGCAGCGATGCCGATCTCGACGAGCCTACGCGCAGCAGTCCGCCGGGCACGGTGCGCAGCATCGGCGACGACGGCCTCCTCGTGCGCTGCGGCGAAGGCGCCGTGCGCTTTCTCGACGTGCAGCCAAGTGGGAAGCCACGCATGACCGCCGCTGCCTGGGGCCGCGGCCGCGGCGCGCAAGCGGGCGATCAGTTCACCACGTCCGCGTCGTGAGCAGCGTGGCTCGTCCTCCGCATCGCCGTCACGCGTCGCCGTCGGGCTCCGGCGCCGGCGTCACCGAGTCGCGCGTCGCAGCCGCACTCATCTGCGCCGATCTCCGCGCGGGGCAGCTGCTCGACGCCGCCTTCGAGAAGCGCACGCCGCCACTCGATGCGCGCGACCGCCGCTGGGTGCAGGAACTGGTCTGGGGGATGCTGCGCACCCGCGGCCGCCTCGATGCCATCCTGGCCGCGCGCGTGCGTGGCGGCCTCGCCAAGCTCGATGCCGATGTGACCGATCTGATGCGCCTCGGAGCCTACCAGCTGCTCAGCATGGACAGCGTGCCCCCGTACGCGGCCATCGGGCAGACGGTCGAGCTCATGAAGCGGCGCCATGGGATCGGCGCCAGCAAGCTCGCCAACGCCGTGCTGCGTCGCATCGATCGCGAGCGCGCCGAGATTGAGCCCGAGGTCCCCACCGACCCACTCGAAGCCCTCGCGCAGCAGTACTCGCATCCGCGCTGGGTCGTCGCACGCTGGGTCGAGCGCTGGGGCACCGACGAAACCGCTCGGCTCCTCGCGGCCAACAATGCCCCCGCGCACATCGTCGTGCGGCCATATGGCGTGTCGCGACAGGCGCTCGCCGAGCAGCTCGCCAGCGCCGATATCGATGCGCATGACGTGCCGCTCGTCCCCGACTCCCTGCGCCTGCCCACCGGCGTGGCGCTCACCGAGCTCGGCGCGTTCCGGCAGGGGCAGCTCTATGTGCAGGATCCGGCGGCCACACTCGTAGTGCAGTACGCGCACGTGCCCGAGGGCAGCGTCGTCGCCGATCTCTGCGCCGCGCCTGGCAGCAAGGCGCTCGAACTCTCGCGCCGCGCCGCGCTCGTGATCGCCGCCGATCGCAGTGCCGCGCGCGTGCAGCGCATGATCGACGGCTTCACGCGCGTGCACGCCACCCGCATCGACGCCATCGTGAGCGATGCCACCGAGCCATCGGTATCGCTCATGGACGCCGTGCTCGTGGACGTCCCCTGCACCGGCACCGGCACCTTCCGCCGCCACCCCGATGCGCGCTGGCGGCTCAAGGTGAGCGACTTCGCGGTGGTGGGCATGGCCCAGCGCGCGATCCTGCGCGCGGCCGCCAAGGTCGTGAAGCCCGGTGGGCTGCTCATCTACAGCACCTGTTCGCTCGAGCTGGAAGAAAACGACGAGATGATCGACCAGTTCCTTGCGCAGCACCCCGAGTTCACGCTCGAGGCGCCGCCCGCGGGCGTCGTCCCCGAGGCGGTGCTCGACAACGGGCGCCTGCGCGTGCTGCCGCAGCAGCATGGCTTCGACGGCGCGTTCGCCGCGCGCCTCCGGAGGGCCGCATGAGCGCCGCCAGGAAGACGGGCGCGTCACCCGCGCGCACCTGGCTCGTGCGCGGCGTCGTGGCACTGCTCCTTGGCGGGGCGCTTGGTGCCGGCGCCGGGGTGTTCACGGTGAACAAGCTCGAACCCGGCCGTGGCAACGGCGTGGATTCGCTGCAGGTCATGCTCGACAGCATCGCCAAGGGGCGCCTCGCCGCCGACAGCGGTGTCCCCACGCCCGCCGCGCCCGCGTCGTCCAAGCCCGACACGCAGGCCGCCGCCGTGGATTCGGTGCCCGTGCCCACCGTGGCCGATCTGGAAGAGGGCGCGGCGCGCAACGCCATTCGCGACGCCGGCCTGCTCGTGGGCGATGTCAGCTTTCAGGCCAGCACCAAGCCGGCCGGCACCGTGCTGTCCAGCACGCCGGCCGCCGGCACCTTTGTGGCGCGGGGCACTCCGGTGCTGCTCACGTTGAGCGATGGCCGCCCCCCCACCGATACGTTCCCTTCGACTTTTTCGCCGGTTCGCCCATGACGGTTCGCATTGCCCCTTCGCTCCTCGCTGCCGACTTCCGCAAACTCGGTGACGAGATCGCGCTCGTCGAAGCCGGTGGAGCCGACTGGATTCACGTCGATGTGATGGACGGGCGCTTCGTGCCCAACCTGTCGTTCGGCGTAAAGGTCATCGAGGCGGCCCGGAAGTGCACGACCAAGGTTGTGGACTGCCACCTCATGGTGCTCGAGCCGGAGAACTACTTCGACGAGTACGTGAAGGCCGGCGCCGATGTCATCACCATCCACGCCGAAGCGGCGCCGCATCTCGATCGCCAGCTCACGCGCATCAAGGAACTCGGCTGCAAGGCCGGCGTGGCGCTCAATCCGGGCACGTCGCTGAGCGTAATCGAAGAAGTCGCGCACATGCTCGACCTGCTGCTGATCATGACGGTGAACCCCGGCTACGGCGGGCAGAAGTTCATCGAGTACAGCGTGGACAAGATCGAGCGCGCGCGCTTCCTCCTCGATCAGGCCGGGAGCACCGCGGTGCTGGAGGTCGATGGCGGCATCTCGCGCGACACGATCCATCGCTGCTGGAAGGCCGGTGCCGATACGTTCGTGGCCGGGAACGCCGTCTTTGCGGCCGCCGATCCGAAGGCGGAAATCGCGCTCCTCAAGAGCCTCTGCGCCGACGCGGTATGACCAATCGCCAGCAGTGGATGATCGTCGGCGGTATCGTCGCGCTGTTGGCCGGTGGCTCCATCGTGGCCTCGCGCTTCATGGGCGATGAGCTGGTGGATGTGAGCGTGGGCGTGCAGGCGCCAGGCTTCACGGTGCAGACCGTGGACAACACGCCGCGCACCAAGACGCTCACCGACTATCGCGGGCAGGTGCTCGTGCTCAATCTGTGGGCGACCTGGTGCGTGCCGTGCCGCAGCGAGATGCCGAGCATCGAGGCGCTCTACAAGGAGCTCGGCCCCAAGGGGCTCAAGATCGTTGCCGTGAGCGTGGACGAAGACGGCATGCAGCAGGAGATCCGCAAGTTCGTGCAGGAGTTCGGGCTCACGTTCGAGATTCTGCATGATCAGGCGGGCGTGATGCAGCAGATCTATCGCACCACCGGCATTCCCGAGACGTTCGTGATCGGCCGCGACGGCACGATTCGCAAGAAGTGGGTCGGTGCCGACGACTGGAACACGCCCGGCAACAAGCGGCTGCTCGAGCAGCTGCTCGCCGAACCCGCGCCGTAAGCGCCGCGTTGGCCAGCGTGCCCCAAGGCGTCCGGATTCTCGGCATCGAGACCAGCTGCGACGAAACCTCAGCAGCGGTCGTCACGGGAACGCCTGAGCGGCTGTCGCTCGACGGGCTCGTGATTCTGTCGCAGGACGTGCATCGGTTGTTCGGCGGCGTCGTGCCGGAGATTGCGAGCCGCCAGCATCTCACCGGGATCGTGCCGGCCGTGGAGCGCGCGCTCACCGATGCGAAGGTCTCGCTGGCCGACATCGACGCCGTGGCCGTCACCCACGCCCCCGGGCTCGTGGGGGCGCTGCTCGTCGGCACGAGCTACGCCAAGGCGCTGGCCTTCACGCAGGGCAAGCCGGTCGTGCCGGTGCATCATCTCGAGGGGCATCTTTTTGCCACGCTCCTCGAGCACGCGCACGCAACGCCTCCCTTCACCGCACTGCTGGTGAGCGGCGGCCACACGCTGCTGCTCGACGTCCCCGAGTGGGGGCGGTACCAGCGCCTCGGCCAGACGCGCGACGATGCGGTGGGTGAAGCGTTCGACAAGGTCGCCAAGCTGTTGGGCCTCCCGTACCCGGGCGGGCGCCCGATCGAGCAACTCGCGGCCACGGTGGAGTCGCCGCCACCCGACTCGCCGCACTGGTTTGCGCGCCCCATGCTGCGCCGCCGTGCGGTGGTGACCGACGAGGATTACTACGACTGCTCCTTCAGCGGCCTCAAGACCGCCGTGCTCTACGCCGTCCGGGCGTCCGAGAAGGCGGGGACGCTGGAACAGGACAAGGCGAGCATCGCCCGCGGCTTTCAGGATGCCGTGGTGGACACGCTCACCGAAAAGGTCTATCGCGCTGCCAAGGCCCACCGCCGCGGGCGCGTCGTGCTCGGCGGCGGCGTGGCGTGCAACCAGGCGCTCCAGCGCGCCCTCCGCGAACGCTTTGCCGGGCGGGGCGGCGAGGTCTTTGCGCCCTCCCCGCGCCTCGCGACCGACAATGCGGCCATGATTGCGGCGGCTGGGGTATTTCGATTCGCCCGCGGAGAAATCGGCAGCGCCGACTTCACCGCCCACGCGATGCTCCCGATCCCGGGTATCTTCTAAGGCATGTCCCCGATCATCCATCATCCCGCGGCCTTCAAGCTGGGCCCCGTCGAGATCACCGGCTTTGGCCTGGCGGTCCTCGCGGCCTTTGCCATCTCGCAGATCATCTGTCAGCGGGAGCTCTGGCGCCGGGGCCAGAATCTCGAGGCCGACAACATCCCCGATCTGGTGATGGCGGCGCTCCTCGGCACCCTGATCGGGGCCAAGACCTACTATGTCGTCCTCACCGGCGACCCGAGCGCCTTCCTGAGCCGCGGCGGTTTCGTGTTCTGGGGAGGCTTCATCGGCTCGGTGATCCTCTGCGCGGCGCTCATCGTGAAGCGGAAGCTCAACTTCCTCCGCATCGCCGATGTGGCCGGCATCGCCATCGCGGCCGGCTATTCGGTGGGGCGCACGGGCTGCTGGGCGGTTGGCGACGACTACGGCCGCCCCTTCTCCGGGCTGTTCGCGACCCAGTTTCCCGAGGGGGCGCCGCCGAGCACGGTGGCGATCATGTCGAGCCAGTTCCATGTGAGCTTCCCGGCCGGCACCAACCCCGCGGACGTCGTGTCGGTCTACCCCACCCAGCTCTACGAGACGCTGATGGGGTTCATCATGTTTGCCATCCTGTGGCGCTTCCGGAAGCACACCCAGCAGGCGGGGTGGCTCTTCGGCCTCTACTGCCTCCTGGCGGGCATTGAGCGCTTCATCGTGGAGTTCTACCGCGCCAAGGACGATGCGCTCGACGTGGGGCTCACGACGGCCCAGACGATCGCCATTACGGTCGGTACGATCGGGGTGATTTTGCTCGCCGTCCGGCGTCGCCCGACGACCGCGTAAGGGTTATTCCCGACCGCAGAACTCCCTATTGCGAAAACCCACCTGGGCCGTGTATTATCCGATAGACGCTTTGAGAACCATTCTCAACTAAGCCCTGTGGCCTCGCACCAGCTTCCCACCCTTCAGTCTGCTTCCGATGTGGCGCCGCGCACCTGCGCGTTGAACGCCTGTCGGGCAGGCACCCGCGCGACGGTCATCGACATCGAGTGCTCGGGCGACGAAGCGTGCCGCCTCCGCGCCCTCGGGCTCTGCGAAGGCACCGCGGTGAACATCATCGATTCCCGCGACGCCATGCTCCTCGAAGTGCGGGGGACGCGCCTCGCGCTCGGCTCGGCGCTCACCGCCGGCATCACCGTGCGCCCCGTCGCACCGCGCGCCTGACCGCGCACTGAAGGCTGCCATGTCGGTGGACGTCGCCGCCCCGGCGACCCCGGATGTCGTCCGCGTTGCCATCATCGGCAACCCCAACACCGGCAAGACCACGCTCTTCAACGCGCTGACCGGCCTCCGGCAGCGCGTCGGCAACTTCGCTGGCGTCACCGTCGAACGCGTCGAAGGCGCCTTCCGCGGCCCCGACGGGCGCCGCATGCTCACGCTCGACCTGCCGGGGAGCTATTCGCTCTCGGCCGGCTCCCCCGATGAGCGCATCGCCCTCGAAGTGCTCCTCGAGCGCGACGCCGAAAGCTGGCGCCCCGATGTCGTGCTCGTCGTGGTCGACGCGGTGCACCTCGAGCGCAACCTGTTTCTCGCGAGTCAGGTCCTCGAGCTCGGCTTCCCGGTCGTCATCGCACTCAATCAGATCGACGTCGCCGAGGCCGAAGGCATTCGCATCGATGTCCCCGAGCTGATTCACGAGCTGGGCGTGCCCATCGTGCCCACCGTCGCCAAGCGCGGCGAAGGGCTCGAGCCGCTCAAGAAGGCGCTGCTCACCGCGCTGACGCTGCCGGCACCCGAGCGGCGCTTTACGCTCCCCGAGTCGGCCGCGCGGGCGCTGCAACCCCTCGAAGCGTGCCTCCTGGCCGACGGGCTCAAGCCCATCGCCGCGCGCATGGAAGCGTTGCGCCTGCTCGGTGTGGCCAAGACCGAGGCGCATCTCGAAAAGATCGCCGGACTCGACGACGCCATCGCCACCGCGAGTGCCGCCCTGCGCGCCGAGGGCTATCAGCCCACGCGGCTCGAGTCGGAAGTGCGGTATCAGTGGATCGCCGACGTGCTCGAACGCACCGTGCGCCACGAGGTGCACACGCGCGGCAACCTGAGCGACAAGGTCGATCGCTGGACGCTCCATCGTGTCTGGGGCCCGGTGATCTTCCTCGCGCTGATGGCGCTCGTCTTTCAGTCGGTCTTCTCGTGGGCCACACCCATGCAGGACGCCATCGAAGCGGGTATCGCGTTCCTGGGTCGTGAAGCGGGGCAGTTCATCCCTGAAGGCGACCTGCGATCGCTGGTCGTCGATGGTGTCTTCGGTGGCGCGGGCTCGGTGCTTGTCTTCCTGCCGCAGATCGCCATTCTATTCGCCTTCATTGGCCTGCTCGAGCACTCGGGCTACATGGCGCGCGCCGCATTCATCATGGACCGCGTGATGCGCAAGGTCGGGCTGCACGGCAAGAGCTTCATCCCCATGCTGTCGGGATATGCGTGCGCGGTGCCGGGCATCATGGCCACACGCACCATCGAAGATCCCAAGGACCGGCTCGCCACCATCATGGTGGTCCCGCTCATGAGCTGCTCGGCGCGCCTGCCGGTGTACACGCTGCTCATCGGCGCATTCGTCCCGGCCACCGCGCTCATCCCGGGGCTCACGCTGCAGGGTGCGACGATGCTGGGCATGTACCTGCTCGGCACCGTGGCCGCGCTCGTCGCGGCCGCCGTCTTCAAGCGCACGCTGCTCAAGGGCCCGGTGCGCCCCATGATCCTGGAGCTCCCGCCCTATCGCTGGCCGAGCCCCAAGTCGCTGGCGGTGTCGGTCTACCAGCGCTGCGTGCTCTTCCTGCGCCGCGCGGGGACGGTGATTCTGTCGCTCTCCATCGTGCTCTGGGCGCTCGCGACCTATCCCAAGGCCGACGCGCAGCCGTTCATGTCGCCGGAAGCACAGCAGGAGCATCGCCTCGAGCACTCCATGCTGGGCAAGATCGGCCACACCATCGAACCCCTCGTGCGCCCGCTGGGGTACGACTGGAAGATCGGCGTCTCGATGGCCGCGAGCTTCGCCGCCCGCGAAGTGTTCGTCTCCACGATGGGTACGATCTACGGCGTGGGCAGCGAGAACGATCAGGCGCTCACCCAGCGCCTGCGCGACGAAGTGCGCCCCGACGGCCGCAAGGCCTACACCCCACTCATCGCGGTGGGGCTCATGGTGTTCTATGTCTTCGCCCTGATGTGCATGAGCACCACCGCCGTCACCGCCCGCGAAGCCGGCGGCGGTCGCCTGGGGTGGAAGTGGGCGGGCATTCAGTTCGTCTACATGCTGGGTCTCGCGTACCTCGCCGCGTGGATCGTCTACGTCGGCGGCACCGCCCTCGGCTTCGGAGGCTGAGATGACCGTGGACACCCTGATCGTCGTCGCGATCGTCGGCACCGCGCTCGCCTACACCGCCCGCCGCGCCTGGAAGCAAGTCCAAAGCGCCCGCGCCAAGCGCGCCGGACACGACTGCGGCTGCGACAACTGCGGGCACTGATCGGCGTCAAGCAGCTACGACAGCGTCTCCTGCACGCCAATCCACGCGTCGTCGAGCTCGGCAAAGACGCGCCGTATTTCCTCGATCCAGCGGCGCCAGTCGGCCAGGCGCGTGTCTTCCGCGCCGCCGAGCACGGCCTCCTGGGCCACTCGCGCGCGCATCAGGGCGGCAAAGATCGGCTCGGCTTCGTCTTCCAACGCGGCCTCGAGCGCGCGGCGTTCGGCGACATCGGTCGGCGCGGCCGTCGCCGCCAGTTCTTCGATCGCGCGCGCGACCGCATCGCGGAGTTGTGCCGCATCCATCAGCGCGACCTGACGAGACGGATCGGAGACATCGACCACCGCCCGTCGCACCGCGAGGAGCGGCGCGAACCAGCGATCATGCGCGGCCTGCAACGCCGCCGTGCCGCGCACCGCGCCGAAGTGGCGCAGTCCACGCGTCAGCTCCGGCATGCGGCAGGCGCGGTCGAGCAGGCGCAGCGCCAC
This sequence comes from Gemmatimonadaceae bacterium, assembly GCA_019752115.1. NCBI lineage: Bacteria > Pseudomonadati > Gemmatimonadota > Gemmatimonadia > Gemmatimonadales > Gemmatimonadaceae > Gemmatimonadaceae bacterium. Next base: position 230,181 of record JAIEMN010000019.1, read on the forward strand.
CGGGCGGAGCGCGTCGTCACCGGTGAGTTCGAGCACGTCGTGATCGCGCAAATACAGCGTGACCGACGCGGGCCCAATGTGCACCCCCTCGAGCCCATCGAACGCCAGCTGCCACGGGGCGGCGTCCTGCCAGCTCAGCACCAGCGCATCCGCCTCCACCGAGACCCGCGCAGGTCGGGCGATCTCGCGCCCTCGCACCATGCCCACCACGCGCACGTCGGCCATCATGAGACGATCGCCTCCACCACCGCCTCGGTGTCTTCGAGCGTCGGGAAGATCGCGTGCGCTTCGTGCGCACCGAGTGCCTCTACCGCGTAGGAGCCGGTCGCCACGCCAATGGCGCGCGCGTTGAGACTGCGCCCGCACGCCAGATCGGCCGGCGTATCGCCGATGATCACGAGCTGTTCGCCCGGCACATGGGCCTTGAACCACGCGCAGGCGCGCTGCCGCGCCACCGCCGGCAGCATCGGGCGATGCTCGTGATCACTGCCGTAGGCACCGATCACGAAGTGGCTCGCATCGAGCCCCACCGCAGCGAGCTTGCGCTCGGCGCCTTCGCGAATGTTGCCGGTGAGCAGGCCGAGTGTGACGTGCGATTCCCCGCGCAGCCGCTCCAGCAGCGCCGGCACGCCGGCCAGGTGGCGCGAGACGTCGCGATGCGCCGCGAGCTCGATATCCAGTCGCTCGAGGTAGATCGCGCAGATCTCCTCGAAGCGGGGCAGGATCTCCTCACGCGGGACACCGGCGTACTCCATCTGCTCACGCACGATCTGGCGATCGGTCTTGCCATCGTAGCGAAAGGCCGGATCACCCGGCTTGCCAAAGACGGTGCGCAGCGCGTGCTCCATCGCCTTCCGCCCGGCGCCGCCGGTCAGCAGCAGCGTGCCGTCAATGTCGAACAGCACCACGCGCGCCCGTGCATCGATCGTGGTATCGAACGTCGGCTCGTGCCCCGCGTCACTCATGTGCCAACTCCGGTGGAGGCTTCCGCATCGGCCAGCTCATCCACCTTGGCGGGCTTCATGCGCGACAGGCGCGAGAGCAGCAGGCCGGCCATGATGAAGCCGGCGCCCGTGAGCTGCCAGCCGGTCGGGGTTTCGTGGAGCATCACCCACGCCACCGCGAGCGCGATCACCGGCTGCAGGTTGCTGTACAGCGACGTGCGCGTCGGGCCCAGCACGCGCACGCCGCGATAGAAGAGCAGATACGCCACCACCAGCGCACCGATGCCCGCGTAGGCCACCGCGCCCCATGCGCCCGGGCTCAGCGTACCCCAGTCGAGTGCCACCATCCCCGGGGCCGCCGCGATCAGCATCACCCCGGCGCCGCTCGCCATGGTGATCGCCGACAGATGCATCGGGTGCGCGCGCTGCGTGTACGGCTGCAGCAGCACGCTGAACAGCCCCCATGCAATGCTGCCGGTTGCGATCAACGCCGCGCCGAGCATGACCTCCGGGCCGCCGTCGATGCTGTTGGTACTCCCCACGACGCATCCCACGCCCACGAGCTGCAGCCCGATCCCCAGCCAGCCCTTGGTGGAGACGCGCTCGCGCCCGAGTAGTCGCGAGATGATGGCAATCCACGCCGGCCCCGCCGCCACGATCAGCGCGGCCACACCGGCCCGGGTGCGGGCCAGGCCAAAGATGAACAGCAGCTGGTACAGCCCATTGCCGAGCAGCCCAAGCGCCATCAGGCGCAGTGTGTCCGCCCGGCTGGGCCATTTCGCATCGCGCACCAGCGCCGCGATGGCGAAGAGCACGACCGCCGCCAGCAGCATGCGCGCGCCATTGAACACCAGCGGTGCCATGCTGGCGAGACCCGCCTTGACGACGCTGTAGTTGACCCCCCAGATGACCGCCATGAGGACCAACCCGGCATCGGTGATCCCGAAGCCATGGTGCCCCTCCGGCTGCCCATCGGCTGGTGTGGTCGCGGTGGCGGCACCACGCGGGGATGCGGACGTCGACATCCCGGAATGTAGACACCGCATGCCGGGGTCAGGTAGCTTGCGGGATGCACGTATCCTTTGCGCTCTTTGCCGACGCCGCGAACATCTCCCAGGAAGGGAAGCTCAACATCCTGGGCGTCTTCGACGCGGTCCACGTCGGTCAGATCCCCGCCCTGCACCCCCGGGCGACGTTCGTCATCCGCATCAAGGCCACCGGCGCTGACGTCGGCAAGCACGCCCTCGCCGTCCGCTGGATCAACCCCCGCGGCGCCGAACTCTGGGGCTCCGACGCCGAACTCGAAGTCGGCGCCGCCCCGCCGGGGAACGCGGAGCTCGACATGCCCGTGATCCTGCAGCTCGACCTCCCGCTCGACATGATCGGCGACTACCGCATGGCCATGCGCATCGACGACGGCGCGGAAGTCACCAGCATCCTGCACGTGAAAGCCAGCGGAGCGCCAACGGCGGTGGTGCCGGGGAAGGCGGGGATGGTTTCGTAAGAGGAGCGTATACAAACGGCGTATACGAAGGGCGTATACGTGTCGCGTATACGAACCTCGGGAAACGCGGTTCTCCGCTTCATGTATACGATCACGTATACGCCCCACGTATACGCCCCAGGTATACGCAGTTACCCCACCACTCCCCGCGCAACAACCTGCCCCGCAAGCCGCTCCACATACGCGTCACCCTCAACCGCTCGTTCCGCGCAAACCCCTCCCCGCGCCAACGAGCTGTGCACAAACCCGCCGTCGCCCGTGCCGATCGCGACGTGCGTGATGCGCCGATCGTCGCGGTCTGAGAAGAACACCAGCTCGCCCATCGCGAGCCCCTCGAGCGACGACGCCGGGGTGGCGTGAATGGCTTCGGCCTGCTGCCACGCATCACGCGGCAACCGCACACCGTGCGCGCCGAAGGCGCGCTGCACGAGACCGGAGCAGTCCACGCCCCATGGCGAGACGCCGCCCCACACATACGGCGCGCCGCTGAAGTAACCAAGGGCCGTGGCGACGATCGCCGACGCGGTCTGCGGAAAGCGCGCGCGCTGCGCGGCGGCGTCGATGACCTCGCCGCTCACGACTTCGTCGCCCGGCGCCACGCGGGCGCCAAATGGCAGGGCGCGGACGATGCCCGTGACGCCACGCGTCACACACCCCAGCGACAGCCGCCACGTCGCCTCGCTGCCCGTACTCGGCATCACATAGCCGCGATGCAGCCACCCCTCATAGGCGTCCGGCCCGCGAACCCTGAGCCAGTCGCCCGACGCGTCGAGCATCTCCACCACCTCGCCATGCAGCAGCTGCGAGGTCAGCGGACTCGAAACCCGGGCCTCTGCATTGAGCGGGGCAAGTGCAGCGCGGATGGTAGGCACCCTCTAAACCTAATCCGCCCCCACCACTCCGGCACACCACGCAAACTCCCACTCGCCTCTCGCTTCTCCATTGAAATCCAGATCGCCGTTAGGCGATCACATCCACCAGCCGCGCCGTAAGGTCCGCCAGCGTGAACGGCTTCGCCAACACCGGTCGCCCCGTCCGCCGGATAAACCGTGACGCGGCTTCGCTGTGGAGGTCGCCGGTCATGAACAGCACCTTGGCCGCCTGATCCGGGTACGCCGCTTCGATGGTCTGGTAGACCTCTTCGCCCGTCATGCCGCTCATGCGCAGATCGAGCAGGATCACGTCGTAGCGATGCTGCTGCAGCAGTTCGAGCGCGCTGCGGCCGTTGCTGGCGAGATCCACCGTGTACCCCTGCCCGCGCAGGAAGCGGCTGATCGTGGTCCGGAGCGTCATCTCGTCTTCGATGAGCAGCACGCTGCGCACCGCGCCCACCGCGGCGGTGCTCACCGGAGTGGCGATGCGCAGGCCGGCGTCGGCGCCATTCGGCAGCGGGAGCCGCACCGTACAGGTGACCCCTTCGCCGTGCCGCGAGCGCACGTCCAGCCAGCCGCCATGCTCGCGCACGATGGCGTGCGCGATGGTGAGACCGAGGCCGCGATGGCCGCGCAGGCTGCGCGTGGTGAACATCGGCTCGATCACGCGCGGCAGATCACTCGCCGGAATACCCGGCCCCGAATCGGCGATCTCGACCACCACATGCGGGCCTTCGAGTCGCGACTGGACCCGCAATTCGCGCTCGCCGGTGTAGTCGACCAGCGCCTGTTCGGCGTTCGCGATGATGTTCGTGAACACCTGCTGCAGCTGCAGCGGGTCACCGTCCACTTCGAGCAGCGTATCCGCGAGGTCGGTGACCAGATGGATACGCGCCGAGCGCAGCGAGTAACCCTGCAGGTCGAGCGCGCGACGCAGCACGGTATTGAGCGGAATGCGCCCCGGCTGATCGGTGCTCGACCGCACCTCGCTGCTCCCTTCGAGCAGCTGGTTCACGATGCGGCTCGCGCGGCGCGCTTCGTCCACGATCTGCTCGAGCGCCTTGCGATCGTCGTCGGCCAGCGTGGGCGAATCGATCTGCAGTTCGGCCAGCGCCAGCAGGCTCGCGAGCGGGTTGTTGAGCTCATTGGCCACGCGGCCGAGCGACTGCCCGATCGCCGCCAGACGCGCCTGCTGCCCCCGCGCCTCGCGCTGGACTTCGTCGTTGGTGATGTCGCGAACGATGCCGAGGGCGCCCACGACATGGCCGCCTTCGTGAATCGGCGCGCTCGTCACCATCGTGAGCCGCGACCCCTGCGCGCCCAGGCAACGCAGCTGATTGCGACGACGCTCACCCATGAGGGTGGCCGCCATCGCCATTTCCGCCTCGCGGCGATCGGCCGGGTCCACCAGCATGACATAGTGCTGCCCAAGCACCTGCGCGCGCGTCAGCCCCGCTTCATTGAGGAACGCCGGGTTCACGCTCGTAAAGCGCCCCTGCAGGTCCACCGTGAAGATGGCATCGGTCGCCGCATCGACGAGTCGCGTGTACAGCGCCTCCGACCGCTCGCGCGCAATGGCGTCGAGCCGCTGCTTGGTGACGTCACGCAGGCACGCCACCGAGCCGGTGATTTCCCCGAGCTCGATGAGCGGCGTGGACCCCACCTCCACCAGGCGGCGCGTGCCATCGGCACACACGATCTCGCATTCGTACTGCTGCGCCTTGCCACCGCGCACCAGCGCTTCGTGGCGACGCACCGTCTTGTTCCACTCGGGGGCCACGAACCGCGGCGCCGGCAGCCCTTCGAGGTCGTGGCGCTGCAGCAGCGCCCGCGCCGCGGGATTGGCAAAGGTGATGCGACCAGCCTGCCCGATGATCACGATGCCGTCGGAGACGGTGTCGAGCACGGCGCGATGCTGCTCGGCCAGGCGCGACGCGTCCGACACGTCGTCGAAGGTGATCACACACCCACCATCCGGGTGCGGCGCGGCAATGATCGTGAACAGACGGCCGCTCGACGACACGCGCACCGTGCCACGCACCGGCTGCCCTTCGCGCAGCGCACGCGCGATGAACGCGTCGATGTTGAGCCCCTCGGGCGTCTCACCCGCACCCACCAGCGCCTCGCGGAAGCGCTTGCCCAGCAGACCCGCAATCGTGCTGCCGCACAGTTCGGCCGCGCGGGCATTGCAACGGCTCACCGTCAGCGCCTCTTCCAGCACGACCAGCCCGCTCGCCGTGCTGTCGAACGCCAGCTTCCACTCGCGCGTCGCCTTCTCGACCTCTTCAAAGAGGCGGGCATTCACGATCGCCACGGCCACCTGGTCGGCGAGCCGCTGCAGCACCTTCGCATCTTCCTGATCGAAGCCGCGCTCGCGATTGAGCACCGCCACCGCGCCGATCGTGCCGCGACCGGTCCCCAGCGGCGCCACAATCGTGCGCTGGATCTTCATCAGCCCCGACACCACGCGGCTGAGCTGCATATCGGGCCCGAACTCATTCACCAGAATGAGCTCATTCGACAGCACCGCCCGCCCGACCAGACTCGCGCCGACCGGCAGGTGGAGCCCCGAGAGCACATCCGCCGAGCCCATCGCGGCCACGATATGCAGATACTCACCGGTGCGGAGCGCGATGCACGCGCCCTCCACGCCGAGCAGCGAGATCGAGTGGCGCAAAATGAGCCGCAGCACTTCACCCAGTCGCAGCGATTCGCCCACTGCGCGCGCCACATCGGCCAGCGCCTCGGTCGTGCGCCGCTCGCGTTCGCTCTCGGAATAGCGCCGCGCGTTGGCAATCGCCGTCGCCGCCTGCGACGCCATGGTCGCCAGCACTTCCTGGTCTTCGTCGGCGTACACATCCGCCAGCGTGGAGTGCACCGCCAGCACGCCGACCAGCCGAATGCCGACGCGCATGGGCACCGCCAGCACGCTCGTCGCCGCGCCCGACTCACCCACCACATCGTACATTGAGAGCGGCAGCGCCTTCCCCGCCTTCTCACGCAAGCGATCTGCATCACGGTCGCCCACGCGCACCGGCTGGCCGGACCGCGCCACCTCCGCCACGATGCCATCGCCCAGGCGCACCACGCCGCGCGTCCGCTCCATGCCGCGCACCACGCGCATCGCGGTGGTCAGCGTGTCGTTGTGCAGATCGGGAATCAGAATGGCCACGCCATCGCACCGCACCGCTCGCTGCACCTGACGCGCCAGCTCGCGCATGATCTCCTGCTCGTCGAGCGACCGCGTCAGCGACGCGCCGGCATCCTGGAGCAGCTGCAGCCGTTCCGACCGCTGCCGCGCCAGCGCCTCCAGCGCGTCATACGACACATGCTTGCCCAGGAGCCGCAGCAGCTCGTCCACATCGCGCAGCACCGACGGCGCGGGACGCAGGCCATCGCGGGGACCGGCAATCTTCACGATCCCCACCACTTCCTGCCGCGCGCCGCGCAGCACGCCGACGATCAGATCCGTCGCCAGCCACCGCCCATCAACCGACGGTCCCGACGGCTCGCTGCCAAAGAACTCACGCGCGACCCACTCGTCGCTCCCGTCGAGCACATAGAGGTCGCCCTCGCGATAGCGCTCAAGATGCGGCAGCCGCCGGCGCCACACCGCCCCCGGCAACGGCTTGAGCCCGGCCCCCGTCGTCGACGAAACCTCCGGCGAACCGGCCTTCGCAATGAACGTCGGATTGAGCGACGCATCACGCAGCGAGACCACCACGCGATCGAATCCGAAATCATGCAACGCATCGGCCGCAGCCTGCACGCGCAACGCCGTCGACTCGGCGCGATCAATCGCGTCGAGCATCTCACGCAGCGTCTGTGCCGGCGCCGAAGCAGAAAGTGAGGTCAGCGGATTCATGGGAGGTGCCCGAACGACGAGCTAGCCGAGCGCAGGGAAACAAGTTAGCAGCAATCCCGGCCCACGTTTCGTCACACCGCGCCATGACACCCTGTGCCAGCAGTGTGACGCTCGATCACACTCGCCGTCACAATTCACGTCACAATCGACGTCACAATTCACATCACAATTCACGTCACAATTGCCGACTTCACGGCAGATCTGAGGACCACTCGTACGCCCATCTCCATGCCACCCCGTGCTTTGGACAGGATCTCACGGATGACAGGGATCTCGCAGATAACCGAAACAGCATGCAGGGATTTCGAGGATCATCCGGATTCCGCGGATTGCCCCAAGCCAATCCCCACAATCCCCAAAATCCCCATTGCAGTTTCTGTTATCCCCGTAATCCCAAGGAATCCCGCAAATCCCCAGCAATCCCCCCAGGGCTCAGAACGTCCAGAAGCGGAAGAAGTCGATGCCGATCTGGGGAGGCGTCTGCTGGAAGGTGCGGCTGATCCCAAGGCGCCCGCACGCCTGCGCCGAGCTGCCCGGCTCGAGACCGAGGGAGGCCGAGAGGCCGCGGTCGAAGCGGCGCTCGAGTTTGACGCCAAGCCCCTGCGCAAAGAGCGAGAATGCGTCGCCACCGCCGTTCGACTGGGGGGCCAGACCGCAGAGGCCCGTGCTGAAAGTCAGATACGTGTTGCGGGCCACCTGCCCACCCACACCCACGCGGGTCGACGCAAGAATGCCGAGGCCATTCTCGCGCAGGTTGGCCGCTTCACCCGGCGCGAGCGCCGTCGGCTCCACCTGCACCACATCGAAGCGCCCGCCGGCGAGGCGGCTCGACAGATAGCTCCCCGCCAAACGCAGCGCGAGCGTCGCACCCTGCTCGGCGTACGAATTGGTCCCCAGCAGCGAGTACGCCGGCTCGCCCGTCACCAGGTAGCTGAGCATGTCGCTCTCCGGGAGCGGAGGATTGTCGGCGCTGGTGAGCGCGAGCGTCGGGCGGTTCACCGTGCCGCCGATGTTCACGCGGATGCGCACATCTTGGCGGTTCGAGTTCGCGCGCGTTTCGCGCACCACATGCAGGGCCGTAATATCGAGACTCGGCTCGAGATCCGGATCGCCGAAGAAGCGCACCAGCCCGCGCTCCACCTCGAAGCCCGGGCGGGCGATACCAAGGTTCAGCTGATAGGTGCCACGCTCGACCGTGAGCGAATCGGCGAGCGCCAGACGCGCCACTCCATCGCGCGAGACCGAGCGCGTGACGCGCAGCTGCCCGCCGAGCTTGAGATTCGCTTCCGGGCTGCGCAGCCACATGTCGTCGCCGATGCCGATGCGCACATCGTTGAGCTGCAGGTTGCGCACCAGCGAACTCGGCGCGCTCGGCAGCAGCGCATTCATCGCGAAGCGCGCCGTATCCAGCAGGTCGGCGTCCGTCAAATCCAACGCGCGCCGCTGCGCGAGCTGGTTGATGTACACGCGGCCGCGATCGAGTCGCACGGCGCCACGCACCCGCGGCGCCTCGCTCGATCCCGTCAGCGTGATCGGCGTGGGCGTCGTGAGCGTGATGCTCGCCGTGCGCGCCTTGTCGATCGCCAGGAAGTTGTTCGCGGCCAGCCGCAGGTCAAAGCTCGGCTGGCTGATGTCCGTGATCGCCACGAACCCCGACACCCCGAGCGAATCGGTCGGCAGGCCGCTCGTCGCGCCAAAGCGCCGGATATAGATGGTGTCGCCGGCGAGCCCGATATCCGCCCGGGCGTTGTCGAGCCGGATGCCCAGGTTGTTGAGCGAGAGTGAGGCATCATCCAGCCGCAGCTGCCCGCGCAAACGCGGACGCGCCCATGTACCGGTGAGGCTCACGTCGGTCTCGAGCGACCCGCGCGAGCGGGTCACATCCGGGAAGAGCGACTCGAGCAGCGCCAGGTTCGTGCGTGGCGACGTGATGCGCCCCACCAGCGGTTCATCCAACTGACGCTGGTGCGCTGCGACCAGCGCCAGATCCAGTGGTAAGCTGGCCGATGCTTCGAGCGCCGGCTTGCCATCGACCCGCAAACCACCGGCGACGCGCAATCGCAGCGAATCGTAGTGCGCCCGGGCATAGAGATCGCCAATACGCACGCGGCCCGCCACGGCGTTCCGGACGTCCATCGTGCCGTCGAGCAGCGGACGCTCACGCGTACCGCTCACATCGAGGCGGGCGCTGGCCGTGCCGGTGCTGAGGCCCGTGGTCCGGAGCAGCGCCCCCACATCGCTGAGCGGCACCCGGTCCATCTCGAAGCGCCCCGATACGATGCCGGCCGCGCCAATGACGCCGCGCATCGCGACCCGTCCGGTATCGGTGTGCTGCAGGACCAGCGAATCGAGGGCGCCCTGCCCACCACCGAAGAGCTGAATCGTGGCCGGCGCCACGAGCCCGAAGCCGCGCGGCTTGGCCATGCCGCTGTCCACGCGCACGAGAATCGTATCGAGGCGCACGTCGGTCGAATCGTGCCGGCGCGTCACCCCGCCGGTGAGCGCGATGCGAGCGTCGTTGGGGGTGCGCATCGTGAGGCTGAAACGCTCCGCCAACCCACCCACCAGCGTGCTGCGCCCGGCCACCGACGCCACGTCGATCCCACCGAACACCGCCGAGTCGGCCGTCAGACTCGCCTGGCCAGTGGCACCGCGCAGCACGTCGCGCACCTGCCCATCGATCGACGCGCGTCGCGTACGCGAACTGGCAACCACGACGTCACGCAGATCGGCGCGCACGTCGAGATCCAGCCCGCGCGCATCGAGGGTATCGATCGACCCCGCCAGCAGCGCCGACAGCTCCAGATTGCCGCGCAGCGTATCGGTCGGCAGCACGAAGGGCTTGGTCGTCGAATCCGTGGACGCGAGCCACGGGCGCAAACCGCCCAGCGAGTCGATCGCCATCGTCAGGCGCAGCGTATCGCGCTTGGTCTGATCAAGCCCCAGGGCGCCGCGCGCGGTGAGCCGCAGCGCCGAGCTCTCCACCGCGAGCGTGTCGATCTTCACCCGCCCCGAGTCGAACTGCATCGAGGCCGTGCCGCCGTACAACCGGGCGTCGGCAATGCGGGAGAACTGATCGAGCGTGACCTTGAGCGGCCCCACGATCGAGTTGATGATGAACTTGTCGGTCTTCGCGTCGAGGGTGGCCCGCATGTCCACCGTCCCCGACGCGTTCAACGTGGACACCGGCAGCGCCGTCGTGCCAAAGAGCGAGCGCAGGTTGCCACCGCGCACACTCCACGCGCCATTCGCGCCCATCACCGGGTCCAGCGCATCGGCCACGCCGGTGAATGACAGCTGCCCGCCCTCACCCGAGAGCGTGGCCTGCAGATCGAACTGCTCCGCCATCCCCTTCGCCTTGATACGCCCCACCGCTTCGCCACGCAGCGGCATGTCCTGATACGAGCGCGACAGCGTAGTGTAGCTGAGCGGGAGCGCCTGCATGTCCACATCGAACACCACGCCTTCCGGAATCAGCGTGTAGCGCCCGTTGCCGGTAAAGCGCGACGGCTGCCCCGGGCCGTCCACCAGCTCCAGATCGGCGTTGGAGAAGCGCGCGTCGTACCAGAGCGAATCGAGCTGCATCGTGCCGCGCGCAAAGCCGTTCAGCTTGGGGAAGAGCGGGTTCACGAAGCGCGGCGTGCGGAAATCGAGGTACTCCACCTTCAGGGCGACGCCCTTGAGGATCGCTTCCGCCGGCTGATAGATGTTCAGCATGCCGGTGGCCACTGCGCGCGACTCGGCACCCGGCACGTGCTCATCGGCAAACGCGAGCTTCGCCTCGTCGAGCTTCCAGTCGTGCAGGAAACCGCCGCGCCCCTTCACCGTCCCGGTGAGACGCCCCTGCCAGTCGAACGGGAAGGGTTTGGCATTGAACCAGCGCAGCAGGTCCGTGTGCGCCGGTTCGAGCCGCAAGTTCACATTGGTCAGCCGCGTGACCGGCCCACCCACGCCCCACGTCATGTCGCCCAACAGGCGCGACTTGAGCGAGCGTGCGTCCATGTTGGTGATCTGATACTCGAGGATCGACAGGTTCTTGGGATCGTTCTTGATGACGAGATCCATCGCACCGCCGCCACTGTGCGGAATCGTTTCGTCGATCCACGCCAGATCCGTCATCGCCACCGAGTCGCTCTTGAGGCGGATGTCATAGCGCACCGGCAGGCCGCCGCCCCACACCACCTTGGCGGTCCCGGCCGCGCGCGACTGCGGCAGGGTGAACCTCGCACTGTCGACCCACAGCGTGTCCTTCAGAATGCGTGCCGTGCCGCGGAGGTTCTGGAACCACATCGGCGGCGAATTCCACACCACATCCATGCGCCCCACCGCAAAGCGCAGCCCTGCCGAATCGGGATCGGCGATGCGCGAGCGCCCGAGATTGATGGTGCCGCGCAGGAATCGGAGCACATGCACGTACCGCCCGTCTTCCTGGCGGAATTCGTCGGTAAGGCGCGTCAGATGCTCGGTAATCGAACTGTCGCGCATGCGCCCGCGCAGCGTATCGCTCGGGAACCACGGCAGCCGCGCCACGAACTGCAGCTCGTGAATCGCGGTCGTGTCGATCACGATGTACTGCCCAAGCCGCGTGGTGCGCGGGCGCTTGGTCTTGTTCTTGTTGCGACCGATCGCGCGCCAGAGGTTCCAGTCGTCGTTGCCGTAGTCCACCAGCGTCACTTTCGGCCGCTGCACCTCGAGGCTCTTCACCACGATGCGCGAATCGAGCAGGTCGCGCGGATCGTAGGTGAAGTGAATCGGCCCCGACGAAATGAACGGCGTGCCGTCGGGCGCCTTGAGATCGAGCGTGTCGATGGTGATGTCGGTGAACAGATTGCCGCGCACCGTCCCCACATAGAGACGGCCGGGCACCAGGCGCTTTACCGCCGGCATCGCGGCGCGCAGCATCAGGTTGAGCCCGCGCTCGGTCTGCGTGAGCGCCACCACACCGGCCACCACGAGCGCGACGAGCGACAGCAGCACCGCTGCCGTCCCCAGCACGATGGTGCGCCGGCGCGGGGCCATCAGAACGCCTGCCCGATCCAGATGGACGGATTGAGCCGGCCGAGCAAGCTCGTACGGCGCGTCGGGCGGAACGAACTCGGGCACGGCCCGCTCTGCTGCACCGGCGGCGCGCCGGTCGCGCTACTCGGCGTGACCGGGAGGATGTTCCCCGGGCTCACGCAGTAGAGCGGCGCGACACCGGCCTGCAGTCGCGCGTTGTAGTACGCGGCGCCGGCGGGCTGATCGTAGCCGTTGTAGCCCAGGTCCACACGGATCGCCCCAAAGGGCGACGCAATGCGCACGCCCATCCCGGGCGTCACGATCACCGTCGGCCCCGCCGTGCGCAGCGCCGAGCGCGAGGCATCACCGCGATTCCACAACCGACCCGCATCGGCAAAGGCCGCGAGCTGCAGCAGCTTGGGCGCCACCGGGCTTGGCCACTGCACCTCAAGATTCCCCACCACCAGCGAATTGCCGCCCGTAGGCACAACACGCTCGGTCACGGTCTTTTCGTCGGCGCGATAGTACACCGCGCCACCCACCGTATCGGCGGTGAACCCACTCACGATGTACACCGCGGGCCCGAGCTCATTCTGCCGAAAGCCACGTACCGTGGTCGGCCCGCCGGCGTAGAGCCGCTCCTGCTGCGGGATGAAGCTCGTCACCCCCGTTGCCGTACTGCGCCCCTGCACCACGCCTGCGCGCAGGTGCGCGGTCACCGTCGCACCACCCGGCAACGCGCGATACCACGTGGCGTCGCCGATGGCGCGACTGAACTGCTGCGCGGCATCCGACCCGATGAGCGTGCTCGCATGCCGCGCCGTGAGCCGCAGCACCGTCCCACCCGAGGGGCGAATGGGATCATTCACCCGCTGGCGCGAGACGGAGTATTCGAGCGCGGCGAGGCGGTTGTTGCGCTGCAGGAACGTGCGCAGCACTTCGTCGCAGGCATTGAACACCGCACAGAAGAATGCCGGCTCCGCTTCCGTGCGTCCAAGTTCCAGCTGATAGCTCAGCGTACTCGGCACGCGCGCCGCCGCCCAGGCGCCGAACGGATCGGCCACCGACAGCACGCCACCGATCGGCGTACGCCGCAGGTACGCCTTGTACTCGCTGAGCGTGGAGCTGAACACCGTGAGGCTCGGCACGCGCGCCTGATTGGCACGCACCGGCTGCCGCAAGGTGGCCGACGTGTAGTAGTTGAGCGTACGGCTGTACGGATCGCTCCGCGCCTGCTGCTGACAGAGATTCGGCGCGCCATCGAGCGGAGAGCCGATGCCGATCTTGCTCAACCGCGCCGTCAGTTCGAGGCGCTGTGCGTACGGCAGAAAGTCGCGATCGGTGAGCGTGCCCTGCGTGCGGAAGCAGTCGAGCGTCGCCCAGCCAATGCCGCCGCGCGCCGCCCAGCGATCGCCTTCCACCAGCCGCACCGTGAGGTTCACGATCGTATCGCCGGCCGGCTGCAGCGAATCCGGCTGCAGGTCCACGCGCTGAAACGCGTCGGTCTGATAGAGATTCCGCTGCGCGTCGATGATCGCGCGCGCCGAATACCAGTCGCCGGTGCGCAGCGCCATCGCGCGGCGAATCGTCGGGTCGCTCACGCGGCGCTTGGAGGTGCCGCTGTCCACCTCGAGGGCGATGCGCCCGAGCTTCGCGCGCGCCCCCGGCACCACCTGCACCTCCACCTCGGCGGTGCGCTGCCGGGTGTTCGTCGTGTACGCGAGCAGCGCTTCGGCCTGCGGCCACCCCTGATTGCGCAGCCGGCGAAGGAGCGTGTCGCGCCCCGCCTCGAGCGCGCCGCGATCGAACAGCCCGCCCACCGTGATCGGAAAGTCACGGGCGGCGGTGCGCAGCTCGGGGGCGCCATCGACGCCGCGGAGCGCGAAGGCCGTCACCCGCATCGGCTCCCCTTCGCGAATGCGAAACGTGATCTCGATCACACCCGGCTTCACCGTCGTGACCGTCGTATCGACCTGCACATCGGGGAAGCCGCGGCGGCGATAGAGCGTCTCGAGGCGCCGCACATCGCGCGCGAACTCCACCGGATCGAGGCAACGCCGCTCGCCCACGAGCGGCAGCCCGGCAAACGAACTCGGCGTCGTGGCCACCGTCGCGGCGAGCGCGGCCGGCGTATAGGCCTTGTTTCCCTCGAAGCGGAGTGCGCGCACTTCCCGATCGCCCCGTTCGCAGGACAGATCCTGCGCGGTCGCCGAACGCGCGCTCAGGCAACTGAGGAGCGCGGCAACACCAGCCAAGGTACGGCGGAGACGGGGGCGGATTCGGAGGGAAATACGGCGGCCGAGATGGACGGATAGACGCACGTTCTATAGCCTACAAAGCTCACGCGTTTTCCACATCCAGTCAACCACGCATGCCGCGCACCGCACCGCTCGTTTTCTCCTCGCTGTTGGCCCTGACCGCCCTGACCGCCTGTACGGCGTCGGAACAGAGCCCCGTGCGGCACACCTTCGTGGACTCGCGCGACTGGAGCGACCCCGTCTCGCTCGATCCCGCGCGCGCGCCCGACGTGCCCGCCGGACGTGCGGTGTCGTACCTCTTCGACGGGCTCACACGCTTCACCCCCGGCGGTCAGGTGGAGCCCGGCCTCGCCACCAGCTGGGACGTGAGCGCGAGCGGCACCGAGTACACCTTCCATCTGCGACGCGGCGTGACCTTCCACGACGGCACGCCCTTCACCGCCAAGCAGGTGGTGAGCGCCTTCCGCCGCGTGCTCAATCCGGCCACCAAGGCCGGCACCGTGTGGCCGCTCTATCCCATTCGTGGCGCGCGTGACGTCGCCGCCGGCAAGAGCGACCAGCTCGGCCTCGCCGCCATCGACGACAGCACCGTCGTCATCTCGCTCGAACAGCCACTCGCCATCTTCCCGAAGCTGCTCGCCATGCCGGTGGCGAGCATCGTCCCCGAAAGCGCGGGCGACAACTTCAGCGAGAAGCCCATCGGCACCGGCCCGTGGAAGCTCGTCGAGTGGAAGCACGACGATTACCTCAAGTTCGCCAGGAACGCGTCGTACTTCGGCGGCGCGCCGAGCATCGATACGCTCATCGCGCGCATCATCCCCGAGCCGAGCACCGCCGTCGCCGAGTTTGAAAGCGGTACGGTGGACATCCTCTACATCCCCGAAGATCAGACCAAGGCCTGGGAGAACACCGACGAGCGCAAAGCCAAGCTCGTCAGCGCCCCCGCCTTGCGCCTCTGGTACCTCGGCATCAACAACACCCGCGGCCCGCTGAAGGACGTGCGCGTGCGCCAGGCGATCGGATACGCCATCGACGTCCCGACGCTTCTGCAGCAGCTCCTCGCCGGCCGCGGCACCGTCGCCGCCGGCGTGATCCCGCCCAGCCTCGACGGCGCCGACAAGAGCCGCACGCCCTTCGCCTACGACACCGCCGCTGCGCGCAAGCTGCTCGCCGACGCCGGCTATGCGAAGGGCGTGGACCTGGAGCTGTGGAGCTCGCAGACCGCCCCGTGGCCGCGTCTCGCCCAAACGCTCCAAGCCTACCTCGGCGCCGTGGGCATTCGCCTCAAGCTCGTCCAGCGCGACGCCCCGAGCATGCGCGCCGCCGCGCGCGCCGGCCAGACGGATCTCGTGATCAAGGACTGGTACGCCGACTACCCCGATGCCGAGAACTTCCTCTATCCGCTGCTGCACAGCGCCAACGCCGGCCCGGGCGGCAATGTCTCGTTCTACAAGAACGCGACCTTCGACAAGCTGGTCGACGAGGCGCGCCGCGAGTCCGATGCCGCGAAGCGTACGGCGTTGTATCGGACGTCAGACTCACTCGCCTACGGCGACGTGGGACTGCTGCCGCTGTTCTTCTACAACGAGGTGTACGCGGTGCAGCCGTGGGTGAACGGGTTTGAGGTGCCGGTGATCTTTAATGGGCAGCGGTGGACGAAAGTCACGCTTGGGGGGAAGTAGAGGGGGGGTCAACGGCTGAACTGCGGGAAGACTTACTGCGGGAAGACTTACTGCGGGAAGACGTACGGCGATTGACTGCGTTGGAATGGTTGGGTGCGCGTCGGAATGATGTCACTGACGCGCACCGGTTTTGCTAGAGTCGCCGTATGAGCGATTCCAGCAATCTCCGGGTACTTGGTGCGGCTGAGGATTTCGCCGCAACGGTACAACAGGCCATGAGCCGCGTCGACAACTGGCGTGTGCCTGGCGAGCGCGCACAGCTATTGCGCGCCTCTTCATCGGTTGCCGCCAACATCGCGGAGGCGGCACGACTGGGCACCGATGCGAACATGGTGCGCCAGCTCCGTCTGGCCTTGGCCTCCGCCGAGGAATGCGGCGTACACCTTCGGCTGATCCATGAGGCGAGAGCCCTGGACCCGATTTCGATCAAGCGCTGCCAGATCAAGCTCGCGACGGTCTCCAAGATGCTCTACGGGTTCATCCGAGCCGTGGAAGAACGCGAAGCCAGAGCCGAGAATGACCGGAGGGACAAGAAGCGGAGGTAACCCTCGCCGTACGTCTTCCCGCAGTAAGTCTTCCCGCAGTAAGTCTTCCCGCTTGTCGGTAGCCGTACGATCTTCCCCACCGTGCTCCAACTCCTAACCCGCCGCCTCCTCCTCAGCCTCCCCACCCTCGCCGGTGTCCTCGCCGTCGTCTTCCTCCTCCTCTACGTCGCGCCCGGTGATCCGGTGCAGGCGATGGTGGGCGAGCGGGCCGATGCGGCCACGATTGCGCGGTTGCGGGCGGAGCTGCGGCTCGACGATCCGTTGCCGGTGCAGTTCGTGCATTACGCGGGCGGCATCCTGAAGGGCGACCTGGGGCGCAGCTACATCACGAATCGGCCGATCGTGCAGGACATCGCCGAGCGATTCCCGCGCACGTTGCTGCTCGCGGGCGCGGCGATGCTGTTGGCGACGATCACGGGCGTCACGATCGGCGTGCTCGCCGCGGTGAAGCCGAACGGCTGGTTCGATCGCCTCGCGCTGGCCACGACGTATCTCGGGATTTCTTTTCCGGTGTACTGGATCGGCCTGTTGCTGATCGTGCTCTTCGCCGTCACCCTGCGCTGGCTCCCCGCGTCGGGCTTTGGCCGCCCGGAGTTCCTCGTGCTGCCGGCGCTCGCACTCGGCTCGCGCTCCATCGCCTATCTCGCCCGCGTCACCCGCGGCGCGATGCTCGAGGTCATGGGCGCCGACTTCGTGCGCACCGCCCGCGCCAAAGGCCTCGCCGAACGCGTCGTCATCACGCGCCACGCCCTCCGCAACGCGCTCATCCCCGTCGTCACCGTCATCGGTCTGGACTTCGGTGCCTACCTCACCGGCTCCATCCTCACCGAAACCATCTTCAGCTGGCCCGGCATCGGCCGCTACGTGGTGATGGCGATTTCACGACGCGACCTCCCCGCCGTGCAGGGGACGGTGTTGTTCCTGTCGGTGGTATTCGTCCTGGTGAATCTGGCGACGGATGTGATGTACCAACGAGTGGACCCGCGGGTGAGGGCGTAGCGAGGCGGGCGGGGAAAGACTGGTACTGCGGAAAGGCGTACGGCGGGAAGACGTACTGCGGGAAGACACACAGCGGGAAGACGTACCGCGACACCGCAGTAAATCGCCGTACGTCTTCCCGCAGTACGTCTTCCCGCCGTACGTCTTTCCGCAGTACATCAGTTCACCTCCCCCCCAAGCCGATTACCTTTCGCCCCATGAAGATCTATACCAGAACCGGCGACGAGGGCGCCACCGCCCTCTTCGGCGGCGGCCGCGTGGGGAAGGATCATCCGCGCGTGGAAGCGTACGGCGATGTCGACGAGCTCAATGCCTCCCTGGGGCTCGCGCGCTCGATCGACATGATGCCGCGCATCGATGAAGTGCTCGTGCCCATTCAGCGCGACCTCTTCGCGATCGGCGCGCTGTTGGCGACGCCGGACCATGAGAAGATGAAGGAGCAGCTCTCCAAGGCGCGCATCGACGAAGGGCGCATCGCGGAGCTCGAGCGCTACATCGACGGCTGCGAATCGGAGCTCGAACCGCTCAAGTCCTTCATCATCCCCGGTGGCACCCCCAAGGCCGCCGCGCTGCACGTCGCGCGCACGGTGTGCCGCCGCGCCGAACGGCGCGTCGTGCATCTGAGCGCCGAGGTCGAGCTCCCACATCTCGTGGTCATCTACCTCAATCGCCTCAGCGATCTCCTCTTCATGCTCGCCCGCGTCGCCAACAAGCGCGCCGGCGCCGGCGAAGTCACCTGGTAACTCCGCGCTGTTCGTCTTCCCGCAGTACGTCTTCCCGCAGTACGTCTTCCCGCCGTACGCCGAGAAAGTGCCCCTAGATCTCCCCCTCCCCTACCCCATCCACTGCGCCCGCGGCTCGCTCGTGCAGGCGGGGGAGATCGTGCGGGCCGTCGCCCCCGCCCATCGCGTCGCCATCATCTCCGATGAGAGCGTCGCGGCGCATCATGGCGCGGCCGTGGCGGCGCAGTTCACCGGGGCAAAGCTCTTCACCATTCCCCCCGGCGAGCACGAAAAGACGCGCGCCCGCTGGGCCGAACTCACCGACGCGCTGATCGCGTGGGGCGCCGGTCGCGATACCACCATTGTCGCGCTGGGCGGCGGCGTGGTCGGCGACCTCGCTGGCTTTGTGGCGGCGACCTACATGCGCGGCCTCCCCGTCGTGCAGGTGCCCACTACGCTCCTCGCCATGGTGGACGCGTCGGTGGGCGGCAAGACGGCCGTCGATACACCGGCCGGTAAGAATCTCGTTGGCGCGTTTCACAATCCGTCGGCGGTGATCATCGACCCCGACGTGCTGCGCACCCTCAGCGCCCCGCAGTTCCGGAGCGGGCTCGCCGAGATGCTCAAGCACGGCGTCATCGCCGATCGCGCGTATTTCGACGCGATGCTACACGCGCTCCCGGCGCTCTTGAGCGACGGCGCCGCCGCCGAACCGCTGCCGCGCCTGATCGCCGGCAGCGTGCACATCAAGGCCGACGTCGTCGCCGAAGACACGCGCGAAGGCGGGCTCCGTCAGATCCTGAACTTCGGCCACACGATCGCACACGCCGTCGAGAAGCTCCGCCAGTATCAGATGCTGCACGGCGACGCCGTCGCCATGGGCATGGTGGCCGAGGCGCGCATCGCCGAAGCGATTGGGCTGGCGTCACCCGGGCTCGCGTTGGCCGTGGAAGACGCCGTGCGCAGTGCCGGCCTCCCGAGCGCGCTGCCGAGCGATCTCTCTATAGAGGCGATCATCGCCGAGACGCACGGCGACAAGAAGGCGCGCGGTGGCGCGGCGCGCTATGCGCTGCCTCGCTCGCTTGGCGAAATGGATGCGGCGGAGGGGCGCTGGTCGGTGGCGGTGCCTGACGCCGTCGTCCTAGGCGCGCTGAGCTAGGACCGGCACTGGCGCGGGACGCGGGGGCTGGCGTGCGGCGCCTCACGGCCCTGTCCCGGGTTGGGAAACGCCGTGCCGGCGTTCCCAAGCCGGGACAGCGGCCGCTCGGACCGCACGCCAGCCCCCGCGTTTGCGATCTCAGGCGCGAACCGCTCTGACCTCTGACCTCCGCGCCCCAGGCGAAGCCGCCCGGGCGCTCCGGCGGGGGTGCGGCGCCGAGCGGTCGCTCTCCGGGCTTGGGAAGGCCGCCGGCGTTCCCAACCCCGGAGAGGACCGACTCGGCGACGCAGCGCCGCCGGAGCGCCCCCGCGCCCAACCAGCCCAGGCCTCGGAACTCAGGGACGAAACGCGAACCGCTGAGCGTTGCGTCCCCGCGACACTCAACCCGGGCCGCATGAAGATCCCCACACAACTGAGCTATCCGAGATCACATAAATGCTCGTCTGGCGCAAAACTGCCGGAAAAGTGTCGCTATACGTCAAAGACAGAAGATTTTTATTGACCGTCCAGAACCCGACCATTATCGTGGCGCTCCGACTCGACCAGTCCGGTCTCCCCCCGGATTGATCCCAGTACACGTACGGCGAGGGCGTATGCAGGCAGCTGCAACCAGAACCTCTGAGGCCCGCGCGAAGGGCTTCTTCCGTTCCGCTCCTTCCACCGCCTTCGACCAGTACTTACACGATATCCAGAAGCTCCCGCTCATCACCGATGCAGCCGAGGAGCGCCGCCTGGCCCGTCTCGCCCAGAAGGGCGATGAGGCGGCCGCGGAACGTCTGGTGACGGCGAACCTCCGGTTCGTCATCAGCTACGTGAAGAAGTATCAGGGACACGGCCTCGACCTCTCCGAACTCGTCGCCATCGGCAACGAAGGCCTCCTCAAGGCCGTCCGGAAGTTCGATCCCGACCAGGGCGTCAAGTTCATCTCCTACGCCGTGTGGTGGGTCCGGCAGGCGGTGCTCAAGGCGCTCGCCGAGCAGACGCGCTCCGTGCGCATCCCGCTCAACCAGAATTCGCAGCTCATCCGCATGGCGCGCGGCGAGATGGTCCTCAACCAGGTGCTCAATCGCGAGCCCACCGATGAGGAACTCTCCAAGCTCCTGCAGGAACCGCTCGAGCAGGTGCGCGCCGCGCGCCAGATCACGAGCACCGAAGTCTCGCTCGACGCGCCCATCGATCGGCAGGATCGCGAAGCGTCCACGCTCGGCGAGCGCTTCGCCGGCGAAACGCACGTCGATATCGAAGAGGGCACCGACTTCCGCCTCATGCGCGAGTTCATCGATCGCGTCTTCCGGAAGTACCTCACGCCGCGCGAGCGCAAGATTCTCTATCTCTACTACGGCCTCGACGAAGGGGCGGAAGCGATGACACTCGAGCGCATCGGTGCGCTCATGGGCGTCACGCGTGAACGCATTCGCCAGATCCGCGAACGCGCCTTCGAAAAGCTCCGCGAGTCGCCCGATGGCAGTGCACTCGCCGGGTTCTGGGGCGCAGCGTAACCGCGGCACGTCACCACTGAAGGCTCGGCGGAGAATTCTCCCCGCGTTGTGAGAATTCGGTTTATGCAATAGCTTCGAAGCGGGTGCTCGAGGAACTACGGGCACCCGCTTCGAGTTTGCGTCGTGGTCCGCTCGTGTCCTGTGGTGGGAGAGTCCGTGCCCCGTGTTCTGCTGATCGACGACGAAGCCGGTATCCGGTTCGCTCTGCGGCGCTTCTTCGAGCGCGCGCAGTGGAGCGTCGTGGAAGCCGCCGATGGCACCGAAGCCCAGGGCCAGCTCGCCGCGATCGCGGCGCAAACGGTTGAGCAGGTCGATCTCATCCTCCTCGACCTGCACCTCCCCGGCATCAGCGGCAGCCAGCTGCTCACCGATCTGCAAATCAGCAGCCCCGCCCTCGCCGCCCGCGTGATCCTCACCACCGGCGACGCCGTCGCCGACGCCGAACCCGGCACCCCGCTCGCCGAGCACCCACACGTGCTCCAGAAGCCGTTTGATCTGGGAACGCTGAAGGCCAAGGTCGCAGAGATCTGCGGTTAACCCGCAGTACGTCTTCCCGCAGTACGTCTTCCCGCAGTACGTCTTTCCGCCGTTCCAGTAGTTTTCGGCATGCAGCAGTCCCTCGCCAAAATCGTCGGCGCCAACTGGGTCAAAACCCGGCCGAGCGAGCTCGCCGCCTACGACGCCGACGGCCTCCCCGGTCACCGCGCCACCCCCAGTCTCGCCGTCTTCCCCGGCACGCGAGACGAGCTGATACAGGTCGTGCGCGAACTCGCCAAGACCGGCACGCCGTTCGTGCCGCGCGGCGCCGGCACGGGGCTCTCCGGTGGGTCCCTCGCCGAAGATGTGGTGCTCCTCGGGCTGCAGCGCCTCACGCGCATCATCAGCGTCGATCCCGTCAATCGCACGGCGCGCGTCGAGCCCGGTGTCGTGAATGTGCGCCTTTCACGCGCCACGCTGCCGCATGGGCTGCACTACGCGCCCGATCCCTCGAGTCAGACCGCGTGCACGATCGGCGGCAACGTCGCCGAGAATGCCGGTGGGCCGCACTGCCTCAAGTATGGCGTGACGCTCAATCACATCGTGGAGTGTGAAGTCATCCTCCCCGATGGCACGCTCACGCGCTTCGGCAATGCGCATGGCGAAACCGACGGCTACGACCTGCTCGGCTTGTTCATCGGGAGCGAAGGCTGCTTTGGCGTGGCGACCGAGATCACTGTGCGTCTCGTGCCCAACCCCGATGCCGTGCACACGCTGCTCGCGAGCTTTGCCAGTGTGGACGCCGCCGCGCGTGCGGTGTCGCGCATCGTGGCTACCGGCATCGTGCCGGCGGCGCTCGAGATGATGGACAATGCCACCATCCGCGCGGTCGAAGCGAGCATCTACACCGCCGGCTACCCCATCGACGCGGCGGCGGTGTTGCTCTGCGAGGTGGACGGCATGCACGAGGGGCTCGACGAAGACGTCGCCATCATTCGCCGCTGCTGCGAAGAGAGTGGCGCGAGCGACGTGCGCGTCGCCACCGCCGAAGCCGATCGAATGCGACTCTGGCAGGGGCGCAAGAAAGCCTTTGGCGCCATGGGGCGTATCGCGCCCAGTCTCGTGGTGCAGGATGCCGTCGTGCCGCGCACCAAGCTCCCCGAGGTGCTCGCGCGCATCGATGCCATCGCCCAGCACCACGGCGTGAAGGTGTGCAACGTCTTTCACGCCGGCGACGGCAACCTGCACCCCAACATTCCCTACGACGCGAACAACGCCGAAGAGAATGACCGCGTGCATCACGCCATGAGCGAGATCATGCAGGCGTGCATCGACGCCGGAGGCACCATCACCGGCGAACACGGCGTCGGGCTCGACAAACTGCCGTACATGGAGCGCCTCTTCAGCGCCGCGTCGCTCGACGCGATGTGCCGGGTGCGCAGCGTCTTCGACCCCGACCGCCGCGCCAACCCCGGCAAGGTCGTACCCGTGCGTGCCTGCCGCGAATGGCATGGCACGGCCGGTGTCACGTCGCCTCGCGACGGGAGCGCGCATGCAGTCGCCTGAGAACGCCGCGGCGCTCGCCGACATCGTACGCCACGCTGCTGCGCACGACACGCCGCTCCGCCTGGCCGGCAGCGGCACCTGGCAGCACGCCGGCGGCCCATTCGTGAGCGACTCCCCCGTCTCGCTCGCGGCGCTGCGCGGTGTCATCGCCTATGAACCCGGCGATCTCGTCATCACGGTGGGCGCCGGCACCACGCTCAGCGACCTCGACGCCGCCACCCGACCGCACGGCCAGATGCTCGCCGTGCATCCGTATGGCAGCCCCCACGGCACCATCGGCGCCTGCGTCGCCACCGCGAGCCCCGCACCACTCGCCCTTGGGGATCTCGCCACGCGCGACCTCGTGCTTGGCCTCGACGTCGTGACCGGCACCGGAGAAGTCACCCGCGTGGGCGGCCGCGTCGTGAAGAATGTCGCCGGATTCGACCTCGTGCGCCTGCACATCGGCGCCTGGGGGACACTCGGCGCGATCACCGAAGTCACGCTGCGCCTGCACGCCATTCCGCAGGTCGACGCGATCATGGTGGGCACGCTCGAACAGGACATCGCGCACGCGCTCCCCGCGCTCGTGGCGAACCGCGCGCCGCTGCCGATGATCGTGCGCCTCCGCCCCAATCGCCCCGCCGAAGTGTGGGCGCGCGTCAGCGGCAACACCCAACGCGCCGCCGCCCTCACCGATCGCCTCGCCGCGCTCGGCGTGACCGCCCTGTCGCACGTCGCGAACGCCGACGCGCTGCGCGAGACGCCCAGCAACGCCGTCGTCCTCCGCGCCCGTACCGCCGTCAGCGATGCCGCGCCGTTCGTGCTCGCGGCACAGCGCGCTTTCCCCGACGCCGAGCTGCTGTACGATCCGGCCAAGGGCTCGCTGCGCATCGTGCACTCGCTGGCGCAACTCGACGGCACCGGCGCCCCACTCGACGCGCGCATCGCCCAGCTCATGACCACCGCCGCCACCAACGGCGCGCAGCATGCGGTCAGTGTGGTGGTCGATCAGGGCCGCACCACCCCGCACACCCGCAACGCCATCGAGCAGGGCCTCAAGCGCGCCATGGACCCACGCGACGTGATGAACCGCTACGAAGGCGTACACGCCAGCGAACCGCAACACGCATGACGCTCCCGCTACAGCAATCCCCACTCGGCCAAGCGAAAGCCGGCCTCGATGCGTGCGTGCACTGCGGCTTCTGCCTGCAAGCGTGCCCCACGTACGTCAACCTCGGCGACGAGAACGACTCGCCACGAGGCCGTCTCGTGCTGATGCGCCGCATGCTCGACGGCGAGATCGCCCTGACCGATGATGCCGCAACGAAGCACATCGACCAGTGCCTCGGCTGCCGCGGCTGCGAAACCGCCTGCCCCAGCGGCGTCCCCTACGGCCACCTGCTGGAAGCGACGAGAGCCACCATCGCCCAGCAGCGCCCCATCCCGATTATTGCAAGAGCAGTCCTAAGCGTCTTCAATAATCACACCATCCTGCACCTAGCGCTCCGCGCCGCAAGACTTTTCCGAGACACCGGCCTCCCCAAGGCCCTCGCGCGTGTTCTCCCCCAGCGCCTAGCCTTCCCGCTAGCCATGCTAGCCAGCACCAAGCCCCGCAGTACGTCTTCCCGCAGTAAGTCTTCCCGCAGTACGTCTTCCCGCAGTACCCAAGAACAAGAACCGTCCGCCGCCCTCCTCACAGGCTGCGTCATGCAAGGCCTCTTCCCTCACGTCCACCAAGCCACCGAAAAAACCCTCCGCGCCAACCACCACACCATCAAGCAAGTCCCCACGCAGCGCTGCTGCGGCGCCCTCCACGCCCACGCCGGCGATCTCGCCTCCGCCAGGTCCCTCGCCAAGCAGAACATCGCCGCCTTCGAGCAGAGCAGCGTGGATGTGATCGTCGTGAACTCCGCCGGCTGCGCCGCGATGATGAAGGACTACGCCCATCTCCTGTCGGACGACCCCGTCTGGAAGTCGCGCGCCGCGCGCGTCAGCGCCAAGGTGCGCGACGTCTCCGAAGTCCTCGCGTCACACGGTCCCACGCCAGGCTCACAACCCGTCACGCTCCGGGTCACGCACGACGCCCCCTGCCATCAGCAGCACGCGCAGCGCATCACCGCGCCGCCGCTCACGGTACTCAAGTCCATTCCCGGGCTCACCCTCGTGCCGCTCGAAGACAGCGACCAGTGCTGCGGCGCGGCCGGCATCTACAATCTCATCGAGCCCGACGTCTCCGATCGCGTGCTGGCGCCCAAGCTGCAGCGCATCGCCGACACCAAGGCGCAGATCGTGGCGACCGGCAATCCCGGCTGCATGATGCAGATCGGCGCGGGGCTGCTGCTGAGTGGCAGCGACGCGCGCGTGATGCATCCGGTGGAGCTGCTCGCCGAGTCGTATCCCGACTGAGCGAGGTCGGCGTATGCGCGTGAACGTCCTGCTCTTCGACGGCTTCCTGATGGGGCAGTACGGCGATCGACAGCGATGCCTGTGCGACGCCATCATGGCGCGCGGGATCGACCCCATGGACGAAGCGACCTATCGCGTGGTGATCGAGAAGCTTGACGGACGCACCTTCGAGGAGGTGCTGCGCATGGGCTGGGCTACGCACGAGCTGGTGCAGCAGGATCCCACCCTCCTCGAGCTCATGGCGCTCGACGCCAACGCGCGGTATGCGGCGTGGTTGCGCGACGGCGCGACGATGGACCCACAGGTGCGTGAGCTGGTAGACGTGCTCACGAAGGACGGACAGCGCGTGATCCTGCGCGCCGATTCGCGTCGCCGTGACGTGGTCCCTTTTCTTGAGCGCTGGGCGATGCACGACGTCTTTGCGTTTGTACGCTGCGCCGATGACCCGCCGATAGCCGCGTCCATCTACCGCAGCAGCTTCTGCCGCTCGTGGGAGGCGATCATCGATCGCGTCACCCGGTGGGGCGTGGACCGCGCCAACGTGAACGTGATGGACGGCAACGACGACGCCAGAATGGTTGCTCTGCAGCTGTTGTCTGGCGCCCACGTCACCGAATTGGGATACTGAACGGGATCGGAAGTCGGCCGCCGCGTGATGCGGATGGCTGAATGCGCTGCCGGATCCTTGTACATTGAATATCGATGACCTCCCCAACGCCCGCATTGATCTACCCCGAGCCGCTGAGCCCTGCGGACATCGCGGCCTATGAGGAACTGCGTCGGAGCGCCGCCTGGTTTGAGTCCAAGGGCCGCTGGACGAGTGTGAAAGGCCCCAAGGCCGCCGAGGCGCTCAATGGGTTGGTGACCAACGACGTCCTCAATGTGCCGGTGGGCGGCGGCTGTCATGCCGTCGCGCTGTCGCCCAAGGGGAAGGTCGTCTGCGACATGCTCATTATCCGCACCGAGGAGCAGGCGTTCTACCTCACGATTCTCGCCCAGTACACCGACGCGTGGCTCGATCTCGCGCGCAAGTACATCAACCCGCGTCTCGCCAAGGTCGCCGATGAATCGGCGCAGTGGTCGACGTGGATGTTGTACGGCGCCGAGGCACCGCTGGTGGTGGCGAAGGCGGGCGGGGGGACGCACACGAACGACGAGCTCACGCACGGCATGGCCGCGACCTTGAGCGGCTGGCCCGATTGGCAGCATCAGGCGTGGAACATCGGGCCTGCCAGCGTGCGCCTCATTCGGGCGCCGCTCATGGGGAGCCTGCCGGGGTTCATCGTCCTGGCCGACGCGCTCGACGCCGATCTGGTGCGGAGCCGCCTCGAGGCCGCCGGCGGGCAGCAGGCCAATCGGTCCGTCTGGAACATCGCCCGCATCGAGGGCGGCCGGCCGGCGATGGGCGTGGACATGGACGAGAACACCATCCCGCAGGAAGCCAACCTCGACACCCTCGGCGCCATTTCCTTCACCAAGGGCTGCTACACGGGGCAGGAGACGGTCGCGCGGGTGCACTTCCGCGGGCATGTGAACCGGCATCTGCGCGGGCTCGTGGGCGAGGGGCCGCTGCCGCAGCATGGGCGCGTGCTCGATGAGACCGGCAAGGACGTGGGCGACGTGCGGAGCACCGCCATCTCGCCGCGCCTGGGGCCGATTGCCTTCGCGATGATCCGCCGTGAGGTCACCCCAGGCGCCACGGTGACCGTGGAAGGGGTATCGGCCCGGGTGGAGGCGCTCCCCTTCCCCGGGTAGCGCAGGAAGCTCGGGGGGCAAAAGCAAAACGGGGGGAGCGCCGAAGCGCTCCCCCCGTTTTCGTCGACCAGCTTACTTCTTGGTCGTGTCGGCAGCCGGGGCGGCCGGAGCGGCCATCGCGGCCGAATCCTTCTTGGCCGTGTCAGCAGCCGGGGCGGCGGCCGGCGCGGCAGCGGCCGGGGCAGCGGCGGCCGAATCAGCGGCCGGGGCCTTCTCTTCAGCAGAGCAGGCGGCGAGCACGAGTGCAGCGGCGACGAAAGCGATGCGCTTCATGGGGCGGACTCCATACGGTGCGGTGTGTGCGCCGTGCGTCCTATAAAGCGCACGGCCCCCTCGACAGAATTGCCGACGGGGAACTAACGAGCAGCGGAAATGTATGGGCAGGGGCCCGGGTGTCAAGGCTCTCCAGCTCGCTCGCGCGTTACCTGCAAGCGGTTGCCCTGTAAAGGTTTTCGCGAAAAAACCGGGCGTTATATAGATGAGCTCGCCAAAGGGACGACGTCGGGCACATCTCGCACGCCTCGTGCGCTCTACCTGCGGTACCCTCGGATTCGTCCGGACCGATTCCCGGCCCCGGACCCCGAGCCGTCTTCAGTCCGTTCCCGTGTCCCGACTCCCCGACACTCTCGGCGCGCTGCGCCGCTCCGGCTACGTCACCAACCGTCCGAAGAACGTCAAGGACGAGATCCGCCGTAACCTGATCGCCCGCCTGCAGGATGGCGGGCCGCTCTTCCGTGGCGTGCTCGGTTACGAAGAGACCGTCATGCCGCAGATCGTCAACGCGCTCCTCGCGCGCCACAACTTCATCCTGCTCGGCCTCCGCGGCCAGGCGAAGAGCCGCATCCTGCGCGCGCTCGTCTCGCTGCTCGATGAAGTGATGCCCGTCGTGGCTGGCAGCGAGGTGAACGACGATCCGTTCAACCCCATCTCCAAGTACGCGCGCCAGCTCATCGAAGAGCATGCCGACGACACGCCCATTGCGTGGGTCTCGCGCGATCAGCGCTACGTGGAAAAGCTCGCCACGCCCGATGTGACCGTAGCCGACATCATCGGCGACGTGGATCCCATCAAGGCCGCGCGCGGTGGGCATCTGTTGAGCGACGAGCTCACCATTCACTACGGCATGCTGCCGCGCGCCAACCGCGGCATCTTCGCCCTGAACGAACTCCCCGACCTCGCCGGCAAGGTGCAGGTGGGCCTCTTCAACATCATGCAGGAAGGCGACGTGCAGATCAAAGGCTATCCCGTGCGCCTCGCACTGGATGTCCTCCTCTGCTTCACCGCCAATCCTGAGGACTACACCGCGCGCGGCAAGATCATCACGCCGCTCAAGGATCGTATCGGCAGCGAAATCATTACGCACTACCCCGAGAGCGTCGATCTCGGCGTGAGCATCACCCGCCAGGAAGCGTGGACCAAGCGCGACCACGGCGTGGAGATCCGCGTCCCCGATCTCATCGAAGAAGTGGTCGAGCGCATCGCCTTCGAAGCCCGCGACGACAAGCGCATCGATAAGCGCTCCGGCGTGAGCCAGCGCATGCCCATTACCGCCATGGAAAACGTGGTGAGCAACGCCGAGCAGCGCGCGCTGCGCAACGGCGACAACGAAGCCGTGCCGCGCATCGCCGATGTGTACGCCGCCCTTCCCGCCATCACCGGCAAGATCGAACTCGAGTACGAAGGTGAACTCGTGGGCGGCGCCAACATCGCCCGCGAACTCATTCGCCGCGCCTGCGAACAGACGCTCCGCGCAAGAGCTGGCGATCTCGACACCGACGACATCGTGATGTGGTTCGACCAGGGCAGCGCCCTGCAGGTCTCCGACGACACGGCCTTGCCCGTCGTGCGCAAAGGCTTCGACCTGGTACCGGGGTTGGTCGAAACGGTGGTCGCACTCGGCCTTGCCAAGAAGGGCGACGACCCGATGATCGTGGTGGCGTGCGAGCTGGTACTCGAAGCGCTGGTCGCCCGCCGGAAGATCTCGCGGACGGACGCGGGCTCGTATGGCCGCGCGGAGCGGGAGTCGCGGAGGAAGCCGGGGCAGGAGTTTTACGGATAGTTCGGCGCGTCGGCCGGGGGTAACGGCCCGGCCTGCGGGAAGACGTGAAACGGCAAGACGAACGGCGGGAAGACGTACTGCGGTAACCGCGGTACGTCTTCCCGCCGTTCGTCTTCCCGCAGTACGTCTTCCCGCAGTTAACCCCCCATTAAGGCACCCCCATCCACTTTAAAGGAGGTCCCTAACCCCGCCCCCACATGTCCCGCTCCCTCCGCGTAGCCGCGGCGCTCTGCGCCACGGCCAGCAGTCTCACCGCTCAAGTCTCCCCCCCACAAGACTCCGCCAAGCGCGACTCCCTCGCCCGTCGCCTCACGCCTTACAACGTCCGCGCCACCCGCAGCGAGGCCAGTCCCTTCGTCTCGCCGCTCGCCATCACGCGCATCGGCAAGGACAAGTTCGACGCCAAGGCGGGCTTCGGCCTGAACGACGCCATGGCCGGCGTCCCCGGTGCGCTCGTACAGTCGCGCTACGGCACGAGCGATGTGCGCATCACCATCCGTGGCTTCGGCGCGCGCGGCGCCGGTGATCGGAGCAACGCCGGTACCTCGCGCGGCATTCGCGTGCTGATCGACGGCATCCCCGAGACCGAGCCCGATGGCCGCACGGCGTTCGACAACGTCGATCTCGCCGCGGTGGAAGGCATCGATGTCATCCGCTCCAACGCGAGCGCACTCTGGGGCAACGCGGCCGGCGGCGTGGTCAACATCAGCACCGTGCCCGTGGTGGACCGCCCGCTCGCGGCGGCCACCGTGCAGAGCGGGTCGTTCGGCCTGCAGCGCTACATCGCGCAGACCGCCGCGCCGCTCGCCAATGGCGGCGTGGCATACGCCACGTTCGTGAATACCACGTTCGACGGCTGGCGCGTGAACTCCGACGCGCGGCGCGTGCTGGTGAACACCGGCATCGTGGCGCCGGTGGGCGAGAAGACGCGTGTGCGCGTGCACCTCACCGGGGCCAACAACCTCTTCCACATCCCCGGTCCGCTCAACGATGTGCAGGTGGCGGCCGATCCCAGACAGGCTAACGCCACCTACAACACGCGCGACGAGCGCCGCTACAACCGCCTCGCCCGCCTCGGCGCCGGCATCGAGCAGCAGATCTCGCCGCGCGCCACAGTCTCGGCGATGGCATATATCAACCCCAAGTACCTCCAGCGCTCCGAGCGCGGCACGTTCCGCGACTTCACCCGGTACCACGGCGGGGCGAACGTCGCCTACAACCGCATGGACACCGTGAGCGCCACGTTCAAGAACCGCTTCACGATGGGCGTGGATCAGGCGTACCAGGACGGCGCGATTCTCTTCTACTCGCTCAGCGCCACGGCCGGCCGAGGCACGACGCTGGCGGACAACAAGAAGGAAGGCGCGTACAACAGCGGCGTGTACGTCGAAGACGAGCTGCTCTTCAACAGCAAGCTCGCCCTCTCGCTCGGCGCGCGCGCGGACGGCATTTCGTACTACTACAAGAGCTTCATTACCCCGAAGCGCGACGCGAGCAAGACGTTCTCACAAGTGACGCCCAAGGTTGGACTGTCGTACCGCCTCACGCCCACGCACCAGTTCTACGCCAACATCGGCGGCGGGGTGGAAGCGCCGGCCGGCAACGAGACAGACCCCGCGAGCACCTTTGGGCAGGATACCGTCACCGCCATCAACCCGCTCCTCGAGCCCATCCGCTCGTACACGTACGAGGTCGGCACCAAGCATATCGCCACCGTGAACGCCGGCCTCATCACCGGCGTGAGCTACGATGTCGCCGCGTATCTCACGAACGTGAGGAACGAGATCGTCCCCTACCGCGGTGGCCGCTTCTACTTCACCGCCGGCGAGGCGCGCCGTACCGGTCTCGAAGTCTCGCTGAGCGCGCAGGCCAAGCACGGCTTCCGCCTCGACAACGCGCTCACGCTGAGCAAGAACACGTACGAGCAGTACGTCGTGGACTCCGTCCACTACGGCAAGCCCGGCGCCAAGGCCGACTACAGCGGCAACCTGGTGGTTGGCGTGCCGAAGTGGTTCTACAGCAGCTCGCTGGTGTGGTCCAACCCGAAGGCGCCTCTCGGCCTTGGCTGGTCCGTGGGCGTCCAGGGCATCGGCGATTACTACGCCGACGACGCGAACACCGTGAGGATCCCGCAGGCGCATCTCCTGAGCGCGACGCTCCGCGCCGACCGGCTGGTGCAGGCGCGTGATGTGACGCTCAAGGGATTTGTAAGCGTGGAGAACGCAGGCGACCGGCGCTTCATCGGCTCGGCGTTCCTGAACCCCGACGTGGTGGGCGGGAAGCCGCTGGCGTTTGAGCCGGGGATGCCGCGGGCGATTACGGTGAGCTTTTCGGTGGTGCGGCGATAAGGAGGAGATGTACTGAACTGCGGGAAGACGTGGGGCGGGAAGACATACAGCGGGAAGACATACAGCGAGATGGCAGCGAGGACGCGCAGCTGTCGCAGTAAGTCTTCCCGCTGTAAGTCTTCCCGCTGTAAGTCTTCCCGCAGTACGTCTTTCCGCATTCAATCACTGTGCCCCCGCCCCACTGAGGAAGGCCTCAACCGTACGCCGCAATCCCGTTTCCAGCGACTCCGCCGCCCTCCATCCCACCCGCTCGCGCAGCTTCGTCGCATCCAGCGCATACCGCATGTCGTGCCCCGGCCGGTCCGCGACATGAGTAACCAGTGCTGCGCAAGCGGAGCCGCGTGCAGCCGGGCATTCGGGGTATCGCGCGCGCAGCGCCGCATCCGCGGCAAAGCGCGCATCGAGCTCGGCGCAGAGGGCGCGCACTAGCTCCAGGTTCGTGCATTCACGCCCGGATCCGATATTGAACGACTCGCCGGCAACATCGGCGAGCAGGATGGACTCCACGGCCGCTGAGTGGTCGTTCACGTAGATCCATTCGCGCTGCTGCAGCCCGCTGCCGTAGATGGGGAGCGGTTTCCCGTGCAGCGCATGGGTCAGCATCAGCGGAATGAGCTTCTCCGGGTACTGTCGCGGCCCATAGTTGTTGGCGCAGTGGCTGATGCTGTACGGCAGCCCATGCGTGCGGCCCGCGGCGCGCACGAAGTGATCGGCGGCCGCCTTGCTCGCTGAATAGGGGGAGCTGGGGCGATACAGGCTCGCCTCGGTGAACGGCGCGGCGCCCGGCGCGAGGTCGCCATAGACCTCGTCGGTAGAGATCTGGTGAAAGCGCACGCCGCTGCGCCATGCGCCCTGCTCGCACCACGCGTCGCGCACCGCATCGAGCAGCACCTGCGTGCCCCACACATTGGTGCGTACGAAGGCATCAGCCGAGGCGATGCTGCGGTCCACATGACTTTCGGCGGCGAAGTGCACGACGGTCGTGACGTCATGCGCGCGCAGTACCGCACTGACCAGCTCACGATCGCAGACATCACCGTGCACAAAGACCACGCGCCCGCTCGCCTCAAGGTTCGCCAGTGACGTGCGATTACCTGCATAGGTGAGCGCATCGAGCACCACCAGCCGGTCGCCGGCATGATGCTCGGCCCAGTAGTGCACGAAGTGCGAGCCCATGAAGCCCGCCCCGCCGGTGACGAGGAGCGATCGCATGCCCAACTCTAGCGCCTCACACGAGGCGCCAGAAGTTCGAACGCCGGAGCGCAATGAGCGACGCCCCCATCAGCACCGTGGCCGACATCGCGATCGCCGCACCGGCGCCGATCGCCCGGGCGAGCGCGCCCAGCACGAAGGCGCCAACCGCCTGCGACAGCCCCACGAACACCAGGCTGTAGAACCCCATCAGCCGCCCGCGGTAACGCTCATCCACCAGCAGTTGCAGCACGCCGTTGGACATCGCATTGAACGCGATCATCGCCACGCCGGTCGCAAACAGAATGACATACGCCAGGTGCACGCGCGTCGTGAACGCGAACGCCATCACCAGCGCCGGGAAGGCAATCGCCGCCGTCATGATCAGCGGCCCCTTCCGCGCCCGGTGCGACAGCGGCCCCGCCACCATGAGGGCCCCGAGCAGCCCGCCCACCCCCAGCACCGCGAGCAGGGCCCCGTACCCCCCGGCGCCCAGATTCAGCTGATCCCGCGCCATGACCGGCATGAGGGTGAGGAACGGCCCGCCAAAGATCGCGCCGATAGTCACGAGGGTGAGCAGATCCCGAACCGGCCCCGGCTTCGCGAGGAAACGCAGCCCGTCCAAAGCCCCCGCCGTCGCCGCAGTTAACTGCCCCCTGACCCCTCCCCCCTGGCTCCTGAACTGCGGTGCCGGTAGATCGATCAGAAACAGCCCCCAGAGGACGAACACAAACGAGAGGGCATTCAGCCCGAAGCACCAGGCAATGCCGAACCGGCTGATGACTACGCCGCCGAGCGCTGGTCCCACCACGCGCGCCAGGTTGAACCCGCTCGAGTTGAGCGCAATCGCCGGGGCCAGGTCCTCCCGCCCCACCAGCTCGATGATCATGCTCTGCCGGGCCGGCACCTCCACCGCGCTGCAAATCCCCTGCACCAGGCTGAGCCCCAGCAGGATGGGGACCGACACGTGCCCCGTGAGGGTCAGCAGCCACAGGGCGGCCGCCTGAAGCAGGAAGGCCGTCTGGGTGATTTTGGCGATCCGGAGCTTGTTGCCATGGTCCACCAGCGCGCCGGCGTGCATGCTGAAGAGCACGACCGGGAGGGCGCCAATGGAGGCGACCAGGCCGACGATGAAGGCGCTGTTGGAGAGCTGGAGGGAAAGCCACCCCACCGCCATCGTCTGCATCCAGGAGCCGATCAGCGACGAGGTCTGTCCCAGCCAGAAGAGCCGGAAGTTCCGGTGCTTGGCGAGCACCCGAAACGGGTTCGCCGAGGGCCGCCCGGTGTTGGCGGTCTCAATCGGGGAGTCGGGGAGGGATCGCGGGGCCGGTTCCATGCGTACAGTAGGAGTATAGCGGCCGTCTCCCCCCTGACCGCTTCCGCCTGACTTCTGAATTGCGGTCCATCCGCCCGCTCTCATGCGTTTCCATACGTACACCAAGTTCAATCCCCAGCTCTCGGACGCCGTGGACCTCCAGTCCCTCCTCGACCAGCTGGCGGATTTCCTCCTGCAGAGCGGTTTCGCGGGCGGCGAGCAGGGGTTCTGGGGCGAACCGGGAGAGGACCCCGACCGGTCCATCGATGCGCTCAAGGACGCCATTCTCCGCGCGCTCATCGAAAGCGGGCAGATCACCCCCGAGATGCTCGAAGCGCTCCGCGGTGAGGGCGACGAAGTGAGCGAGGCCAAGCTCGCCGAACTGCTCGACGGGCTCGTACAGCGGCTCATTCAGGACGGCTTCCTCTCCGTCGATCAACCTGGGCTCATGCCCGCCGGCCATCAGCCGGTGACCGGCAAGGGCTCCATCGCGCAGGCCGCCGCCAAGGACGTCCAGTTCAATCTCACCGACAAGGGCGTCGACTTCCTCGGCTTCAAGACGCTGCGCCACCTCATGGGCTCCTTCGGCAAGTCGAGCCTCGGGTCGCACGACACGCCGCAGCTCTCCACCGGCGTGGAGAGTGATGCGTTCAGCAAGCCGTACGAGTTTGGCGATACGCTCAACCTCGATGTTCCCGGCACACTGGCGAATGCCCTCGCGCGCACCGGTTCACTCGATGTGCCCATCGATCTCGACTACAGCGACCTCATGGTACGGCAGAGCGAGTATCGCTCCAGCTGCGCCACGGTGCTGATGCTCGACTGCTCACACTCGATGATTCTGTACGGCGAGGATCGCTTCACGCCGGCCAAGAAAGTGGCGCTCGCCCTCACGCATCTCATCAAGACGCAGTTCCCGGGCGACACCATTCGCGTGGTGCTCTTCCACGACAGCGCCGAGGAGATCCCGATCGCCACGCTCGCCAAGTCGCAGGTGGGGCCGTACCACACAAACACCGCCGAGGGGCTCAAGCTGGCGCGCCGCATTCTGATGAGCCAGAAGAAGGACATGCGGCAGATCATCATGATTACCGACGGCAAGCCCAGCGCGCTCTCGATGCCCGATGGAAGGATCTACAAGAACTCCATGGGGCTCGACGGCTATGTGATCGCCGAAACGCTTCGCGAGGTGGCTGCGTGTCGCAAGAGCGGGATCATGATCAATACCTTCATGCTCGCTCGGGACCGCGCGCTGGTGGAATTCGTGAAGCGCGTGAGCGAAATCAGCCGAGGGAAGGCGTATTTCACCAACACGATGAGCTTGGGGCAGTTTGTGTTGATGGACTTCCTGAAGAAAAAGACGAAGCGGGTCAGCTGAAGGCTGACCCGCTCGGGAAGAATCGGTATCGGCTGGCGAACTAGCGGCTACCGATCCGGAAGACCATGACCGGAATGGTCATGAGCATGATGCGAATGTCTTCCCAGAGCGACTGGCGACGCATGTATTGAATGTCGAACTGCACCTTGCGGCGCACATCGTCGATGGTCTCGTCGTACGGATTCGACACCTGCGCCAGCCCGGTAATGCCCGGTTTCACACGCTGACGTACCGGATACTCATCGATCTGCTCACGAAGGCGCACGAAGATACTGGGGCGCTCAGGACGCGGGCCCACGATGTTCATATCCCCGCGCAGCACATTGAAGAGCTGCGGCAGTTCGTCGATGCGTGTCTTGCGGATGAACTTGCCCACCGCCGTCACGCGGTCGTCGTCCTTCTTGGCCCATACCGCTTCACCGTTCTTCTCCGCATCGACCTTCATTGAGCGGAACTTGTAAATCGTGAAGGGAATGCCGCCCAAGTCTTCGCGACGACGATCATGTAGCGCCCACGTACGATTCCAGCGGCGATCGATACCGACACGAACCTGCGTGTAGAGAATTGGACCGCGCGAAGTTAGGCGGATTACCAGAGCAGTCAGGGCCATGACCGGCGCGGCGATGATACTCATGATAAGCGCCAATGCGAAATTGAACGCACGGCACAGCAGATCGGACCGCTCGCGCGGTTCGAACTCATCCCCGGGTCCAGTCGCCTGCAGAATGGCCGCATCACTCGCTGGCGTCATCGTCTCACGCGGCTTGGCCGCACGAGTACCAGTGGCAATAGGAATGACAGAGGCTAGAAATGGAACGGACATACCGAGGCGTTAGCCGTCTTTCCGGTTGTAGTACCACATCAGGAACTGCAGTGCGGCGAAGAAGAGCGAAGAAACTACGAAAGCGAGCTGAAGTATTGATTGAAAACTGAGCTTCCGCTTCTCAGGAATGCGAACCTCGTCGCCACTCTGAATGTCAATCTGTTCTAGGGTCCTTCCGTCCTTTACGAGGCGCGAGGATTCCTTGGCGCGCAATAGCACCTTTCCGCCTCGACTTACTTCAAGTTGCTTCAGATTTGCATCGGGGTTCGGCCCTCCAGCCAACATCACCAAATCACTCACTGGTCGATCAGGCGAAGCGTAGAAGTAGCCCGGGTTACGCACTGCGCCGAGGATCGCTACTCGAGTCAAAGCACTCGTTCGAACAGATACCCCCCGCAAGTATCTCGCCACATGCGCACTCATGCGTTCGTCGAGTTCAGACCTAAGGACTCCTCGAAGTGAAATGTCCGGCAGACTGAAGACAGCGACCTTAAGGCTGTCTCGGACGGATGCCGTGTCTGAACGGGTCGAATCTCGACGCATTGTAATCAAAAACCGATCACCAACGTGGAAATCACCAATTTCCAATCGGTTACGAAGGGCAGTCAGCTCCTCGGTCAGACGCCCTCGGGACTCACGCTTCAACCTCGTATCCGTGAGCGCGCGCTCCACCTCAGTCGCCCGCTGGGCGAGCTCTGCCCGTGTGGCACGCTGCGCTCCCGCCGGAGTTATGGCCTGACCACCACTCTTGCTCCCAGGAAAAACGAGGAGCGCTGCAACAACTACCGCAGGGATTGATGCACGCATGCGACAGGACGATGTACCTAAGGACTGAGCCAAAAACTTTAGGGCTTTGGAATTCACGATTCCCGCCCGCGATTTAGCGCTGCTCTCTTGTCCCCCGGTTCCGAGATACGCGCCGGCTCTTCGTCATGGGCCGCATACTCTCGGTAGTAGGAATAGTACTCGTAGACGCCTGTCAACTGGATCCCGTTCAGTACCGCGCCCATCACACGAACTGGCAAAGTGTCCACCACGGCCATCTTTGCCTTCGCCATCTTCCGATCCGTAATTCCAGCCCGCAACACGAGTGCCATATTGCCGGTGGCCGTCGCGAGAGCGTAAGCATCAAAGCCCGCGCCAAGCGGCGGCGAGTCAACGATGACAACATCATACTCTGCTGTCATCTGACCAATAAGCTGATTCAGGCGAGGAGTGGCCAACAACTCCGGAGCGCGACGACGACGCGCGCCGCCAGGCATAATCGTCAAGTTCGGGTGTGACGCCGTCGGTTGAAGTACTTCGGCAATCAGGGCAGTGCCATCGAGATATTCCACAAGTCCAGGACGAGTTTCGCATCCGAAAGTCTTTGCGAGTTCCCCCCTTCTAATGTCTCCGTCGATCAAAAGAGTTCGGGAACCGGCCTCGGCGAAACTCAAAGCTAAATTCGCGGAGATTAGCGATTTACCGTCATTGGGACCCGGGCTAGTAATCGTCATGCAGAGAGGGCGTGATGGATCAGCAGCGTACCGTACATTCATGCGAATGGTACGAAACGCTTCTACCACCTGGGCCGCCTGATCTGCCTGACGACGCTTAACACGAGTGTCGATCACCGGTACGACCCCAAGAACGAATAAGCCGAGATCGTCTGTTGCCTGCTCCGGATACCTGAAGCGTTTGTCAACCTGATCCAGAAGAATTGCCAAGAACACGCCCAACGCGAGAGCCGCAGCGATTGCTCCGAGAATAATGACTGGCGCCGTGTTTCGCGTTGGTTTGAGGGGTGGAACCGCGGGACTGAGAATGCTCACATCGGGAATCGTCGCGGCTTCCGCCAACTTGGCTTCCGCCGCCTTTAGATTGAGATTGCGATACATATCAGCGCTCACTTCAACATTCCGCTTGAGTCGCTGCTCCTCGATCGTTCGGCTAGGAATGCTCTTGAGATCCTTGCTGCTCTTGTCGATCTCGGATGTGAGCGTTTGCTCGCGCAATCGCAACTGCGCTACATAGCCCTGCAAGGCAGCAGGAACCAGCGTGCTACGAACGCTCGCGAGTGCCGCCTGCTCGTCCCGGACTTGTTGGGCTTCATCAGTATAGGTCTCGCGAAGTTTCCGGAGCTTGTTTTCTCGTTCATTTTGTTCAGAGAGAACCTTCCGAAGGTTGTCAGCCGCCGGATCGGTCGCCGCAATCGGAACCGACAGCACCGCTTCCGCGGAGATTGGCGTGCCCGCTCGTGCTTGGTTCAGTATCCGCTCGAGACTCGTCCTGTCGCGGGAGTATGCGTCAGCCTGAACCTTGTCCCTGAAATAGTTTTCAAAGACAGGGCTGTTGGTCATTTCAATGCCCGGCTGGATCGTCTGCCTTTCGCTCGGTTCTGTAACCGTGCGAACGCGAAAACTCTCTAGAGCGTTCTCAGCTTCCGTAAGCGATCTTGCAGCATACTGCTGCTGCCCTTCGAGGATGCTCGCCTGATATGTGATGTTCTTCTTCTTCAGTGCTGTGGCCACTGCCACGAACTGCTCGACCCATGCGTTGAGAGTGGCCGCAGATCGCTGCGCATTCTCCCCTGTCATGCGAAGAAAAAGAAAGGACGAACCTTCGTTAAGCGTCATTCTGAGCTTACGGATCAACAGCTCGGACGCCTCTCGGGGCGTACGAACGGTGAATTCGATGTCTTTCTTTCCCCCAAGTTGTTGAAGCGTTGGCTGCCACTGGAAGCCAAGCTGGCGACCGATAGAATCACCGACGATGCCTTTCTCGACTTCAACTCCAGCCTTCAACGAAAGGACGTACCTGCCATTAGAGATCGCTATACGGTAATCTCCTGGTCGCAGGCGCTGCTGATCCGCGCGAAATCCACGGAACGCTGTGCTGTCACCATCGCGCTTGGGCTCAAGAAACAAGCCGAGATTCGTGACAACGGGATCTGCGATTGCATAGGATCGAAGAAGGTCTTGCCATCCGGAAGCCTTCAGAAGTTCCTCTGCCTGGATGGGTCCCCGCTCGCCCTTCCCGTCCCGATTGGTCCCCGTGCCCTGTTCGAGCAGGATTGTGGCACTTACCTCATACTCAGGCTCGATGAACTTGGTCGCCCCCCAACCGGCGCCCGCTCCCACCAACCCAAGCAATACGATCAGCCACTTAAAGCGCGAAACAGCCGCCCAATAGCGCTGAAGGGTAGGCCCCTTAGGCGTCGACGAATCATTGCCACCGTCCCAGTCCCCCTGCTGAACAAATTCCGGGGAAACCTCGGCGCCGCTCTCTCTTTGGCTGACGGATTGGATCTGCTGACCGGACATTAGAAATGACGGGATGGGGATCAGGCGTAATGGTCTGACCTTAGACGGCCTAGGAATGTCGCTGGCAACACGGTGCGGCGTAAGCGCACCGGCCACGCCGCAACAAAGCAACATTTGCGTGACGTTTTGGGACCTGTTGCAGTCATGAAACGCCAACTGTCGTGCAAAAGCGACGATTGGCGCTTGACTCCGGGCAGTCCTTGCCGTAATTCGCCCTGTTCAGGTTGGCCAGTCGCAGCCTCACTGCATCATTTATGTAGTGAGACAACCGCACCTTGCCAGAGCGTCGCCTCAGCGCCGCACGGCTGTTGCCGGTGGGCATCACTGATCCAGCTGCTGAGCAGGACACACCGGCAGGCGAACGTTCTACGCCGATACGCAATGACCGATCCATTTCTGAGCGACTCCACCTCGAACGCCGTTCCAGACAAGGGAACAGGACTCCGCATCCTCGTCGTCGATGACGACCGGACGCTGCGGGAAGGGTGCGCGTCGGTCCTCCAAATGGATGGGCATGCTGTCACCGCGACTGGCCGGGCCGAGGAGGCCCTTGAGCTGGTCAAGCGGCGCAAGTTCGACCTGGTGCTGGTGGACCTGTTCATGACCCCGGTCTCCGGGATGGAGATCCTCAAGGCGGCCGTCGAAGCCCATAAGGGCGTCATCGTGGTCGTCATGACCGGAAACCCCACGGTCCAATCCAGTATCGAGGCGCTCCGCGCCGGCGCTTGGGATTACCTCCCGAAGCCCTTCTCGGCGAGCCATCTCCAGGTGCTGGTTGGGCGGGCAGCGCACGCTGCGAACGCGAGCCGAGAGACGAAGGAGATCAAGCCGTCGGCGCTCATGACTCAGAGCGGTTCGGGCGAAAGCATGGCGCTGCTGGGGGTGTCCCCGGCGTTCCGGAAGGCGGTGGAGCTCGCCCAGAAGGTCGCGGCCACCGACGCCTCGGTCATGATCTCGGGCGAAAGCGGGACGGGCAAGGAAATGATCGCCCAGTTCATCCATAAGCACAGCCGGCGCACCCAGCGCAAGCTGGTGCCGGTGAACTGCGCCGCTCTCCCCGACAACCTCCTTGAGTCGGAAATGTTCGGCTACCGGAAAGGCGCCTTTACGGGTGCCGACCGCGACAAGGCCGGCCTGCTCGAGGTGGCCCATCAGGGCACGCTGTTCCTGGACGAGCTCACCGAAATGACGATGCCGCTCCAAGCCAAGCTCCTGCGCGTTCTGCAGGACGGCGTCGTGCGGCGGCTTGGGTCAGAGACGCAGGACGCCGTAGTAGACGTGCGCTTCATCTCGGCCACTAACCGGGATCCACAGGAAGCGGTGCAGCAGGGGATCCTGCGCGAAGACCTCTTCTATCGGTTACGCGTCGTCCCCATCAAGCTGCCGCCCCTGCGGAAGCGCCTGGAAGACATTCCGTTGCTCGCCGAGTTCTTCCTGAAGCGGAGCTGGGAACGGCACCGGAGCAGTGGAGCGCCCGCGCCGGAGCTGGCCAAGGAAACGGTTGAATTTTTGCAGTCGCGACCGTGGCGCGGCAACGTGCGCGAGCTCCAGAACGTCATCGAGCACGTGGCGGTGGTGGCCGATGCCGACCGCCCAATCATGCCCGATGACATCCCGGTCTATGATGATGGTGGAGCGGCTCCCTCCGGTGACGGCGGGCTGCCAACCGGCATCATGAACGAGGCCTTCCACGTGGCCAAGGACAACCTGATCGCCCACTTCGAGAAGGAGTACCTTGGGCGCCTCACGGCCCGGGCGGGCGGCAACATGTCCAAGGCGGCGCGTCTGGCCGGAATCGACCGCACGACGCTCTACCGCCTCATGGAGAAGCACGGGTTCAAGCGCGACGCGCTCTCCGGCGCCGCGGACTAATGCGTTGCGTTAGCATCTCGCTCTGATCAGCCGGCATGCTGTTCAACAGTCTAGAGTTCATTTTTGCCTTCTTGCCAATCGCGTATGCCGTGTTCTGGCTCTTGCCGAACGCGCGCGCGCGGTACGTGTGGCTCACCATCACCGGATACGTCTTTTACGGGTGGTGGGACCCACGTTTTTGCCTGCTGATGGCGTTCTCGACCGTCGTGAGCTACACGGCCGGTCTTGGTATTTTGCGCTCCCCGGTGGGAAGCGCCGCACGCAAAGCGTATCTGGTCATCCCCATCAGTGTGGATCTCGCACTGCTCGGGTTTTTCAAGTACACGAATTTTGCGCTTGATACCGTGCGGTCCGTGGCATCGGTCGCCGGGATTGATGTTGCCGTGCCGCATCTCAACATCATCCTGCCAATCGGCATTTCGTTCTACACCTTCCACACGATCAGTTACATCGTCGACGCGTACCGCGGGGTGATCACGCCGACCCGAAATCTTTGGGAATTCAGCACTTACGTCTCACTGTTCTCACAGCTGGTTGCCGGCCCGATCGTCCGCTTCCGGCAGATCGAAGAGGACCTCGAGGCGATCGGCACGAGTAGTCGGACCCGCTGGCTGACCCGCGGCATTTCGTTCTTCTGCGTAGGGCTGGTCGAGAAGGTGTTGGTCGCTGACACCCTTGCGGCCATGGTTGACCCATCTTTTGCTCATTGGCGCGAACTGAGCACAGGTGGCGCATGGTTCGCGGTCTTTGGCTACACGTTCCAATTGTTATTTGATTTCTCCGGGTATTCAACGATGGCCGTGGGGCTCGGCTACCTATTCGGCATCCGAATTCCACAGAACTTCAACAGCCCCTACAAGGCGCTGAACCCGTCGGATTTCTGGGAACGCTGGCACATTTCGCTGTCGAGCTGCCTCCGTGACTACCTGTATATCCCGCTAGGCGGCAATCGATACGGGACCTGGAAGACGTACCGGAATCTGATGTACACGATGCTCTTTGGTGGACTCTGGCATGGCGCATCGTGGACGTTCGTGTTCTGGGGGTTCTATCACGGGCTGCTTTTGTGTGCCTACCGAGTCTTCAAGCGACAGTGGGATGAATTGCCGCGGATGGTGCAGCAGTTCGGAATGTTTGTTGGTGCGCTGATCGGCTGGATCTTTTTCCGTGCCACCTCATTTGGCGAGGCGCTGCATCTCCTCCGCGTGCTAGTGGTGCCCACGGAAGGAGCATCCTTCTCCGATCTGAACTCGAAGTTTGTTGCAGCTGTCCTTGCCATCGCTGCCTGGTGGGCGCTGAAGGGGCCCAACGCATTCGACATCAAGCACGAGTGGACACCGCGTAGGCAGATGTTATTGGCCACCGCGTTTGGCGCCGGGCTGGCTCTGATCGTGACGGCGCGGCCGTCGCCATTCCTTTACTTCCAGTTCTAATCATGCGGCCCGCATCGCTTGCCGCCGGTACAGCCGCAATGTGCCTGGTCGTGGTGACGATGGAGATCACCACACGCGTAGATGATTGGGCGCAGTTTGGCGTTCCGCTCTCCTCTCCTGAGACATCGCTGGCTGATCTTTTCACAGTTGACTCACTTGGCGCGCATGCGAAGCCAGGTACACAGTTCAAGCAGTTCAAGATCAATGGACTAGGATTTCGCGGCAGAGAGGTAAGTCCGTCAGAAATGAAGGGCACGGCCGTTGTCGTTAGCGGTGCTTCGGAGTCCTTCGGCCTGTATGAGACGGCCGGAAGGGATTGGCCGAGCCAACTTGCGGACTCTCTGGCTGCCACGTGTGGAGCGCAGATTCCGGTCCTGAATGCGGCATTCGCAGGCATGTCACTCCCGACTGTGATTCAGGACGTTCGGCTGCGAATAGCACCGTTACGACCGCGGGTCGGCGTATACTATCCCACGCCGATGCAGTATCTGGAGGGCGATGCGCTGCCCCGGGCAATGGCGCCGCACTCGGGCGCGCCTAGGCCGCCTCAACAGCGGTTGCGATTCGTACCGCGACTTCGAGATGCGCTCAAGCGCTCTACTCCGGAAGTAGCGCTGGACCTGGCCCGACGCATTTTGACCGCGCGTACGCGATCGTCTGCCGGCATCTCGGCGAGCGATAGAGCCGAGCCAGAAAGGCTCGCCGCTTTTGAGT
Source organism: Gemmatimonadaceae bacterium (assembly GCA_019752115.1). Classification (NCBI taxonomy): domain Bacteria; kingdom Pseudomonadati; phylum Gemmatimonadota; class Gemmatimonadia; order Gemmatimonadales; family Gemmatimonadaceae; species Gemmatimonadaceae bacterium. Next base: position 273,852 of record JAIEMN010000019.1, read on the forward strand.
CGGACCTAAGACGACTCGTTGGGGCATACCGGCAGGCCGGCATCGAGCCGATGCTCGCGGTCCATCAGAATCGCTTCCGGGAGAGTGACTCAGAGACAAGCCGGCGCCTGTTGACCGCCTGGGAACGCTTCTATCCTCGTTACACAGCCCGAGCTATCCTCAGCTTCGACAGCTTGGGCGGAGACGCCACCCGCCGCGTTGCCCAGGACAGCGCAGTGCACCTGCTCGACCCGGGGCCGGCGCTCGCCCGGTGGGACTCCGACAGGGTGTTTGCAGACTTCACACACTTTTCTGACCAAGGCGCTGCAGTCGTGGCCGGTGAAGCCGCCCGTATACTGAAGCCTGAGGTCTGTACCGGCGGTAACGCCTCCGCGCTTACCGTCAGGCGCACTCGCCTTAGTATTAAAGTATCGCCACTGAATCACTCCCCACCAAACGCATTATGAGCCAGCCGCCCCTTGCCTCCGATTCGCTGGAGCTCCGCGACAGCCGTACTGGTGCGACGTACAGCACCCCCATCAAGACGGAAGGACCGGAGGGCGACACGTACGTGCGCGCCGCCGACCTGCGCCAGATCAAGCGCGACGCTGGCGAGTTCGGCATGCTCAGCTACGATCCCGCCTTCATGAATACGGCGTCATGCCGTAGCGCGATCACGTTCATTGATGGAGACAAGGGGATCCTGCGGTACCGCGGCTATCCCATTGAGCAGCTGGCCGAGAAGGCGACGTTCCTTGAGGTGGCCTACCTGCTGCGTAACGGTGAGTTGCCCAATCAGGATCAGTACAACACGTGGGTGCGCGACATCACGTACCACACGTACGTGCACGAGAACATCCGGAAGTTCCTGGAAGGGTTCCGGTATGACGCGCACCCGATGAGCATGCTCTGCAGCGCCACCGCGGCGCTGTCGAGCTTCTATCCGCAGGCGCGTGATATCCATGACCCCATGCAGCGCTATATCAGCGTGGTGCGACTCATGGCCAAGCTCCCCACCATGGCGGCGTTCGCCTATCGCCATGTGAAGGGGCTACCGATCATCTACCCCGACAACGAGCTGAGCTACACGGAGAACTTCCTCTCCATGGTAGCGCGTATGTCGGAGCCAAAGTACGAGGCCAACCCGGTCTTCGTGAAGGCGCTGGAAGTACTGTTCATCCTTCACGCGGATCACGAGCAGAACTGCAGCACGAATGCGGTTCGCGCGGTCGGCTCGAGCCACGTCGACCCGTTCTCGGCGGTAGCGGCCGGCATCGCTGCCCTATTCGGCCCGCTGCACGGCGGCGCGAACGAGGCGGTGCTCCGCATGATCACCGAAATCGGCGACAAGAAGAATATCCCGGCCTTCATCGAAGCCGTGAAGAGCGGGAAGGGCGAACAGCGCCTCATGGGCTTTGGCCACCGCGTGTACAAGAGCTACGACCCGCGGGCCCGAATCGTGAAGAAGCTGGCCGACGAAGTGTTCCAGCAGGTCGGCATGGACAAGGATCTTGAGATTGCGCTCGAGCTCGAGCGGATTGCGCTGTCCGATGACTACTTCGTCTCGCGCAAGCTTTATCCGAACGTCGACTTCTACACCGGCCTCATTTATCGGTCGATGGCGTTCCCGACGGACTTCTTCACTGTGCTCTTTGCCGTCGCCCGTGTGGCAGGCTGGCTCGCTCAGTGGGAAGAGATGATTCTTGACAAGGAACAGAAGATTGCTCGACCGAGGCAAATCTATATTGGACACGGCGAGCGGAGGTACGAAGATTCTCTCACAGAGAAGTTTCCACGCGCGCGAAAGGATAGTATACGAAAGTGACTACTCGCAAATTGGACGGCAGAGATGCATCGCTTCTGCTCAGCGTCGTCATTCCATGCTTCAACGAGGAAGACGGCGTTGAGGAACTGGTCAGGCGCGTTCAAAGCGCATGTACTTCAGTATGCGCGGAGTCACAGTTTGAGATCATTCTAGTGAATGATGGGTCGAAAGACCGAACTTGGAGTGAGATGCAGCGCATGCTGCAGTCAACTCCAACCCTCGTGTGTGTCGACCTATCGCGAAATCATGGGCATCAGCTCGCGCTGACAGCTGGGCTATCCTTTGCTCGTGGCGAGCGGATCTTCATCATCGATGCGGATCTCCAAGATCCGCCGGAGCTACTCGGAGAGATGATGCGTCTGGTCGACGACGGAGCTGACGTCGTTTACGGCCAGAGACGAAAACGTCCGGGCGAGACTCGATTTAAGCTCGTCACCGCAGCGCTCTTCTACCGGGCTCTTCGGAAGCTAACGGATACTGACATTCCCGCAGACACTGGCGATTTTCGGCTAATGACCCGTCGAGTAATGCTCGAGCTCCAAAACATGCCGGAGCGCCAGCGCTTTATTCGCGGCATGGTGGCATGGCTCGGGTTTCGCCAAGTCCCGTTGCTTTACGATCGCGCACCGCGGTTTGCGGGATCCACGAAGTATCCGCTTCGTAAGATGATTCTCTTCGCGGTCGATGCGTTTACCGGATTCTCTATTGCACCGCTCAGGTTCTCGCTTCTCCTAGCGCTGCTAGGCGTCATGATCGCGGCGTTACTTGCCGGATACTCACTTTACAGCTTCGCGATTAAACGCGTGGTTCCTGGCTGGGCCAGCATCACGTTTTCGATCGCTGCATTTAGCAGTCTGCAGTTACTAATGCTCGGCATCATTGGAGAGTACCTCGGCAGAATGTTTATTGAGTCGAAGCAGCGCCCTCGTTTTCTCGTACGGGAGATTCTTGGAGGAAGCTCCGCGACGGCGGAGCCAGGTTGATGGAGGGTGGTGAATCCGCGTTACGAATTGCGATGGTGCTCCCATCTCTTGATATCGGTGGCGAGGAATTCGCCGTACTTCGTCTCGCGAAGTCCCTAGCAGAAAGAAACCATCGCGTGCATATCGTGTGCACGGACCACCTCGGTGAATTAGCCAGTGAGGTATCTTCTGTGAATGGGATCTCGCTAGCTGTCGCCAAGACGCGAGGGTGGCGGGACGTGGTATTCCCGAGTGCGTTACTCGCCGAGCTCGACGCATTTCACCCGCAAGTCGTTCATTCCCACACGGGAAGCTGGTTTCAGTGCGCAGCCTGCAGGTCAGTCCGACGGTCATTCGTTCTCGTCCACACAGAGCACGGCATGATCAGTAGACCAGAACCACTGAAGCTAGCCATCCTCAAGCGGCTTGCTCGCGAGCGAACTGATTCCTTGTCTGCTGTTTCGGAATCGTTGAGGCTCGAGCTTTCGAGGCAGTTACGCATCGGCTCCGACTCCATCTGTACTATCCCTAACGGGATCGACGTTGCTCAATTCCAAGCGTCCGCCCATAGACGTTCACAAGCTCGGGAGCAGCTTGCGGCGACAGCAGACGAGATCGTCGTGGGCTGTGTCGCACGTCTTCATCCCCTCAAGGGAATCGATGTATTGCTCGATGCCTGGGCGGCCCTCAAGACCGAATCACGCAGTCGTCTGGTGGTGATTGGCGACGGCCAGGAACGTGAAGTTCTGCGCGAGCGGGCTAGACGACTGAACGTGCCTGTGAACTTCATGGGATCACGAAGCGATGTGGCATTGCTGATGTCTGGCTTAGACGTGTTTGTCTTGCCGTCTCGATCCGAGGGGTTACCCCTGGCGCTCTTGGAGGCCATGGCCACTGGACTGCCCTGCGTCGTTACTGACGTTGGCGAGATGTCAGCGGTCCTCGGTGGTGGCGACTACGGACTAGTGGTCCCTCCGGAGCGACCAGCGGAACTAGCAGCTGCGATTGGATTGCTCTTGGCTAACCCAACTAGGCGAGCATCCTACGCAGAAGGTGTTAGGGAACGAGTCGAGAGCTTATACGGCCATGATCGTACAGTGGCACACTACGTGTCCACCTATCGTAGATTGCTCCAAAGTTGATATCGAGTCTCTATATGTTATGAGAAACGAGCGAGGGGGAGATGGCTGTTTCGCCATCTCCCCCTCGCTACATCCCGAAGAGCTACTGCTTAGGCGGCGCGGCGACGACGCTTGATCGCGACGAGACCCGCGAGACCCGCAGCCATCAGGGCATACGTAGAAGGCTCAGGCACAACTGACGTGTTCGCGAGGATACCGTCCGTCAGACCGTTACCCGTGACACGAATAGCAAGGGTGTTGGAGCCAGCGACACCGGCGGCACCATTGATGTTCAGCTCATACATATTGAGCCAGTTGGTACCGAACGGCGGCGGATTGTTGATGTTCGGCGTAAGGCCACTGAGGGAGAGCGCCGAACCATTGACGCTCCAGCCAAGGAACGTGTTGTCGAACGCGAAATTGCGCAGCCACAACGAGCTGAAGGCATTCGCCGACGAGAACGTGCGATAGAACGTGTACTCAAAGTTGGCGTTCTCGTCGCGTAGCGAATTGTAAAGCGAGGCGTCAGCTTCGGCCGAGATGTAGTACGCACCGTTGACGGGAACGACAGCCCAACCGTTTGGCGTGGCCGTGACACGCATCGCCTTGGTCGAGACGCCAGCGCCAGTGAGGTTGCAGGACGCGGTTACGGCCGGATTCGACGTCGTAAAGATTCCGGCATCTGGGGTGATGCGACGCACGCACACCGTCCAATCGTTATCGAAGCCGAGACCATCAATGCTGGCCCCGGTCGAGAAGCTCTGCGCGCCGGCCGTCGAGCCGAGCAGTGCAGAAGCAAGTACCAGACTACGGAACATGCGCATTTCTAAAGCTCCTAAGGTTTGGGGATTCAGCGAGTTCCGGAAGCATGCCTAGCAGTATCCGGGCCAAGCCAGCAAATGGCCTAGAGATAGCTAAGCCTTTCTAAAATAATCGCTTCCTCTTTCTGGAATATCATAGATCACCCCCGGATGTTGCGTATACGCAACACGAATGTCGCAATGATCACGCGACGGAGGTCCCATTTGGATCCTCAAATCTTCACAGGAGGACCAAGGTCGTCGGAGGTGGGATCGAAAAGTCGTTGCCTTAGGTGCAGGCCTTGCTCTGCCACCTCGACACCGCAGCACTGGGTTACGGCTGGACGGATCTTCGAGTCATATCTCGACTGCAATTCAGGCTGTCGAGTGGGCACTATGCGTGAGCGCACTCGGAGCGCCTCCGACGCCGTCGAGGCAGTCGTCAGGAACTCGAAATTGCGCTTCAGCCGACCTCCCGTCGCCTTCTGACTGAACATGTTGAGAACGGGGCCTCGCACCACCGAAAACGAGACCACAGCGAATGACAAGTAGGCTGCCCAAAGTGCTTAGCGTGACCAGAACCCCCGCGATCATTGCGTTAGGTCTCTGTTTTCTCATCGCGCTAACTCTGGTCTTGGTCGGGGGAGCTTTCGAGGGCGAGTTCGGCAAGCACGGAGATGAATCCGCGCATGTCCTCTCCGGCATGCTTGTGCTCGACTTTGTGAAGACGGGAAACTTCTCAAGCCCGATCGAGTTCGCGCGCGCTTACTACGAGCATTATCCAGGGTTTGCGATAGGAGTCTGGCCTCCTCTCTTCTACGTGCTAGAAGCCGGGTGGGGTAGCCTTTTTGGTTTTTCAAAGGCCTCACTCCTGGTTCTTCAGTGTCTCAGCGCCGGGCTGAACGGTGCAATTATCGTTGTGTACCTTCGCGGTCTCGTTTCGCCCCTCCGGAGCATTGGCTTCGCCTGCGTTTTTTCGCTACTACCGGTAGTGAGCTATGAGCTGAGTTGGATCGCGGTCGATATCTGGATATGCCTTTGCACCCTTGTATCGATCCATTTGTTCGCTCGCTATGTCGAGAGCCCAAGTCTACGACGATCCATCCTTTTTGGGGTTGCCGCCGGACTCTCGCTCCTTGTTAAGGGTAGCGCCGGATTCCTTGCGTTTCTGCCTGCATATACAATTGTCGCGACCAAGCGTTGGAACTTGCTGCGACGGCTTGATCTGTGGGTCTCGGCCGTTGTCGTTATCGCCACTGCCGGTCCGTGGTATTTCCTGACGACTGGGATCGCGAGCGATACGTTCGCCAAACATCTCGGGATTGCGTTCTGGCGTGAGGCGATCCCTTCTTACGTTTCAGGGACGTGGACAAACGTCGGCATACTTATCGCCGGCCCGCTTCTCGTTGTCGCCCGTGCTGGCGATCAGTCCATCCGCTCGAAAGTCGCTGCCGCCGCAACCTTCTCCGCGTTCACCTTTCTTCTTCTAGTTCCGGCCGACGTAGATCCTCGATACCTGATGCCAGCCTTCGCGTCGTCGATTCTCTCATTTGCACTTGCTCTTCCTAGAGGCGATGACGCAGTTGCACGAAGAGTGGCAATGGCTGGTTACATCGGAGCCCTCGTCTGGGCTTTCACTAGAATTCCGCGAGATATTGCGGAACTCGCCCCAATCGCCCGGGGCTATCGAGCTGTCAGTTCCGCCATCGTCGCCTTGGATGCACGATCAAGGACCAGAGTACTGATCTCATCCGACGAAGGAACAGAGGGCGGGCTTCTCGTTCACGTTGCGCAACTCGATTCGTCGCGGCCTTCACTCGAGTTGGTTCGAGCTACAAAAGTGCTCGCCTCAATGACATGGCAAGGCAAGAACTATCGTCTTCGATCACAGAGTCCAATTCTGAAGCAGCTAGATTCGCTCGGAATAACGTCGATTGCGATAGCGAATCAGGAACAAACCACTGTTCAGCACCAGAAGCTTCTTTGGGAAGCAACGTCCGACACCAGGCATTGGAGATGTGTAACCGCTCGCTCCGCCAAGTATCTATTGTTTGTCCGAGCGAATGAGGCGGAACTTGATCACGCTGTTCGCGTAGCGCGCTCGTTCACCCTCAAGCAGAATACAAGATTCTGATGATTCCTGCTAACGATTCTACCCGAACCGGCCTTCGCCTAGATCAATGACTCTGCTCCGATGGGGGCGGGCATTTAAGGGAGTATTGGCTCACCCACAGACGCTACCACGGGCGGAGGCAGCGCTCGCTGTACTAGGCGGCGCAATCGCTGGCTTCGCGTCACAGTCCGTTATTGCGCGAAACACATCGAAAGATTCGTTCGGCCAGTATTTACTTGTCTTGGGAGTTTTGAATATTGCTCAAGTTCCGGTGTCTATGGAACTGGGCGCGGCGGCGACTCGCTTTGCGCGCGGAATGTACGATAGCGGTGATCGCGCTTCCCTAGAATCATTGACACGAGTTGGCCTTGTCGTACCGGCCTGCATTTGTCTGCTGTTGACCTTCATACCGGCGCCAAGTCCGTTGTTCTCGTGGCCAGTAAGGCTCTTGGCCGCGGCGTTGTTGTTCTCGATGGCGGCAACCCGATTCCTGACACAGTTACTCGCCGCTTTCTCGAGACAAAGAGTAGTGAATATTGCGTATCAGTTGCTGAGGCCGGCGGCTACTCTTGCCATCAATCTCTATCTGCTTCGTTCGACCACTATTCGCTTAACACCTGTAGTCATCCTGCTAGTTTCGAGTACAATCGGCGCATATCTCGCTCTTGTCTGGATTTCGTTCGATACCGTTTCCACGCTAGCAGCAGTTAGCCCATCGAACAAGGTCAACTCGCCCAAAGGCCGGCCACGAGATTGGCTAGCCTATTCGATGCCTCTTGTCATTGGCTCTGTGGTAAGTTCGGCGATCAACACACAGATTGACACGATCGTAGTTGGGAAGCTTTTGGGCGCTAGCAGTGCAGCGACCTACGGACTGGCCGCCCAGATTGCATTAGTTGTAGCTCTGATTGGGCAAGCTATCGTCAATTGGGAGGCTCCCAAATGGGCTTTCGCGATTGATCGCGCGCAGGTGACCCACTCTCCGATCACGTTCCGGAGCGCAATCGCAAAGTCAGCGGCAGTGGCAGCGCTCGCTGCGACGGCCGTTAGCGTAGGATCGCCCCTCGTACCTGTTGTCTTTGGCCAGAAGTACGCAGATGCGCTCCCACTGCTTTTCGTTCTTCTCGTCGGCCAGGTCCTGAATGCAGGTTTCTCTGCGCCGATAGCGACACTACTAAACCTCGCGGGCTATCAACGGCGGGCATTGGCAACCGTTATCCTATCGAGCATAGCCGCGCTCGGCCTGTCGGTGGTGATGACGCTGTCGTGGGGTGTGGTCGGGACCGCATTGGCGGTGGTCGGCGCGGCCTGTATGCGGGCCGGTGTTCTGTATGTTGTATTTAATCGATCACAGCTTCACCACCGGAAGATCTGAATGCGACCTGCAGTTGCCCAACTAAACGTGTCTCGCAAGTCACAGCCAAAACTTGCATCGAGAAGTGTGATTGCGCTTGCGTGCTTAATCATCGCCGGCTTAGCGCTTCGAATCGAAGCTTGGCACTATACAAGCTCCGATATGCGAATGTTTCTCTTGCCATGGTATCTGAACGCGAAGACGGTGGGCGCGAGCGCACTTACAGGCGAGTTTACAAACTACACCCCCCCGTACTCCTACCTGCTGGTTCTGGGCTCTCGATTTTCGCCGTTCGGTGACCAGTCCACGATCAAGTTGATCTCGATGTGCTTTGATCTGGCTATCGTAGCGGCAAGCGCTCCCTTGCTACTCAGGGCTCAGCTCGGCACACAAGCTTTGCTGCTGGGCGCCTTATTCTCAGTGCCTACACTCGCCATCAATAGCTCTGTGTGGGGTCAATGCGATTCAATCTACGGGTTTCTTTGTCTGGCAACCCTAGCCCTGATCGCCAGCCGTAGGGTCTTGCTTGCCGCAGTTGCATTCGGAATCGCGATCTCGGTGAAGCTCCAGGCGATCTTTATTGCACCCGTGGTTCTCGCCGTCGCTATCGGGGTTGGCTCTCTCGGCCAGATGATTGTCGCGGGAGCGCTCGGTATACTTCTCGCGCTGCTTCCCGCGATGTTGGCTGGACGAGACCTCTCGAGCATTGCGAGCGTGTACCTCGAACAGAGTCAGGCGGCGCATCGTCTAGCTCTAGGCGCTCCGAATCCCTGGTCCATTGTCGAGTGGCTGTGGCCTGGCTTTCCGTATGAGACTGGCGTCGCAATCGGCCTGACGACTGCCGCAGCACTTGGACTTGTCATCTCCTGGAAGCTTTCGGAGAGAATTCGACGCGAAGGAACAGCGAACATTCTCCTCCCGAGCGCACTCATGTGCGCCGTGCTCTTTCCTTATGTTTTGCCTAAGATGCACGAACGGTACTTCTTTCTCGCAGATATTCTTGCTTGCATTCTTGCTCTCAGAGGTGACGTCGGCGTAGCTCTACCCCTCCTTGTCACTGGGGGGTCTTTGTTTGGCTACTTGTCCGGGCCATTGGGCATTCATTGGCTTCCAGCACTTGGCGCAGCTCTCAATTTACTTGCTCTGCTCGGAAGTATGAAGCTGCTTGGAATAGCGCCGCTGCATCCTTTAGGAGCAATTGGTGCGGCAATTTGTTCGCGGTGGCGACTATTCACAATACAAAACTCGAGCGCAGAGAGTCGTTTCGATTTGCCGTCAGCGACTTGAGTACAAGCACCAATTACACGACAAAAGGTGAGATCGTTCAGCTCTCTGATGACCGAACCGTTGACACCAAGCGTTACGCTCCGGTCTCTGGGAATGAGCTTACCTGAAGTGACTCACCTCTATCCTCCATTCTGCGGAGTTGCGAACTGCTTGTACCGGCGACCGCGTCCTTTCTGCAACAGGCATACGGACGCCTACTCCCTAGTTTGCCCGCAATACTCCAATTAAGTTTGTGCCATATCGATTTCCCGTTAGCGCCTGAAGCGCACTCACGCCAGCGCTTTCGATGTTACGCAGTACCGGAATTTGTGACGTGAATGGCACTGTATAAAATGTCTCAAGGCGCTCTACCGTAAAACCAGATCGACTGCATATCCCTTCGATGTCCTCTACGCTGTTGGCCTTGTAATGTGTCAGAAACACGTGATCCTCCTCGCGTCGTTCAACAATTGAGGCGAGCGTGCGACGAACCGATGGATGCAGAAAGGTGGCAGCAAACTTAATTATCGGATTCGCCTTTGACGGGGTGACGAATAGGAATCGCCCCTGCTCACACAGCACTCGCCTGATCTCATTGAACATTTGGATAGGCTGCTCGATATGCTCGAGCACCATGTTCGCAGTTACAAGCTGGAACGAGTTTTCTCTGAAGGGGAGCGAATAAGCTGAACCGCCGACTCGTACCGTGAGGAATGGATTGGCGTTCAGATGTTCAACGTGGGGATCACATCCAGCGAGCAGTTTCGCTCGCGCAGCCAGCTCAGCTTGACCTGCACATAGCCATCCGTCGTGAAGCTGGCTACCTGCTCCAACGTCAAGCCAGTGGATTCCCCGCTCGACGAGCGACTCTAGATATCGAGCGTACATGTTTTGGTGATGAACTACTTGAGCAGATCCAAGCATGTGCCGTTATTGAGGGTTTCCGTTTTGCTGTGCGGTAGCCGGAGCCGTGATTGCGCGCAGCACTTTCGCAGGATTTCCTCCTACGAGCACATCGGCTGGGTACACGCCGGTGCAGACGCTGCCGAACGCCACTACGCTGTTTTCCCCGATCACCGAACCCGGAAGCACGCCCGTCTGTGCTGCAATCCAAACATTTGCTCCAATTTGGATTGGATGCACGCGGACCTTGGCGTCGGCGGATCTACGATTCCTGTCAATTGAATGAAAATCCGAGTCCATGATTCGTGCATCCGAAATTATTGATCCGTCTCCTACGTCTATCGTGTCGACGCATCCAAAGCGGGTTCCATTTAGGTATACGCCGTTGCCGACCTGTATCCTGGCGGCTGGCGAATGCGTAAAGGGCGTAACAGTCATCTCGATCACCACATCGTCACCGAAGACGACAGCACCAGGGCCCCTAACTTTCAAACTGCCGAACACACGCAGGTTTCGACCAGCTCGAAATCGTCGTCCCGTCATCGGGAGCCAGAGCTTGAGAAACCATCCCTTGCAAATCGCCAAGGCCACGCGAAGTAGGTACAGAATCGATCTCATCTGAGAATCCATTCTACGCGAATTGAGGATCGTATCGACCCTCGATGAGAGCGGCGACTCGATTCTCCGTTCTCACTCGCGTTTTCGATGGGATTACTTGCGATACCACATGTATGCATGTGTGTAATAGTAGCTCTGGTTGAACTGCTTTGATCCTGCGATCCAAGCGTTATCAACCATCGATGCGGCAATAGAATCTACTCGAGCATTTCGCTCAGCACGAATCGACGGACTGGTAGCATGTTTCGCGCCAAAAGCGAAGCCCACTAGAATTAGACCATTGAGATCAGTCGGTATCTGTCCAGCCTCCGACTCGGGTATCGCCGTACATGACTTGTTGACGTAACGGAAGGCGCCGACAGAGGCATTCCATTGCGTTCTCCACATATACTCCGTCGACGCCGCGACTGCAGTGATTACAGACGGGTCCTGATTGATGCGCTCGTAGTACTTGATCATCGCATCATTCAACATTCCTGCCATATAGTTCGATTGGCCGCTACACCAATTAGGCCATATGTAGCTCCCATCTTGCTGGATGGTAGAAATTGTCTTTCGCACATAGTCATCAAGTCTCGTGCGCCAGGGCTGGCTTCGATCGCCTAGCTCCCAGCTCAGTAGCGACATAATTACCATGCGTGCGGTAATTCGACCTTCCCCAACAGAGACAATATCAGGCGTATACACCTCCGTTAGCCTCGTGGCAGACCTAACCACAGCGGCAACAGCTGAGTCATCACCAGCCAACCAATGCGACAGTGCAAGGCCCTCCATCTGAGCCCAATGAGGAGATGGCAGATAGTTGTTCGCCTCGATGTACTTTCGGCGATAGTCGCGCGCCAAAGCAGTCGCTCTGAAGAACCACTTCGGATCACCAGATCTTGCCCAGTATACGTAGTGATTTAGCGCGCGATCATAGTAGTTGGCCGTTTCCCAAGCAGGGCCCATCTGTAACCAAAACCCATCGGCATACGATACGAAGTTCGATTCGTACTTTGGGTCGAGCGTCTCAGCTACCGGCACAGCAGGTCCAAAAAGGCCAGTACTAATCAGGTATTTCGGATCAGTTGGAATCAACGCCAGCGCGGAGTCCGCAGTCACATTTGACCATGATGGTTGCGGAACCGTACTCGGTAGAATCTGCAGTTGTCCCAAGACGGGCGCGGTACCGGCATCAACGGTGGCCTGTATGGCAATCGCTCGCAAGCTGTTGTCGTCGTATTGTCCACTCAGCGCCCGCGTTGCCACGGGCACGTCTTTCCCCCCCAAGACGAGCTTTATGTTCTTTAGCTGGCCTAGCGTTATCGAGCCTTTGGGAAACGGAATACCGTTCGACACGATTGCGGTTCTTGGCGAACCCGAGTTCCTGACGAGCTGCACCTCAATGGATGTCACCGGGACCGGAGAGTTCGGAGTGGCGGTCACGACCCGGACGGTGCGCGTATCTGCGCAAGTGGTAGTGGCAGCCGTCAATGTCGCCTCACCAGTGGAAACTCCCACGGCCGAAGCGCTGCCCACGGCCTGCAGGACGCTCGGATTCGAAGACGAAATCGTTGGCATCGATATCCGCTGTCTTGAATTGAGCCGGCTCGCGAACTGCAGAGTGATCGATTGTCCCACGATTACCGAATCACTGCTTATCGACAGAGCGTTGCACTTTGGAAGGCTGGAAGCGGCCTGACTTGCTGGGATATAGGCTGCTGTCTGCTTCGGAGGCACTAGCAGATCGACCGAATCGCATCCTCCGGCCAGAATCCCACAGACACTGAGCACTAGCATTCTCGGACCCCTACGAGAGGCGATTGCAAAGACCAGCGTTTTGTGGAGTGACATGCTAGCTCAAGGCCTCTGCCGGCGAGACAAGATCCAAATACGAAGCGCATCGTCGCGGTGCAGGAGTGTATGTGCAGGACACTCCTAAGCACGTGACTCCCGACTTTCGGACGCGTCACTGAAGTGTCACTGCGCGCGGATGCCCCGTTTCGCGTCCGGCATCCAGCCCGACAACTTCGCCGTCTCGACTTTCGATGCGCAATCGTTTGGCTACTCATTGTGCGACGAAAAGCGCCAAATCCGTGACAGCAGTCACAGCCTTCCTTAGGCTTCTCGCCGGCCGTAGAGGTCTAAAAGCGATTTAACCCGCGCTGCCACAGAGAATCGCATGGCGATGCAGCGCCTCGCGTCGCTTCCCGTGGGGGTTCGTCCGGTTCTTAGCGCGGACTGTATGGCTGTTGCGATTTCCTCGGGCTTCCCTGGCTCAATCAGAAATCCTGCTTCCGGATCTGTCAGAATCGCCGCGACATCTCCAACAGCGGTCGCCACCACCGGCGTATCGGACGCCAATGCTTCCAGCAGCACGTTCGGCATTCCCTCGGACAGGGAAGGAAGAACCACAACATCAACCTGATGATATAGTTCAGTCACCGATGGCAAGTGTCCGACAAAGTTCGCATCGATACCGAGTTGACGTGTCGCATGCTCCAGATCGGATCGCTCTGGACCGTCACCTGCCACCAGCACGGAGAAACTCTCCCCCCGCGACGAGAGGATCGATAGCGCTTTGGCGAAATCGGAAACTCCCTTCTCAGCGCTTAGACGCCCGAAGAAAGCCACCACGGGATGATGATCTCTTCTCTGTCGTGGGCGCGGAGCCACCGCCGTCTTCTGCTGGATGACGGCGTTCGGGATGTGGCGGACGTTCCGTTTCTTGAATAGCCTGCGGTGGGCGCCGGCGACAACCACAATCTCATCAGCCAGATGGAGCAAAACTCTATCGATTGCGTTATAGAGCCTCATCCGCGTGTTCTCCCACGTGTAACCGTGAAAGAATGCTATCCACCGGGAGCATCGTCCGCTTAATCGCAATGCTAAGGCAAGTAGCGCTGGTCTCGTGCCGTGAGACTGCACGATCGATCTGGAGTCCCGCTGAAACTCTCGGACGACTCTCACGATTAGCCTAGGCCCAATGCGCCCCTCGGTGCGGATGATCCGATAGGCAACTCCCTCTGTCTTGAGGAATTCTATATAAGGGCTGGTCTCCTTACCGTGAGGCAAGAAGCAGACTAGCTCCAGATCTACCGCGAGTTGTCGAAGCGGGTGAACGACGCTTGCCAGCTGCCTTCCCGGACCTGATACGATCTCAGTGTCAATCAGTGCAAGGACTTTCATCCGTTGATACCGGGCACGTTAATGACAACTAGTTACGCAACGGTTGCGTTAACGCGGGAGCGCTTGAGCTCTGCATCGTACGATATCCTAGGACGCATAATCCCCACAGCCCGAACCATGCTGCAAAATAGGCGAAGCTGAGGAAAAACGAGCTGACGGCGAGCCCCACCACCGCGCCAAGTAGCTCTGGCCTCTGAAATGGCTTGCGCTCTGTCGGAATACTCAGGTTTACGAGCCTGAACGAACTTGCTATTGATGCTACTACGAGAGAGAGGAAGAGTAGACCACCTGGCAACCCAAGCTCGGCGAAAGCCTGAAGATACGCATTGTGTGCATTCGACCACTTTCCTTTCTTGCCAGCCTGTTCAAGTGTCACACCTTCGGCGACTTCGAAGGCTCCTGCGCCGACTCCTACTATAGGATGCGCTCTAACGTAACCGAGTCCCCGGCGCCACACCTCTACACGTCCGTAATAGGACGTCTGGTTGTAGTCCTCAGAGACGGATTTGAGTGTCGCGAGCCTTTCGAAGTAACTAGCTGGTGCTGTGGAAACTAGAAGTACCGCTGCGGCCGCGAGGAATGCCATACCAAGAAGGCGCTTTTTCCCGATAGAAAAGAGCACTACTATCGCACAGGCACTTGCGATACCGATCGAGCCCCCGCGTGAGTCCGTCTTGATTAGGACCCAAGCAGTCAACGCCAGCACCAAAGCGCCCGATACTCGTCCGAGTGCCCGCGCGCGAAGCATATACCCAAGCGCCAATGGAGCTGTCATCGCCATGACTGCTCCGAGATCGTTGGGATCCATTGAATTGGGAATTTCTAGCCTGCCGTATGTTACCTGGCCAAATCCGAGCGCAGCAACAGCAAGGCCAGCACCGCCAGACATGAACAGTAACAGCAACTGATCTACTACAGCGGTTCTTGGAGGAAGGCCCCCGAGTGTCAATGTCATCAGCGCGAGGGGCAGGAGACCTGTCGCGGTCTGAAACGACAAACTTTGATACATCGACAGCGGTATCGTCGTTATCGCCCAACCGGTATATGCTAACACCATTAGCAGCTGCGCATTGCTCACGCGTGGCGCACGAGCCTCAGCTGGAAGTCGAAATACCTTGAAGATGGCGATTGGCGCGAGCAGTAGCGCGGGACGGAAGAAGCTCGGTATCGAAGGGATCAGAAAGTGAAGCTTGTGCACAACGACGTAGACGAGCGGATACAGAATCCAGAGAAGACCTGCATTCAGCTTCTGCCCCTGCGCGGCACGGGCCCGCCGATAGCCTAATCGCCGCGATCGTCCATTGGGGTGATTGGGAGCTATGACTTCCCTATGGACCGAGGCGACTGTCACTGATTCGCCTCGTCCCTTGGACCTCGAGGCATGACACTATCGGCGACGGCTACCGCAACAGCGGCAAGTTGGCGGCCCCGCTGCTTTGCAAACCCCATCGCTTTTTCGTCGTCTGTCCGAGACTCCGCATTAAGCGGGATTACAAGTCGGACGAGCGCCTCCTCCGTTCTTCCGAACAGTGCCGCATCCCTCAACAGATCCCACTTTACGCGGTACTCACTGCTCTCCACCCTTCCGCGGCCTTGGTACCAGTACAATACCAGAGCTCGTGTACCCTTGTTGGCCAAGAGCACCTCGTTGACGATCGCCGGAGTAACCGACTTCAAGGGTACGCGCTCACTACTGATGATTTCCCAGCCAGCCCCTGGGAGGCAATTCTTGGGTGAGTGAATCGCTTTCCCTTGCACTTGGCGGTCGTAATAGCCGATGTAAAGCGTAACCGCCCCGAGCTGCGGCACGGAGTACTCTCGAAGGAGGTAGTGTGACATGCCGGCTACTTTGCGCTCTTCGGCAGCGATCGGTATGTCCTTACCCTCTACTCGGTCGAGGACCCGAGCAACTGAGCCCAATGTTCGCTGTGGCTGCATGCTCTTCTGCGGACGCATTCCGCTAATGAGCAGAGCACCGGAGCCGAGCACGACCGCAGGGATCATACCTAGGAGTTTCACGCCGTCCTCCGGGTCGGCAGTAGCCTTTCTGCGCCACCCAACGCCCATGCGATCATTGATGTGATCAGGAACGCGGCGCCAAACATGACCATACCCTCGCTAGTGTGCATGAAGCCTTTCCCGGCTTCAGGGCTTACAAAGAGCACGAGGAATCCTGTAAGAAAAACGCGTACCCCGTTCACCAGAATAGCAACGGGTATGGCGACGCACACCAACAGTAGCCTTGTCGGCCACCTATCAAGGAACATCGCTCCGAGCAGGACGCTCAGACTGATTAGCGCAGTCAAAGATCGCAGCCCACTGCAAGCTTCCGCCACAAACAACTCTTGCCCCGGAATCCGAATCACATTCCCGTTCATCAGCACCGGAATCTGACGCCACTTGAGTAGCGCAGCACCTAGCTTGGACGCTGTGAACTGCAACGGCAACGCGACCGTGTTCAGAATCACTTCCGGAATCGGAACGGAGAGAGACACCAGCGTGAACGGCAGCCACCAATGCAGCAACTGCCGGAAGCCCGCGTACCACACCACGAGCCCCGCCAGCGCCATGATCATCGAGCCGCGCATCACGAACAGCTCAGCGGCGAGATCGGCAGCGTAACGGAACAGCACCGCAGCAATCAGAATCGCGATGCCCAGCCCGCGCTGCGGCTTGGCGTCGTCGCGCACGCCACTCTTGAGCGCGAACCACAGCGACAACGGCGCGAGCAGAAGCCCATGGCCGGAGTTGGGGTCGTTCCACCAGGCATCAGCCAACAGCTTGGCCGGCTTGGCGAAGAGCAGCACGAACATCAGGGCAGTGAGCCCGTGTGCGGCGAGATCAACCGGCGCCTGCGCGCGCAGACCGGCGACGGCCTTCGCAATCAGCTCCCGCGGATCGTGCTCCGCGGGCCGATTGGCGGCCGTGGCCGTACTGCTGGAGGCACCCGAGGGTGCAGTGGACGATGCGGGAATGGTCACCAGAATTCAGGGCGTAGGGGACATTACGGAGACGCCCGAGATGTACCCGCTGTCACAGAACGGGCACCGTCTCGGACGTCCAGATAAATCTGCCAAAACCCGACATCGGCCGGGGCGTGCCGGATTGTCCGGCTACTACCCCGCAGCCAGCACCGCGGTAAACCGGGGGTCCTGCTCGGTATCCCCCCGGCGGGCCGCGTAGTCCGCCAGCTGGTCCGGCAGGAGCTTCCCGACCCCGAAATACGTCGACTCGGGGCGCCAGAAGTACCAGCCGCTGACACTGGCGCCCGGCGTCATGGCAAAGCTCTCGGTGAGCGCCATGCCGGCCCGGTCGGCCACCTCAGCCAGAGCAAAGAGAGTGCCCTTCTCCCGGTGGTCGGGACACGCCGGGTACCCGGGCGCCGGCCGAATCCCCTGATAGCGCTCCTTGATGAGCCCCTCGCTGTCCAGCGACTCGCCGGCCGCATACCCCCAGAATTCGGTGCGCACGCGCTCGTGCAGCCGCTCGGCGAAGGCCTCGGCGAGGCGGTCGGCCAGGGCCTTGGCCATGATCGACCCGTAATCGTCGTGCTGGGCGTCGAACTCGGCGACCAGCGCCTCCATCCCATGACCGGTGGTCACGGCAAAGGCGCCGATATAGTCGAGTACGCCACTGTCACGCGGCGCGACGAAATCGGAGAGGCTGTAATTCGGGCGACCGTCACCCTTTTTGTCGATCTGCTGCCGCAGCATGTGTAGCCGCGCCGCAACAGTCTCGCGGGTCTCGTCGGTGTACACGACGATGTCGTCTCCCTCCGCGTTCGCCGGCCAAAAGCCAAAGGCAGCCCGGGCTTCGAGCCGGTTCTCCCGCACGATCCGCTGGAGCAGCTCCTGGGCATCGGCAAAGAGGGTCCGCGCCGAGGGGCCCACGACGGGGTCATCCAGGATGGCTGGGTAGTGGCCGGCCAGTTCCCAGGTTTGGAAGAACGGGGTCCAGTCGATGTACGGAACCAGATCCTCCAGCGGGTACGGGGCCAGCGTGCGCGGGCCTGTGAAGGTCGGCACCGGTACCGGGACAGAAAGGTCGATCTTGGCCCGGTTGGCGCGGGCCGCCTCGATCGGCACCAGCCGCTCCGCCCCACCGCGCGCCTCACGCGCCTCGCGAATGCCCGCATACTCGCGGCGGATCTCCGCCACGAACGCATCACGGCGCTCGTCGCTCAGCAGGTTGCTCGTCACACCCACGGCACGCGACGCATCGAGCACATGCACGACGGGGCCGCTGTACACGGGCTCGATCTTGAGCGAGGTGTGTGCCTTGCTGGTGGTGGCGCCACCGATGAGCAGCGGAATGGTGAAGCCCTGCCGCTCCATCTCGCTCGCCACAAAGCTCATCTCTTCGAGGCTGGGCGTGATGAGCCCCGAGAGGCCGATGACATCGGCGTTCACCTCGCGCGCCTTGTCGAGAATGGCCGCGCAGCTCTGCATCACCCCCATGTCCACGACTTCGTAGCCGTTACACTGCAGCACCACGCCCACGATGTTCTTGCCGATGTCATGCACGTCGCCCTTGACCGTGGCCATAAGCACGCGGCCGGCCGGCTTGCTGTCGGCACGCTTCTGCGCCTCGATGAACGGAATGAGGTGCGCCACCGCCTTCTTCATGACACGGGCACTCTTCACGACCTGCGGCAGGAACATCTTGCCGGCTCCGAACAAGTCGCCCACCACGTTCATGCCGCGCATGAGCGGCCCTTCAATCACATCAAGCGGATGCGACGCTTCCTGACGCGCTTCCTCGGTGTCGTCCACCACGAAGGCATCGATGCCGTGCACCAGCGCGTGTGACAGGCGCTCCTGCACCGGCAGCTTGCGCCACGCCACATCTTCCTCGGCCTTCACCCGCCCCTTCACCTGATCGGCGACGTCCATCAGCCGTTCGGTGGCATCGGCGCGGCGATTGAGTACGAGGTCTTCAACGCGCCCGCGCAGATCGGCCGGAATCTCGTCGTACGGGATCAGCTGCCCCGCGTTCACGATGCCCATGTCCATGCCGGCCTTCACGCCATGGTACAGGAACACGGCGTGGATCGCTTCGCGCAGCGGATTGTTGCCGCGGAACGAGAAGCTCACGTTGCTCACACCACCGCTGATCTTGGCGTGCGGCAGGGTGGCCTTGATCTGCCTGGTGGCCTCGAAGTACGCCACCGCATAGCCGGCATGTTCTTCGATACCGGTACCGATAGCGAAGATATTCGGATCAAAGATGATGTCCTGCGGCGGAAAGCCAACCTGCTCCGTGAGCAGCTTGTAGGCACGGGTGCAGATCTCGACCTTGCGCTCCACCGTATCGGCCTGGCCCTGTTCGTCGAACGCCATCACGATCACGGCCGCGCCGTAGCGGCGCACGAGCCGCGCCTGCCGCAGAAACTCTGCCTCGCCTTCCTTGAGCGAGATGGAGTTCACAATGCCCTTCCCCTGCAGGCACTTGAGACCAGCTTCGATCACGCTCCACTTGCTCGAGTCGATCATCACCGGCACACGCGAAATATCCGGCTCGCTGGCCATGAGATTCAGGAACGTGCTCATCGCGTGCACCGCGTCGAGCAGCCCTTCATCCATGTTCACGTCGATGACCTGGGCGCCACTCTCGACCTGCTGGCGCGCGACCGTGAGCGCTTCGCTGTACTGACCTTCGAGAATCAGCTTGGCGAAGCGCGCCGAGCCGGTCACGTTGGTCCGCTCACCCACGTTCACAAAGTTCGTGGTGGCGCTGATGTTGAACGGCTCGAGGCCGGACAGGCGGAGCAGTGGCTCCACGCTGGGTACGGCGCGCGGCTTGACCCCTTCGACCGCCCTGGCGATGGCGGCGATGTGATCAGGGGTGGTACCGCAGCAGCCACCCACGATGTTCACGATCCCACTCCGCGCCCACTCGCCGATCTGCTCGGCCATCATCTCCGGCGTTTCGTCGTAGCCGCCAAAGGCGTTCGGGAGGCCGGCATTGGGGTGCGCGGACACGTAGCAATCGGCGATGCGCGAGAGCTCCTGGACATACTGCCGGAGCTGATCGGCGCCGAGGGCACAGTTGAAGCCGAAGGAGATGGGCTTGATGTGGGCGAGGGAGGTCCAGAAAGCCTCGGCGGTCTGACCGGAGAGCGTCCGGCCAGACGCATCGGTAATTGTGCCCGAAATCATCACAGGCAGCCGATTTCCGGATTCCTCGAAGTACTGCTCCAAGGCGAAAAGGGCGGCCTTGACGTTCAGGGTGTCGAAGATCGTTTCGACGAGCAGCAGGTCAGCGCCGCCGTCCACCAGGCCGCGGGTCGCCTCCATGTAGGCGTCGACCAACTGATCGAAGGTGACATTGCGGGCGCCCGGATTTTCCACTTCAGGGGAAATCGACGCCGTGCGGTTGGTCGGGCCCAGCACGCCGGCTACGAAGCGGGGGCGGCTCGGATCCTGCGCTTCGAACTCATCGGCCACGCGGCGCGCCAGGGCGGCGCCGGCCACGTTCAGCTCGTAGGAAAGCGCCTCCATGCCATAGTCGGCCATGGAAATGGCGTTGGCATTGAAAGTGTTGGTCTCGAGGATATCGGCCCCGGCCGCCAGGTACTGGCGGTGGACCTCGGCGACGATCTCGGGTTGCGTGAGGACCAGTAGATCGTTGTTGCCCTTGAGGTCGGTCGGCCAGTCGGCAAACCGCCCGGTGCCCCGGTAGTCGGCCTCCTGCAGGCGATGGCGCTGGAGCATGGTGCCCATGGCGCCGTCGAGGAGGAGGATGCGGGCAGCGAGGAGCTGTTCGAGACGAGCGAGACGCGCCGCACGCGGCGCGTCGGGCACTGATACGGGCAAGGCCTGAGTCGACATATCTTGAAAGCTATATATGACCACTGTTGCTGAGCACCCGACGCCCGCGAATTCCGCGGGCCACAACGCGCCGGCTGCATCGCCGCGCGCCGCCCTTCTTGAGCGCCTGCTGGCCCCCGACGAAGTGGTCATGTTCGACGGCGCGATGGGCACAATGCTCTATGCCAAGGGCGTGTTTATCAATCAGTGCTACGACGAACTCGTGCTTCGTAGCCCCGATCTCGTACGCGAAGTCCACGCGGCCTATGTGAAGGCCGGCGCAGACGTGATCGAGACAAACACATTCGGGGCGAACCGCACCAAACTCACGCAGTATGGCCTCGAGGGGCAGGTCACGCAGATCAATCGACGCGCGGCCGAGGTGGCGCGTGAGGCGGCGGGCGAGCAGCGACTTGTCGCTGGTGCAGTCGGCCCACTCGGCGTACGGCTGGAGCCCTACGGGCCAACAAGCCGTGCAGAGGCGCGCGAGATTTTCCAGGAACAGACGGCGGCACTCAAAGCCGGTGGGGCCGACTGCTTCATCCTCGAGACCTTCGCGGATCTGGAGGAGTTGGAGCAGGCGATTCTTGCGGCGCGCGCGGTAGACCCCACCATGCCCGTCATCGCTCAGGCGACGGTTGGCCCTGAGCAGCGCACGGCGTTCGGCGCCACTCCCGAGGATGTGGCCCGCGTTCTCGACAAGTGGGGAGTGGACGTCATCGGGCTGAACTGCTCAGTGGGCCCGCAGACGATTCTCGAGGCCATCGAACGCATGGCCGCGGTTACCGATCGCAAGCTGTCCGCGCAGCCCAACGCCGGTATGCCGAGAGACGTGGGCGGGCGAAGCATGTACATGGCCAGCCCGGAGTACATGGCCACGTACGCGCGCCACCTCATTCAGGCCGGTGCCAAGATCGTTGGCGGGTGCTGCGGAACGACACCTGATCACATCAAGGCGATGGTGGAGGGCGTACGTCCGCTCGCCCCGCGCACGCGAGTCATTCCAGGCGCCACGCGGGAGTTCGCAGCGGTGACTGGCGCGCCGGCCCCTGGCAAAGAGCCTGTGCCGCTCGCGGAGCGTTCGCGCCTTGGGGCAAAGCTCGCGGCCGGGAGGTTTGTGACCAGCGTAGAGATCGTTCCACCGCGCGGCGTGGATACTGCCAAACTCGAGCAAGACGCGGCCGCACTCGCCAAGGCTGGTGTTGACGCCATCAACGTGCCTGACGGGCCTCGTGCGCAGAGCCGAATGGGCGCTATTGCGACGAGCCTGATCATTGAACGGCATGGCATCGAGGCCGTCACCCATTACGCGTGTCGCGATCGCAACCTGCTCGGTATGCTGAGCGACCTGCTCGGCGCATCCGCGCTTGGGCTGCGGAATATGCTGCTTATCACTGGTGATCCACCGAAAATGGGTCCGTATCCGGATGCGACCGCCGTGTTCGATATTGATGCGATCGGACTCACCAATCTCGTTCGGAAGTTGAATCGTGGACTAGATCCGGGAAACAACCCAATAGGCGAGCCAACCAAGTTCGTCATTGGCGTCGGCGTGAATCCGGCGGCGATTGACCCCAGTCACGAGTTGAGGCGATTTCGCTGGAAGGTGGAGGCTGGCGCTGAGTACGCCATTACCCAACCGGTATTCGATCCTTCGCAGCTTGAAAGTTTTCTTGTGCGCTGTGAAGATACCCGAATTCCGGTCGTCGCTGGCATTTGGCCTCTGGTATCTGCTCGCAACGCTGAGTTC
Source organism: Gemmatimonadaceae bacterium (assembly GCA_019752115.1). Lineage (NCBI taxonomy): Bacteria > Pseudomonadati > Gemmatimonadota > Gemmatimonadia > Gemmatimonadales > Gemmatimonadaceae > Gemmatimonadaceae bacterium. Next base: position 296,520 of record JAIEMN010000019.1, read on the forward strand.
TTGGCGAACGAAGTCCCTGGCGTGACCATGCCGGCTGAGATCTTGGATCGAATGCGATCAGCGAACGACAAGAGCAAGGAACACGCCCTTGCGGAGGGTATCTCCATTGCTCGAGAGATGCTCGCTCGAGTGAAGGGCGCTGTTCAGGGCGTACAGGTGAGTGCCCCTTTTGGCAAGATCGAGTATGCGCTTGAAGTCTTCGGGGCGCTTTCATGATCGCCGCTGGAGCTTAAGAGAATGTGCGGAATTGCCGGCGCATTAAGCTTTGACGCCCCTGTCGATATGGCGCTCCTTGAGCAGCAGCGTGACAGCATGCGTCATCGCGGCCCGGACTCGGCCGGGCTTTGGCAGTCTGATCATGGCAAGGTCGGCTTCGCCCATCGGCGCTTGGCGATCATCGACCTCTCTCCAGGCGGTCACCAGCCGATGACGCACGCTGAGACGGGCGTGACGATCACATTCAATGGTGAGATCTACAACTACGTCGCCCTTCGCGACGAGTTGCGCGGCCGCGGCCACACTTTTCGCACGCATTCCGATACTGAGGTAATCCTCAGCGCCTTCGTTGAGTGGGGCGTGGAGTGCGTGTCGAGGCTGGATGGCATGTTCGCGTTCGCGATCTTTGACCCGCGCGTTGATCTCGTGCACTTGGCGCGCGATCGCGCTGGCGAGAAGCCTCTTTTTTATCGTCGAACTGCTGACGGCCTTGGCTTCGCGAGTGAGGCGAAAGCTCTACTTGCCGATCCGTCCTGTCCTCGCCGCATTCGCCTGCAGTCGCTCGATGAGTACTTCGCGTACGGATACGTTACGGGTGAGCATACACTTTTTGCCGATATCCTTCGCGTCGCGCCGGCTGGACTAATGACCGTCGACCTGCGCTCAGGCCGTATCGACTCTCGTCAATACTGGACACTGCCATCACTTGAACGGTCCCAAGATGTGGCAGACACGAGCGCCATTGAGGATCAGCTGCTCGAGGTGCTGCAGGGTGCAGTAAAGCGCCAACTCGTAGCCGACGTCCCGGTAGGCATTCTACTAAGCGGCGGAGTGGATTCGAGCATTGTAGGTGCGCTTGCGGCCAAGGTAAGCCGTTCGCCGGTACGGACGTTTACCGTGAGATTTCCGGGACACGGGGAGTTCGACGAAGGTCCGTTCGCACGGATGGTGGCGGATCACCTCGGGACTAAGCACACCGAGATCGAGGCGACACCGCCAAGCCCAGAGTTGATGGGCCAGCTTGTTGCGCAGTTTGATGAGCCCATCTCCGATTCGTCGATGATCCCGACGTATCTGGTCTCGAAGGCGATTCGCGATTACGCTACCGTTGCCATTGGAGGAGACGGCGGCGATGAGCTATTCGGCGGGTATCATCGGTATTCTGCCCAGCTCAGACAGGAGCGCCTACGACGCCAGCTGCCCAGGCCGCTTCGAGCGCTCATGGCAAGGGCGTCCACGTTCCTGCCCGTTGCCGCACCGGGACGAGGCTTTCTTACGGCGCTTGGCGGTTCGGCGGACGATAGCATTGCGAACCCCGGTCGTATCTTTCGGGCCGATGAGCGTCCCTCGCTTAGCGATGCACTCGAGACTCAACCTCTGTCGGACGGCGCAACTGCGGAAGCTCTTCGACGAAGTGCAATGCGGAGTCGCGGGTCGCTATTGCAGCGCGCTACAGCCGTAGATTTTTCGAGCTACATGGTCGATGATGTGTTGGTCAAGGTCGATCGGGCCAGTATGCTCACATCGTTAGAAGTCCGAGCGCCTTTCCTCGACCGCTCCGTCATTGAGTTTGCATTCTCTAAAGTGCCTGACGTTTTCAAGGCGACGGAGACGGGTCGGAAGCTCATTCTTCGTAAGATCGGATCACGTCTGCTTCCTTCGTCGCTCGACTTGACGCGTAAGCAGGGCTTCTCGATTCCGATGAATTCGTGGCTACAGAATGAGTGGGCATCGGTCGTCGATGACGCGATGAGCGGCCCGAAACCGATGCTCGTTAAGCCAGAATCGGTGCGGCGGTACCGCAGATTGCTTCAGCAGGGGAAGCCCGTTGGTGACCGGCTCTTCGCGCTGGCCTTCTTGCTCATGTGGGAGCGGACCTATCACCCTACCGACGTAGTCTTGGCCTAGTCACTTCGGCGAACCCCACACACTCCAGTTGCCGCGCAATCCATTGAAGAGTGCGATGATCGTGGCCCGCTGCATCGAGTAGAACCAGCCGAAGGCAGAGGCGGTTTTTTGGCGCAGGCGCGGCACAGTTAGCACGACAGCGATCGTCGCTGCTGTGCCTCCACCGAAAGACGCAGGATACGCTCGCGCAAGATCAGTGAAAACCCAGAGGGCGACCGGCAGGAACAATGCGATCAGCAAAGGTGTGGCGAGCCGGGCAAGCTTGTGCATTACAAACTGCAGCACCACCGGGTTTCGCCTTGAGAGCGTTTCAGGGAGCAACGCGATCAGCTGTAGTACGCCGGTCAGCGTTCGTGTTTTCCGAGTTTCCTCGGCTTTTGACGAAAAAGACCGCACATCATACGCTTGCGCGGCATACGAAAATCCAACTCGATATCCGCGTAGGACAAGCGACATCGGGACGAACACATCGTCGAGCAAAGTGCCGTCCGGGATTGGCACCCACAGTTGACGGCGCATCGCGTACACGGCCCCGGTAACGCCGATACTTGAGTGAATACGCGCCTCGCTGTGCCGCAGCCACTTCTCGAGGCTCCAGTACCAGTGTACGGGCGAGGCACCACCGGCCCTGCCCAGCTCGAGTGCGCCCGAGATTGCACCGAAGCGGGCATCTTCCAACGCCGCGACCAGTTCGGGAATTGTGTCGCGAGTGAACCGCTGTGCGGTATCGGCCATCACAAGCACTTCTCCCTGCGACGCGCGGACTCCTGCATTCAGCGCCGCGGCTTTCCCTCCCGGCTGATCACCGTCAACAACACGTACCGGGAACCCTTCGAACGCCGTGACGGGCCAGATCTCGCGACTCAGGACGTCACGCACAACAATGATTTCTAGTCGTTCAAGTGGATGGTCCGTGTCGAGCAAGTTCTGAACACGCGCCAGGACCAGCTCAGAAGCCTCCCGGGTTGCGAGAACGACGCTAACTGATCGCCCCACCGCAGCGCCTCGGTCGGGTTGGCACGGACGCCCGAGAAAACGGGAAAGCCCCCCCATGATGAGGGGGTATCCGATCCAGATCAGGAGCAGGAGCGCGACTAGGGTGGCGCTGGCGAGGTAGACCCATATCACACCTGTATTCTAGCAGTCCGGCGGTTGCGCGTCCTCTTGTACGCTTCCGACAGGCGAAACACCGACTAAAATCCAGTGACAGTGCACCTCTCGCCCTCTGCTCCCCAGGCCGTGCTCACCGCCAATCCCCTCACCGTCCTGTCGGAGGAGGAATCCCTCTTCCGCACCGCCGTCGCAGAACTCGCCCTCTCCGAAGTGCTCCCTCAAGTGCGAGCCATGGAGGAGGCTGGGAAGGTCGACCCAGCGCTGACCGCCAAGTTCTTCGAGCTTGGCCTCATGGGCATTGAGCTTCCGGAAAGTGTCGGCGGAGCCGGAGGCTCCCTCATGATGGTGACCCTCGCTGTCGAAGAGCTGAGCAAGGTGGATGCCTCGGCCGCCATTCAGGTGGACGTGCAAAACACCCTCGTGAACTACCCCCTGCACCGCTACGGGAATCCGGAGCAGCACGCCCGGATCTTGCCCCGGATGACCTCGGATACGATCGGCGCCTATGCCCTGTCTGAGCCGGGATCGGGTTCCGATGCCTTCGGGCTCGCCTGCCGAGCGGATCGGGCGGAGGGCGGGTGGACTCTGAACGGGTCCAAGGCGTGGATTACGAATGGGGGCGAGGCGAACGTCTTCGTGGTGTTCGCCAACACAAACCCCGACGCCGGCTACAAGGGCATCACGGCCTTCATCGTGGAGCGGGGCGCTACCGGCTTCACGGTAGGCCGAAAGGAGGACAAGCTCGGGATCCGGGCGTCCAGCACCACGGCGCTGCATTTCGAGAATGTGTTCGTGTCCGACGCCAACGTGCTCGGGGCGGTGGGTCAGGGGTACAAGATTGCCATCGACACCCTGAACGGCGGCCGGGTGGGAATCGGCGCCCAGATGATCGGCGTGGCCCAGGGGGCGCTCAATGCGACCACGGCCTACCTCAAGGAACGCCGCCAGTTCGGCCGCCCCCTCGCCGATTTCCAGGGGATTCAGTTCCAGGTGGCGCAGGCCGCCACCGAACTCGAGGCGGCCCGCCTGCTGGTGTACAACGCGGCACGCCTGCGGGATGCCGGAGAGGATATCGCCAAGGAGGGGGCCATGGCCAAGCTCTATTCCTCGCAGATGTGCGAGCGAGTCACTTCGCTCTGTGTGGAGCTTTTTGGCGGCTACGGCTACACCCGTGAGTATCCGGTCGAGAAGTTCTATCGGGACGCGAAGATCGGCACTATCTATGAGGGCACCAGCAACATGCAGCTACAGACGATCGCCAAAGCTGTGCTGAGGTGAGGCTCATGCGCCTAGGCGTAGTCATTCCCGTGCGCGACCGCGAAGCATTGCTTCGCGCATGTTTGACGTCCCTGCAGGCCTCACTGCTCCAGTACCCGAACGCCTATATCGTCGTCGTCGACAATGGCTCAACGGATGGGTCTTTTGTCGTCGGTCAAGCCTTCGGTCCTCGCGTGTCTTCGATCCAGTCCCTTGCTCGCAGCATTGGAGGAGTTCGAAATGCGGGTGCTCAGCAACACGGTATCGCGGCTGACGCATTCGTTTTTGTAGACTGCGATTGCATTGTTCGACCGGATTTTCTACCAGCTGTGGCATCGGTATTTCATGCTTCTGGAGCAGACGCTGTAGGCTGTGAGGTGATTTCGCCTGCGGACGGTCACTGGACGGAGGTAACGAGTGACGCACTGCATCGAGTTGGCGGCGACTCGTTTCGAGAGTACATAAATTCCGCCTGTTTCGCGGTGAAAGCGGAAGCTTTCAAGTCTATCGGCGGCTTTGACGAACAAATGACGAGTAGCGAAGACGTAGATATTTGTCGCCGCCTGCTGAAGAAGGGATTTCGCATCTTCCACAGCGAAAGCCTCAGGGTTGTTCATCTTGGAAATCCGAAATCAACCAGTGGATTTTACAAGCGACTCCGTTGGCACGGAGAGGGAGCTGCACAAGCCCGCCCGTTTCAACTTTCGCGGACTATTGCGGCAGCAATAACCCATCTGCTCGTATCGTCAGTAGGACTCGCGGTCGCGGTTACCTGGACCCTCCAAGACCGAAACCTGTACCGGGCAGGCCTCTTACTAATCGCATCGTTTCTTGCGGTACCGACACTTTTCGTGGCGGCTCGCGCTGCTCAACTGCGACGACCGATTCCTATAGCGAATAGCATCGCGCTCATGACCGTATCGATGTTCGCAAGATCGCATGGGCTCTTGCGATCGCTTCGACGCCGCGCGTGAGGTGGATTGCATGCGCAGTGAGCGTTTTACTCATCCTTGCGGCCACACTTCTCCCCACCGGTACCGCTCCCATCGACTTAGCGGCCCAGAGATGGTGTATTGACTGCGGTGGTCCGTGGGCCGCTGATGCGGTGTGCAACATTTTGCTGTTTGTTCCTTTAGGAGTTGCGCTAGCTTCGCTGCGGTCGAGAGCTTCCCAAGCCGCGGTAATTGGGGGACTTCTTTCATTCTTGCTGGAGCTTGCACAGTCCCTAGACTTGCCCCCAGGAAGAAGCTCCTCATTCGTTGATGTGCTAGCGAACTCTTTGGGCTCCGAGATTGGGTGGGGACTTTTTCGAGTTGGTCCCCGACTCTGGCAAGCCCGCGGCGGGAGAGCGTTTGGGTTAGGGCTCTGTTGGTGGTTCCTCGGCTTGCTTGTGCTATTTGGCACGGCAGCTGCAGTGCAGCGGGGAGCCGACTCCAGTCCACGATTGATCAGCACTAGCCCTTACCAACATTCGCCGATATACGGCTGGTATGGCGGCAATCCACAACTTGCTACAATCGGTGCCTCCGCCGACGAACAACCGTTGACAATCTTGCACCGAGGCAGTGGTCCGATCGTCGCTGCTGCCGATTCACCGAGCGAGACTTGGTTGGTTCGCGTCTGGACGGCGGGTCGGGATACAGCCAGGTACCGACGCGCCCTGTTCTACCTCCACCTCTTGGGGGATAGCACTCCCGAGCTTGTCATTTCGCAGAACGACGGTGCCGCGGAATTGCTCGTTAGGCGGCGGGCCCAAGAACTCGGACTTGTATTCCCAACGCTTACGCTGGCACGTGTGTTCGGTCAGGTAAAGGAAGACGATCGTATTGATCTGCAGATCGGAGTTCACCCTGCCCGTGTTGAACTAACGGGCAACACGGGTGCAGGTGCGCGTACGGCTGCTCTTGATCTATCGCCAGCGATTGGATGGACATTGCTTCAGTCGGTCGTTGGGATCGCGCATCCGCTCGCTTCTCTGGTCGCTTTGGCTTGGCTCACGGCGATATTCCTGCCTGTGTCATGGTGGCTGACGAGGAGTGGCAACCGATTCTCAATCATTTTGTCGGGTACCGCGATCGCTGTGAGCACGCTCGGTGTTAGCGCTCTCTTTAGCGTTGCACCATTTTCCACCAGGGACATCCTATTTGTCTGCGCAATAGGAGGCGTCGGTATCTACTCTGGTCGAAGATCCCAGGCAGGAGTTCGTCAGCCCCCAGTGCCTCCTAAACTCCCGGCTGTTTCTCGGATTTCATGAACTCGCTCATTGGCGCGCTCGATGCGCTCCTCGCCCTCATTCGCCCTGTCATCTTCGCGGCCGGCGCCGTGGCTGGTATCGGGGCTATCGTCAGCTGGGGCGTGCGCACCCGCAAGATTTCGCCCTTCTCCGGTGTGGCGCGGTTCGTCCGCGGCAGCATCGACCCGTGGCTAGTCACGCCCATGGAACGGCGTCTGCTGCGCGCCGGTGGCACCCCGTACGCGGCGCCGTGGTGGGCACTCGCTGCGGTCATTCTGGGCGGCCTGCTTCTGATCTCCGGGCTGCAGTTTGTGCGCGATCAGCTTGCCCTGCTCTTCCTCGCCTCGCAGTCGGGGATGTCGCTGGCGGCGGTGCTCGTGCAGTGGACGTTCAGCATCCTGCGGATTGCCCTCTTCGCCCGCGTGATTGCCAGCTGGGTGGGCGGTGGCCCCTACTCCAAATGGTGGCGCTGGAGCTTCGTCCTCACCGAGTGGTTCCTGGCACCGCTGCGGAATGTTATCCCGACGATCGGGATGATCGACATTTCGGTGATCGTGGCGTACTTCGGGCTCAACATTCTTGAGTCGATCGTAATGCGCGCGCTGGTGGGTTAGCGCGCGCGATCCCTCCACCCGTAGTCAACGATCAACGGCTGGTGCTCCGATGGGTGCCCGCGTTCTACTCGTACGGCCGTAGGTACCAGTGTCGGGGGCGTGAGAGCGTGATCGATCCGAACGGCGTATCTACCCGACCACATCGTGTGGCCGAAGCCGGTACCGCGCGCGGCGAAAGCATTGATGAGGTCGCCCCAGTCCCGCCGCAGAATCGCACTCCCGTAGGGCAGATTGAAGTCGCCAGCGACGACATAGGCCGAATCGTTTCGCGCAACAAATTTGGTCGCATGCTCGGAATCCGCCGCACGCACGATCAGGGATGTCTGAAGTCGCGCGAAGTCAAGCTGCCTCGCGGCCCAGAGTGCACTCCGCGGACTCTCCAGATGTACCGAGTAAACCGGTAGCTCACCGCCGGGAATTTGCAGGCGGTATCTCACGATGTTGCCGAATCGCCCAACAACTGCGGTGCCAGCGCGAACCCGCGAGACTATGGAGTCTACTCCGACCAGTGGAAACCGTGAGGCAAGGCAAAACTCTGCCGTAATGCTCAAGCCTCGCGGCGCGATTGCACGGAGGGAATCGGCTACGATCGTCTTGCAGTCCTGCAGCAGCACGATGTCTGCATCCCACGCGGTGAGATCGACTCGAAGCTCAGCGGCGAGAAGTGCTGATCGGTCCGTGTTGTACGTGACCAATCGGAACGCAGGACGTGCAGTATGAGGCGCGCCCCACGGGGGGAGTTCGAAGTCGGCAATTCCGAGAAGCGTCACTGCGGTGCCGAACACGGCTGCAAGAGCAGTCCAGAGCCCTCCGATCATTGCGAGCGGAGCCAGCAACAACCAAGGAAATACCAGCCACCAGCGTGGACCAAATGCGAGAAGCATCCCTGCCGGCGAGGCATCTGACGCGGCACGAAGGTATAGCGCGAGTAGAACCATGGCGGCAGAGTATCCGCCAACGCTCAAGATGACGAACTTGTGTAGTCGGTGCGAGATCTGAGGTAGCTGCATCCGCCGCGCAGTGGCCTTTGGGCGAGAAGTCCTACTGCCGCTGCGGCGCTTGGTGCTCTCCCCCGAACCTAAAGGCACGTCCGCATCGGGTTTTGCATCTGCGGCCCGAAGCACACGACGACAGCGGCGGCAGAGGATCCGGCTCTCGGGAGAGACCGCGCCAATATGAAAGACTTCTCCGCATGGGCATTCGAGCGTAGCCATGCCACCAATGTACGCCAGTTGACACAGCACTTGCGCGAGGGGCGGTCCACCGGAGCCTTTCGGACTGATCCGCTTGGACTGTCACAGGATCAAGATCGGCGGAACGGGGGTACCACTCCCCGTGTTCGAGTCGCAGCCGGGCGAGTGCCCGGCGCTGAACTGGAACTCACTTTCTGGAGCATTCTGGATGCGTAAGCTCGCCCTGCTCGCCGCTGCCGCCGTCGTTGCGTTCGCCGCCCCGACCGCCGCGCAGGCGCAGGAAAAGGACATTGTCGAGACCGCCGTCGCGGCGGGCTCGTTCAAGACGCTCGCCAAGCTGCTCGGCGACGCCGGCCTCATCGAGACCCTCAAGGGACCCGGCCCGTTCACCGTGTTCGCCCCGACCGACGAGGCGTTCGCCAAGGTCCCGGCCGCCACGCTCGAGGCGCTCGGCAAGGATAAGGCGAAGCTCAAGAACGTCCTGCTGTACCATGTGGTCGCCGGCAAGGTCCCGGCCGCCGAAGCGCTCAAGCTCGCCGGCAAGGGCGCCAAGACGGTGGAAGGCCAGGAAGCCAAGATCTCGGTGATGGATGGCAAGCCGATGATCAACAACGCCCATATAATCAAGACGGACATCATGGCCAAGAACGGTATCATCCACGTCATCGACGCGGTGATCCTGCCGCCGGCCAAGTAAGTATTGATCGTCTGGGGCGAAGAGGCACGACGCGAGGACTGCGTCGTGCCTCTTTTGGCTTTGGTGGAGGCGCCACCGAGGGTAGTTTTCTATCATGCGCTCCGCCCTGATCTGCCACGCCGGTGATCGCCTAAACGAGGAAGGAGTCGCCCGATGGCTCGGCGGCTTCTCCGAACTCAGGGTCGTCGTTCGAATCACCGAACCGCGTTCCCGACTTCTCCGCCGCCTGAGGCGGGAGGTGCAGCGTTCTGGCGTGATTCGCCTATTTGACATCCTCGCCTTTCGAATCCTGCACACGCTGCGTTTTCAGAAAGCCTTCCAAGAATGGACCGATGCGACCTTGGCTCAGATTTCGCGCGAGTATCCGCCGGTCGCTGCCTATAGAGTTGTTGAATGCGCCAGCGTCAACGAGCCGCACGTTGCCGAAGCGCTTCGCGACGAGGCCGTGGAGTTCGCACTTGCTCGGTGCAAACAGATCATCAGCAAGCGTGTTTACCATGTGCCCCCCAAGGGAGTCTACGTTCTCCACCCCGGGATTTGTCCCGAATACAGGAATGCTCACGGCTGCTTCTGGGCGATGGCCGAAGGGGACTTCTCGAATGTCGGCACATCGCTACTGCGCATCGACGACGGCGTAGACACCGGGCCTGTCTACGCCTACTTCCGCACGCAGTTCGACATGAGGCGCGAGTCACCACTGGTGATTCAAGAGCGAACTTTGTTCGATAACCTCCCCGAGGTAGCCCGCGTCTTGTCCGACGTACTCGATGGGAAGGTTGGTCCGCAGGATACGAGCGGGCGGGAATCGCGAGCGTGGGGGCAACCGTGGCTTTCCGCCTGGTTGCGGTTTTTTCGGTCGTAGGCGATGCGTTTACTCTATCATGACGTAGTGGACGAACTCGGCTCGAACACCGGGTTCCCGGGTGCGTCGGCGGCCCACTACAAGTTGGACCAGCGCGTCTTCGAGCAGCATCTCGACATTCTCAGCACGAGCAACCCTGCGATTGAGCTAACCTTTGACGACTGTGGAGCATCTGCCCGTTGGATTGCAGATCAGCTCGAGGCTCGGGGAATGCGAGGGCTATTTTTTGCGCCTACGGCCTTCATCGATAAACGCGGGTTCTGTAGCGTCGACGACCTTCGGGCAATTCGAAAGAGCGGCCATTTGATCGGGAGTCATTCGCATACTCACCCCATCCCTATCTCGGCACTCCCTCCCCAATCGCTCCTCGACGAGTGGCAGAAGAGTCGACTCTGCTTGGAGGATTGGCTCGGAGAACAGGTTCGGTGCGCCTCAGTCCCCGGGGGGTTCCTTTCCAGTTCCGTGTTAGACGCGCTTTCGGCTGCAGACTACACGACCGTCTTTACATCTGAGCCCCTCAGATCAGAATCCAAATACGGCGAGTTAACGCTCATCGGTCGCTACTCGGTAACCCGAGCGAGTAGTCTCGATGAACTCCGCTCGGTCGCCGCAGGAAATCAATGGCCGTGGATCCGGCAGCGCCTTCTCTGGGGGGCAAAGCGCATGGTGAAGCGAATTGGTGGGCGCGCTTGGCTTCAACTGCGAGAGAAAGTGTTCGAAAGCCGCTGATGCGGCCAAAGATCATCTTCCGGTTCGCCTAGAGTACGTGTCGCTTACTGCACCCGCTGCACACTCACCCGCAGCGCCCCACCATTCACCCCCGCCAGCTGCACCACCTGCCCGCCGCCCTGCACGCCGTTGAGCGTGAGGTAGGTCGCACCGGCGCCCGGCAGCTGCAGCCCGCTGAACACGAACGACCCGGCGCTCACCGCGCGGCCGCGGAGCGGCGCGCTCTGGAAGATCCCGGGGAACGTGCCGGCCAGACCGCTCCACATGTCCGCCGCGTTCCACGTCGCACTGGCCGGACCCACCGCGTTCGACATCGCCCAACCCGCCAACAGCTGATCCGCCGGCACACCGGCGATCTGCGCCAGGCCAGCCACACCGGCCGGCGCCGTGCCCGCCACCAGCGCCTTGAGCATGCCGCTCTCGTTCGCCGCGTACTGGTCCACCGCCCAGCGCACGAGGCTCCAACCGCTGGCGTAGTAGGTCACGTCGCCGCTCTTGGCGGGGCCAAAGGGCGTGAGCGAATCGGCGCCGCGCAGGTACGCGTGCAGCTGCGAGAAGTGCTTCCACATCACGAGCGGGCGGTCGTCGCACTGCGTGAGCTCGCAGCCCACGCTCGCCGCAAAGCCGGTGTTCCCCTTCCACGTGCCGCCGCCGGGGAACGTGCGCGCGTAGAGCTCCTCGGCCACCCGCGCCGTCGCCTCCTCGAGCCAGCTCTCCTCGCTGTTCGCGCCACGCGACAGGCGCTCGGCGTAGCTCGCCAGGTGCTTGCTCTCGTGCACCACCGTGCTGCGCAGCGCACGGCGCCAGTCGTCGGCCGTTTCGTTCGTGCTCGGCACGCGGGCGTAGAAGACCTCGTCTTCGTTGCTCGCGGCGAACTTGGTCTTGGGGTAGAAGTTGCACGCGCTCACATAGCCCGACGTCCCCGGGCTCGAATCGTTCACGAAGCGCGTGAAGAGCATCGTGATGCGGCCGTCGCCGTTGAGCTGGCCGTTCAGCGCGAGCGGGTCGCCCAGGTTCTTGGTGAGCAGCGGATAGACGGTGGCGTCGAACTCGCTGCCGATCGCGCGGAGCGCGTCGTCCATGCGGCCGGCACGCGGCGACGCGATGTCTTCGAGCACGACCGCCTTGGCACCGGCGTACACCACCCGCGCGCGGACCGCGCGGCCGGTCGTGCACGAGTTGAGCAGCGCGTTGATCTGGAGTGTGTCGCCAAGCGCCGCCGGGGCGCGCACCGCCGAAAGGCGCGTGCGGGCGGGGATACCGGCCTGCGCGAACACCGCGCGATCCGCCGCCAGGTGCGCAGCGTGGCGGGCGTCGTCAGCCGGGACGGCTTCCGACGCCGAGAGCGCGGAGGGAGCGGAGAACGCGGAGGCGGCGCGGAGCCCCATCACGTTCGCATCGCTCTGCACCACACTCGCCACATTCGCCAGCGCGCCCGTCCCCAGGCCGCGGAGGTCGAAGCGAGCGGTTGCGGTGCTCTGGGTCGCGGTGTTCACCACGGCCACGACGTACTTGGCGGCCCCGGTCGCGGCGCCGGCGAGCTCCACACAGGCGGCCTGCTCGGCGTTCAGCGTCACCGCGGCGTCGCCGGCCGTGAGGGCGAGCGGGGTGGCAGTGCGGAGGACGACGGTCTGCTGCAGCGTGGTGGCGCCGAGTTCGAGGCGGAGCGTCTGGGCGGCCGGCGCGGCGCAGGCAAAGCCGGTGGCCGGCACGAGCGCTTCGATGCGGGTCGCCGAGGCGGCGCGGACGTCGAGGGCCACGCCGGCGATGGAGAGGCGGATGGCCGACGGGGTGGTCGGGAGGTTCGTGCCGGTGATCGTGACGACCGTCCCAACGAGGAGCGTGTCGGGGGTGATCTGGCCCACGGTCGCGGCCGGTGACGCCACGGGTGTCGAGCCAGCCGGCGCCGGCATGGGGGTCTGCTGTGGCGCCGTCGGGGCCACCGCACCCGTTCCGCTGCACGCCTGCAACACCCCCAAGGCGCATGCCATCAGCGCGGCGCCGGCGAGGCGCCGGCCGCGCGTGGCAGTTGCTTCGTAAGTGGTTGCGGTGTTGGCGTTTGCAGACATTGGTCAGTTCGGCACGGGGTGGTCCAGCCACTCTTCTTGCCAGTGAAGAGGGCAAGGGCCGTGCCGAGCTCTGCCGTGGGGATGACCTTTTTGCCGTCGGCGTGACGGTCTGCTGCCATGGTGGGGTCTGCGTGGGGAATGCGCAACAGGTGGGTGCGGGCAAAGGGCCGCGACGCGCGTCTGCAACTGACATGTGGCGTGGGCGCCGATTGCGACCCGACACACGTCCGAATTGCAAACGGTCGATCAATTCCCTTGCTTTTTGTCGAACTGGCCCGCGTCGGCACCGCTCGACTTAGGCGTGCACTCGCGTCCGACGGGTCGGCAGAGGAATGGTCAGGCCGGCTTCGGTGGCGGTGGCCAGCCACGCCTGAACGGATCCGGCCCTCTCACCCACGCGCTCTAGGTCGGATCGGCGGCCTCATCGTCGCCGCCATTCAGCATTGTCTCAATCTCGCGGTGCAGCGCTGGGATATTTCGCTGCAAGACACGCCAGACGATATCGAGATCGACGCCGAAATAGTCGTGGATCAGTCGATCACGCATGCCCGCCATGGCGCGCCATTCCACGGAAGGATTACCGTCCCGAACGTGTTGCGGAATTCGCTTGGTAGCTTCGCCAATAACCTCGAGGCTTCGAACCACGGCCCGCTGCACCACCGGATCGGTGTCGAGTTGCTCCCGCGTCAACCGTTCACAAAGGTCCAGGAGAAACTCAGTTTCTTCGAGGATGTGTCGGAGAATCTCACGCGGCTCGAAGGACATCCATCGCGTCGGCAAGGATGTGGTCGCGCAGAAACGGCGAAAGTCCTTCTGGAGTAACGAGATCGACGTGTCGGCCAAGCGTCGACTCCAGCAGATCGCCGAGGGCGACGAGATGTTCGAGCGTCTTCTCGTTCGGTGCGAACTCGACGATGAGGTCGACATCACTCCGTGCATCGGCCGCGTCACGGCGTACCGAGCCGAAGAGCGCCAGCCGCTGCACGCCGAGCTTGAGGATATCCAAGCGGATCCCATGAATTCGGGATTCCACGTCGGATCGGGAAGGTGCGCGCTCGATCATGGACGTAATTTAGCGTCTATGCGCCTCTCCGTCCTCGCCGCCGCCCTCGCGGCCCCCGCCCTCCTCGCCGCCCAGGTCCGCCCCGACCCCGCCGACCTGATCGTCACCAACGCCCGCATCTACACCGTCGACGACGCCCGCCCGCTCGTGGAGGCGTTCGCGGTGAAGGGGGGCAAGGTGGTGTTTACCGGCTCCAAGGCCGAAGCGAACGTCTACAAGGGCGCCGCCACCAAGGTCGTGGACGCCGGCGGCCGCACGGTCATCCCCGGCATGGTCGATGCCCATGGCCACTTTGCCGGCCTCGCCCAGACGCTGCGTGCGGTGGACCTCACCGGCACCAAGAGCCTGGCCGAGGTGGTGCAGCGGGTGGCCGCGAAGGCCAAGACGCTCCCCAAGGGCTCGTGGGTGATTGGCCGCGGCTGGGATCAGAATGCCTGGGGCGACACCCGCTTCCCCACGCATGAGTCGTTGAGCGCGGCAGTCCCCGAACATCCGGTGCTGCTCACGCGCGTGGACGGCCACGCGAACTTTGCCAACGCCATGGCGATGCAGCTCGCCGGTGTCACCAAGGCCACGCCGGACCCGAGCGGCGGCAAGATCCAGCGCGATGCGAGCGGCGCCCCCACCGGCGTGTTCATCGACAACGCGCAGGGGATCGTGGGGAGCAAGGTCCCCGAACTCACGCGCGACGAAATGCGGAGCGCCCTCAAAGACGCCATCGCGCTCATGCACTCGCTCGGCCTGGTGGGCGTGCACGACGCGGGCGCGAGCCGCGCGAATATCGATCTCTTTGAAGACATGGCGCAGAAGGGCGATCTCAACCTGCGCCTGTACGTCATGATCGGCGACAACGCCGAGGCGCTCAAGCACTACTTCGCCATGGGCCCCCGCTCGGCGCTCTACAACAACCAGGTCTGGGTGCGCGCCGTAAAGCTCTACGCCGACGGCGCGATGGGCTCCCGCGGCGCCGCGCTCCTCGAGCCGTACAGCGACGATCCGAACAACACCGGGCTGCTCGTCAGCGCACCGGCGCACATTCAGGAGGTCGCCGAGCAGGGGTTGGCGAACGGCTTCCAGATCAACACGCACGCGATCGGCGATCGTGGCAACCGCGTGGTCCTCGACGCGTACGAAAAAGCGCTCGCCAAGGTCCCGGCGGCCAATCATCGCTTCCGCGTGGAGCACGCGCAGATCCTGCACTACGACGACATCCCGCGCTTCGCACAGCTGGGCGTGATTCCGAGCATGCAAGCGAGCCACCAGACGAGTGACATGTACTGGATCGGCAAGCGCCTTGGCCCCACGCGCCTCTACGGCGCCTACGCGTGGCAGTCGCTGCTGCAGACGGGCGTGATCGTACCGAACGGCAGCGACTTTCCGGTGGAGCAGGTGAACCCGCTGATTTCGTTTCATGCCGCGATCTCGCGCCAGGATGCGCGCGACTATCCGGCGGCGGGGTGGTTCCCGGAGCAGAAGATGAGCCGCGAAGACGCGCTGCGATCGATGACGATCTGGCCGGCGTACGCGGGCTTTCAGGAATCGATGATGGGCTCTCTGGCGCCAGGCAAGCTGGCGGACTTTGTGATTTTGGATCAGGACATCATGCGCGTGCCGTCGGAGCTGGTCCTGAAGACGCGTGTGGTGGCGACGTACGTTGGTGGGCGCGCAGTGTTCGAGGCGTCGCGCTGACGGCTGGATTGTTGAACAGCTCGTCGGGGACGCGGGGGAACGGGGATGACGGTGATGCGCACGGATCGCCCCGTTCCCCGTATCCCCGACGAGTTTTTTACGTCTAGTTTCGGCAGTGCATTAAGCGCTGGAGTCGCGCCGAAATGATCCGTTGCATTACATCGAGAACGGGATGCGCTGGAGCGGCGCTCCAAAGCGCTCCCACGGCCAACGGCACCTCGGCCACTAGACGGTCAATCTCACGCTGGACCGTGCTGACGCCGAGCTCCATGTCTTTGGCGAAGCGCTGCAGATCGGCGAACGTGAGGCGCTCGGGATCGCGCGAATGCCCCACGTTCATGGAGAGTTGACGATCGAGCCCCTCGTAGGCCTCGGTGCAGACGATGTCGTAGAACGGGGCGAGTTGCGCCGTGTTGTGCGTGTAGAGCAGCGCATAGTTCTTGGCGTGCGCGTCCATGTTGCCGACCACGATTTGCATGAGGGCGGCGCGTACGAGCAGTTCGAGATCTCGCCCAGGGCTGGCACTGTACCGACGCAACACGCGGGCGAGATCACCGAATCCCGGACCTCCGCTGAACTGATATTTGCGCTTGGGCAGCCGCCCGGTGGCCTGACAAAAGTCTTCCTGGTGTAGGCGCGTGATCTGCCCGTTCACGTCGACCGGTCGATCGAATCGCTCCGTCTTGAGGAAGCCTGACGGACCGTCGAGTACTTCGGTGGCGGCCGTCGGGAGTCCGACCGCATCAAACAGACGCAGACACATATGCTCGTTGAGCGCCAACCCGTCGTATTGCCCCGTTGAGCGCTTGAGAATGACGGAACCGGGCGCGCCATTGAGCGGTAACCACGGCGCGTGGTCGCGCCACGCGAAACTCAGCTTGTGCTGCACACCGCTCATGGCCTGACGAGCCTCGAGTTGCAGCGCCGTCAGTCGCGCGCCGTGCTTTTGGGTAAAGAGGGCTTCAAGGTCGCCGCGGGGAATTGCGCGATACTCGGCGGTCGTCGGTGGCTCCACATCAATCGGCCACACGGAGACCGCACCGGCGCACTCACCACCGAGTCGACCGAGCATGCCGGCCACATCACTCTCGTCGAGTTTGGCGGCCTTGGCGATCGCCTCGCGAAGATCCGACTCGAGCAGCAGGTTGTCGAAGAAGGCGAGCGTCTCGTCGTGACCGTACGTGCGTGGCGCGACGGGGAGACGCACCGAGATCGCCCACCGCCTGGCGTCGGGCGCTTCGATGATGGCCGGATCGTAGCGAAACCAGAGATCGGCACCGGACTCGCCGATAGCGCCCACGCGGGTGCCGTGGAGATACACGGCAAGGCTTGGGGCGGAGAGGTCGTACCGATCGGCTCGACGCGGCATCACGGGGCCTCCACCGGTCGCCCGTCTCGCGACACGACCTGGAGGTCGAGCCCCAGTATGTGCAGCATGCGAATGATCACATCCAGACTCACGCCGGTGCGGCGACCGGTCTCGCACTCGGACCAGAGGCGCGTGCTGATCCCCACCAGACTCGCGGCGCGCGCCTGGGTGAGATCGAGGGACTGGCGGCGCGCCTTGAGGAGGCGCCCGAGATCGGCGAGGTCGTATACGGGGGCTGTCATCTGACGTTTTTGTAGCTTGTAGCGGAAAGATGATACTTGCTACGTTTTTGTAGTATATACCATCTAGCGCGAAAATACTACGAAATTGTACAACTAATGCATTTCTTCATATTTACTACGTTTTTGTAGTATATCGATGAAATTCGACCGTGCATCAATATCCGCATCTATCGCCGAAGTCGCCGATATCCCTTGCGGGGTCCTGCGCGAAGGCGAATCCATCGGGAGTCCAACACCCTCCCCGGAATCATGCGCATCATCAGCCTCCTCCCCGCCGCCACCGAGATCGTGGCGCTCCTCGGCGCCACCGACCACCTGGTGGGCGTCACCCATGAGTGCGACTATCCGGATGTCGTGGGCTCGCGGGCGCGCGTCACGAAGAGCGCCATCCCCCACACGCACGATCCGGCCGCCATCGATTCAGCGGTAAGCGAAGCGCATGGCGCGGGGGTCGCGCTCTTTACGCTCGACGAAGCCAAGATCCGCACGCTGCACCCCGACGTGATCCTCACGCAGGCGCTGTGCGATGTGTGCGCCGTGCGTGAAACCGATGTCCGCGCCCTGGCCGCCAAACTCTCGCCCGAGCCGCGCATCGTCACGCTCGGCGGCACAAGCCTCGACGGCATTTACGCCGATATTCGCGCGGTGGCCGACGCGATCGGTGCCGGCGACGAGGCCGACGAGATCCTCGCCGGCCTCAAGGCACGCGTGAAGCATGTGCACGAAACGCTCAAGGCCGCCCAGGCCCCGCGCCCGCGCGTGGCGGTGGTGGAGTGGACCGACCCGATCTATGTCGCCGGCCACTGGGGCCCGGAGCAGGTGAAGCGCGCTGGCGGGATCGATGTGCTGGGCGTTCCGGGCGAGCACTCGGTGGTGGTGCCGATGGACACGCTGCGCGATGTGAACCCCGACGTACTGATCATTGCGCCGTGCGGCTACTCAGTGAGCGCGGCCGCCGCCGAGGCGAAGCGATGCCTCGACCATCCGTCGTGGGCGTGGGTGGGCGATCGCGCCGTGTGGGCGATGGATGCCAACGGCCTCACCAGCCGCCCCGGCCCGCGCGTGGTGGACGGGATCGAGGCGATGGCGTGCATCTTCAACCCGGCGTGTTTCCCGGCGATTGATGCGCGCCACGCGGTGCGGGTGCAGTAGCATGACCAAACGCCGTCCAAAGTCTGCCTCCACCCCCTCGCTCCTGGATCCAGCCGGGCGTGCTGAACTGTTGCGCGACTTTACGCGCCTGCTCGGCCAGCAGGAGTTCGCCAACGAGGACGAGCTTCGGGCCTTTCTGGAGCGGGAGGTCATGGGCAAGCCGCTCCCACGCGTCGAGGCCGCCACGCCGCAGGAGCAGGCGGAGGATCTCGTCAGACTCGCCCGTACCCTACCGAGCGACGCCCGAGCGCGTGCCAAGGTGAACGAAGCGCTCGCGCTCGACCCGGACTGCCTTTCGGCGCATCTCTTCCTGTCCGAGTTGGCGGAGACCCCGACGGACGCGCAGCAGCACCTGCAGGCCGCAGTGGCGAGTGGCGATCGCACCCTCGACGCGATGTGGTTTGAGCCGGACGCTGATCCGTGGTACGACCCGACGGGGCGCGAGTACCTGATGGCCATGGGCATGCTCGCCGAGCTCCGCTGGCGCATGGGCGACCGTCGGCAGGCCATCGCTGACGGCCACGAACTGCTCAAACTCTCTCCGAACGACGGCGCTGGCTTTCGCTACCAGTTCATTGAGTGGCTCATGCGCGCCGGCTCGCTCGCGGAGATCGACGCCTTGCTCGCCGCGTATCAGGAGAAGAGCGCCGTGTGGTGCTATGCGGCGGCGCTGCATGCCTTCCGTCAACGCGGGCCGGATGCGGCGGCCACCAGGGCGCTGCGCGTCGCCGTCGCGGTCAATCCCCATGTTGTGGCGATGCTCATCGGCCGGGAGCCGCTCCCCATGGAGGTGCCCGATTCGTACAGCACCGGTAGCGTGGAGGAGGCCACGCTCTACGTGCAGGGCGCCGCATCCTCGTGGTTCGACGCCGAGGGCGCGATTGAGTGGGCCCGCGATGTAGGCGGCACAGCGCCCAAGCGAAAGCCCAAGCGACGTTAAGGGCTCGGGCTGGGGCTCGGGCTGGGGCTCGCGGTCAGCCCATCCACAGCTTGACCGCCATCAACACCATCAGCACCGCAAAGCCCTTCTTCATGAGTTCTGCATCGACGTGCGTGGCCACATACGCGCCGACGTAGGCCCCAACGGCCATGCCGAGCGCGATGAGGATGGCCTGCTTCATCTCAAGATGGCCGGCCTTGTGGTACGTCCACGCACCCACGGCCGCACCCAGCGGGAGGACGAGCGCACCCAGGGAGGTGCCGGCCGCCTGCTGGGGCGGCATTTTGGCGAGGTAGATGAGCGCCGGCACGATCACGATGCCGCCGCCGATGCCGAAGACGCCCGACAGAATGCCGGCGCCGAGCCCGATGGCCAGTAGCAGGAGGGTCATGGCTCTAGGATAGCATTAGTTTTCCAGCCATGCTCAGCGAATCCTCCGTCGCCTTCCTCAAGCGCCTGCTCGACACGCCGGGACCGTCCGGCTTCGAGGGCGCTCCGGCCCGCGTCTGGCGCGCCGAAGCCACCACCTTTGCCGCGTCGGTTACGGCCGATGTGGTCGGCAACTCCCTCGCCACCGTGCACGGCGACGGCACCGGCCCGACGATCCTCCTCGCCGGCCATATCGACGAAATCGGCATCATCATCACCCATATCGATGACAACGGCTATGTGTACTTCGAGCCGATCGGTGGGTGGGATCCGCAGGTACTGGTGGCGCAGCGCATCCGCTTCATCGGGCGCAACGGGCCGGTGCTGGGCGTGATCGGCAAGAAGCCGATTCACCTCATGAAGCCCGAGGAGCGCGAAAAGGCATCGAAGATCACCGACCTGTGGGTCGATATCGGCGTCAAGACCAAGGCGGAGGCCCTCGAGCTGCTCGAAGTGGGCGACGCCGGCGTGATCGACTCGCAGACGGTGGACATGCCGAACGGCCGCCTCGTGTCGCGCTCCATCGACGACCGCATCGGCGCCTTTGTGGTGCTTGAGGCGTTGCGCCGCTACGCCGCCAAGCCGGGCGCGGCGCGCGTGGTGGCGGCGGCGACCGCGCAAGAAGAGATCGGCTACAGCGGCGGCGGCGCCCGCGTCGCGGCGCAAAGCGTGGACGCCATCATGGCGATCGCGGTAGACGTCACCTTCGCGACCGACCACCCGGTCATGAAGAAGGAAGAGATCGGCGAGCACAGCATCGGCGGCGGGCCGGTCCTGACGCGCGGCTCGGTGATCTCTCCGGTGGTGTATCGCCTACTCTCGTCCACCGCGAAGGCACTCGAGATCCCGTACTCGATTCACGCCGCGGGCCGCTTCACGTCCACCGACGCCGACGCGATGCATCTCGCCCGCACCGGCGTGGCGACGGCGCTGGTGAGCATCCCGAACCGCTACATGCACTCGCCGAATGAGATGGTCTCGCTCGACGATCTCGATCGCGCGGCGGAGCTCATTGCTGAAGCGTGTCGGCGCGTGACGGCTGCGACGGACTTTACCGACCGCTAAGCGGTTCCGCGCCCCTACATCCGATAGCGCAACGCGGTAGACGCCACATCCGGATCGGGATCCGACACCAGGGCGTCGATGGTGTCGCGCACAGCGCTGCCGCGGGCGCGGACGAGGCTCTCGATGGCGGCGACGCGGAGCCAGCTTTCGCGGCGGGTCGTGTCCACCTGGCCGTCCTGCAGCTGTTGCGGCGGGAGCGCGATACGCAGCAGGCGCTGAATGGCGTCGGCGCTGCCGAGTCGGCCGAGGCTGGCGACCATCTCGATGGCGACTTCGTCGTCCGTTTCGCGATCGAGCGCCGACGCGAGTCGCGCGGCCGGTGGGCGCACCCCGAGTCCGGGTTGCTGGGCGTTGCTGCCGCTCAACCCGTACGCCACGGCGGCAATGCGCCGCACTTCGGCGTGCTTGTCGTCGACCGCCACGTGCAACCCCTGCAGTGCGCGTGACGTGCCAAGGCGAATAAGCGCACGCGCCGTGGCAATACGGATGCGATCGTCGGGGTGATCGAGCAGCGGCAGCATCGCATCGTCGGCCGACTCCACCCCCATCTCGCCCAGAATGGCGACGGCGTTGCGCACCACGAACCAGCGGTCGTCCTGCAGTAACGCAAACAACTGTGTCGCACCCAGATCGAGCGACACAATGCTGTCAAAGTACGCGCGGCGCGACGGCGAATCGTCGGCCGCCATGAGCTGCTGCACGAGCACATCCACCGCCGCCTCGCCGGCGCGCGCGAGCAGCTCGAGGAGCGGCAGGCGATCGATCGCATGCGGCACCGCCTGTGCGAGCAGCTCGAGCGCGCGGCGCTTCTGCAGGCGCCTCACGATGCGCTCGAGCGCCAGGCGCCCCGGGCCACTCCCGACGGCGTGGATCTGCGCCATCACCGCGCGCCCGATCCCCTCGATGACCGCCGCATCGTCGCGCAACTCGGCGTCGGTGATGAGCAGAATGAGCTGCTCGGCGGCGCGATTGGCCACATCGTCGGCGTTGGCGCCCGCGAGCCGCGAGAGCGCCGACGCGACCGGTGAACCACTCGTGCCATCTTCACCAGGGGCCGCGACAATCGCGATGCCGTCGGCCGGCGTGGGCACACGCAACCGCGACGGTACATCCGCCGGCGTGACGAGCACACTCCACGAGCGCAGCAGTTCGCGCGGTGTCCCCTCGGGCGCGATGCTGCTCATGGTGGTGGGCGTTTCCGTGGAAAGCCCGGCGCCCGTATCGCCACGCGGCGCGCGCGCCAGCAGCGACGCCAGCGTCAGCAATTCCCCCGGCGATGCCCCCTGCCGGATGGCGATGCTCCCGATGCGCAGCATCACACACCGCTGCAGGATCTCGGCGGCGAGCGGATCGTCGCGCGTGAACGCCCGATCGACCGGCTCCCCCTCGAAGATCAGCGCCCCATCCATCACCCGGCACACGAGCGGCGCCTCCCGCACCCGCCCCGTGAGCGCCCGCAGCGCATCCCGGATGCTCGGCTGCGCCGAGACGTCTTCGAGCCGCGGTTCATCCGCGAGCCCGAGCGTCGTGAGCCGATCCACCAGCAGCGCCAACGCGCGGATCGTCCCGCGCGAGGTGCGGGCATCGAGGGCGGGGACGCTGACGGGGGTGGAGCGGCGGTAGCCTAAAGGCATGGGGGAAAGCAAACAGCGGAAGCCTGTACTGCGGAAGCCTGTACATCGGGAGCGGGACATCGGGTTGTCGGTGGTCTGGGCAGGTTCCGTTGTCATAGCTTCCGCCGTTCAGCTTCCGATGTGCAGGCTTCCGCCGTTCCAAGCTCCCCGCCGTTCCAAGCCCCCCCGCCATGCCCCTCTTCACCCGCCAAGACGGCCCCTCCCACGCTCCCCCGCTGTTACTCCTCCACGGCGGCCCCGGCGCGCACCACGACTACCTGTATCCCCAGATGCTCGCGCTGGCGGAGCGGCACCGGGTGGTCACGTATGACCAGCGGGGGGGCGGGCAGTCGAAAACGGATGATCCCGCGCCGATCACCTGGGAGACGCATGTGCGCGATCTGGCGGACATCGTGCACCAGTTCGGGCTCGTACCGCCGACGCTCGTGGGGTACTCGTGGGGGGCGCTGCTGGCGATGCTCTATGCGACGGCGGGGGCCCATGTCGTGGGGGACCGGTTCGTGGCACCGGCGCGGTTGGTGCTCATTTCGCCGGCCCCGATCACGCGGGCCTGGCGGGACGAGTTCGAGGCGGAGCTGGGGGCGCGCGGGCGTGGGCCGGTCATTCAGGGGCTCCGGGACGAACTGGCCGCGTCGGGGCTACGGGAGCGGGACATGGCCGCGTACCGGCAGCGAAGCTTTGAGCTCAGTGTGGCCGGGTATTTCGCCGATCCGGCCAAGGCGGTGTCACTCACGCCCTTCCGTGTGACGGGGAAGGTGCAGCAGTCGGTATGGGCGTCACTGGGAGACTTCGATGTGCGCCCCGCGCTGCGTGGCCTCGCCTGCCCATCGCTCGTCGTACACGGCAGGCAGGACCCGATTCCTCTCGACTCGGCCACCGCGGCCGCGGAGTGCCTGGGGGCGGAGCTGGTGGTGCTCGACGACTGCGGTCATGTGCCGTACGTCGAGCAACCGGCCGCGCTCTTTGCGGCGATCGAGCGGTTCCTTTCGGAGCCCCTGCCGTCGTAGCCCGTCGCTCATCTGGCGGGCACGACGTGGAGCAGTGTCACCTCCGCACGACTCGCGCATGGCATCGATCGGCCCCGTCACGCACACCTCCCTCGGCACGCTTCGCGTCGAAGACCGCGACGTGCGCGTCACCCTCGCCACCGCGCCCGACGGCGTGGAGTACGTGGGGCGCCTGTTCTTTGCCGAACCCGAGTGGACCAACAACGGCATCCCCGACCGCGGCGTCGTCCCCGGTCGGTCGCTGGAGGATGTGCTGGCCCGCGCCCGTGACCTCTCCCCCGAGGAACTGGCGCTCCGCTACCGCCGCGCCAACGCCGAGAAGCGGCGCTTCCATGGGCTCCGCCACCTGGTGGGCGACTTCCTGAACAAGGTGCGCTACATGAACCAGGTGGGCGTGAGCATGCGGTCGGGGCTGCTGGATGCGGAGGGCGCCAATCAGGAGTTGGTGCTCACGGAAGAGCAGATGGTGCAGCTGGTGCGGCAGATGCGGACGGTGGCGGGCGTCGAAAGCTAGGGTTGGTTGATCGGACATCGGACGTCGGAGCCCCGATCGGGCATCGGAACTCGGTCTCGGGAGCGGGAATCCGCGGTCGGACTTCGGAACTCAGTCGTCCCGGTCTGAACAACCGAATTCCGATGTCCGATCGGGGCACCGACGTCCGATGTCCGATCCTCTGGCTGGGGGCGTTAGCTTTCCCCCATGGACTGCCGCGCCGCCGCCCACGCCCTCACACAGGTCGCTACGCTCCTCGAGCTCCATGCGGGGGATGCGTTCACGATCAAGGCACTCCAGTCGGCCGCGCGCACCGTCGCCGCGCTGGGCGACACCAAGCTGGTCGACGCGCTGCCGCGCGAGCTCGCTGAACCCGAATTGATCGCGGCGCCAGCGCTCGCGTTGCTCAAGGAGCTGGCCGAGACGCACTCCTCGGCGCAGCTGGAGCAGCTGCAGGAAGAGACGCCGGAAGGGCTCCTCGAGATGTTGCGCATCCCCGGGCTCGGCCCGGCGCGCATTCGGGCCATTCACGACGGGCTCGACATCGACACCGTGCTCGAACTCGAGCAGGCCGCACGCGACGGGCGTCTCGCGGCGCTCCCCAAGTTCGGCACCAAGACGGCCGAGCGCATCCTCAAGGGGATCGCCGATCTGCGCGCGACCGGGGCCTATGTGCTCTGGCCGCATGCGCGCGCCGAGGCGGAGCGCTTTGCCGATGCGCTGCGCCGCCATCGCGATGTACTGCAGCTCGAAATTGCGGGCTCGATCCGCCGGCGCATGGAAGTGGTGCGCGATGTGGATCTCGTGGCCGCAGTGCGCGGGTCCCCGAGCGTGGTAGCTGCGTCGCTCGCGCAAATCCGGGGCGTCAAGGAAGTGCTGGGCGGTGGTGGGCGGCTCATCACGATCACGCTCGACAACGGCGTGCGCGTCGATCTCGCGTGTGTGCGTCCGGAGCAGTTTGCGCTCGCGCTCTGGCGTGCGACCGGCAGCAGCGCACATGTGCAGCAGGTCACCGAGCGGGCGGCGCAGATGGGCTTTGTGCTCGCGGGCGACGAACTGCGCGACAGCGAAGGCGCGCTGGTGGCGATTCCCGATGAAGTCGCTCTCTATGCGCGACTGGGGCTCGCGTACGTCGAGCCCGAGCAGCGCGAAGCGGCGGGTGAAGTGGAGCAGGCGGCGCGCGGTGGCTTTGCGCCGCTCGTGAGCACGTCGCAGCTGCGCGGGGCTCTGCACTGCCACTCACAGTACAGCGATGGTGGCGCCACCATCGAGCAGATGGCCGAGGCCGCGCGGGCGCGCGGGCTTACGTATCTGGGCGTCAGCGATCATTCGCAGAGCAACACGTACGCCGGCGGGTTGAGCCGCGAGGCGATCATCCAGCAGCACGCGGAGATCGACACCCTCAACGCCCAGTACGCCGCCCGCGGGATCAACTTCCGCGTCCTCAAGGGGATCGAGGCCGACATCCTCCCCTGCGGGCGCGTGGATTACGACGCCGAGTTTCTCGATCGCTTCGACTTCGTGATCGGGTCGGTGCACACGCGCTACGGCATGAACGCGCAGCAGATGACCGACCGTGTGCTCAAGGCGCTCGACGATCCGCACATCACGATCCTCGGTCACCCCACCGGGCGGCTGCTACTCACCCGTGAGCCGTACGCCATCGATCTCGAAGCCGTGATCGAGAAGGCCGGCCGCGTGGGGGTGGCGGTCGAGCTCAACGCCGATCCGCATCGCCTCGATATCGACTGGCGCGCCTGCCGCATCGCCCTCGACAAGGGGACGATGGTGTCGATCGGGCCGGATGCCCATTCGCCGGCTGGCTTCGAGAACCTGGAGCTTGGGGTCGCGGTGGCGCGTAAAGGCTGGCTGGGCGCGGCGAATGTGCTCAATTCACGCTCGGCCGACGAGGTGCTGGCGTTCGCGAAGGCCCGGCGCGGCGGCGCTTCGTTAAGCGAACCCACGACCGCTCCACGCCTGCGCGTGGTGTAGGTATGGCGCAGAGCAAGAACAGCCCGCGCCAGCCGCTCTCGGTGACAAAGCCCAAAAAGGCCGCCAAAACACCGGCAACGACGCCCGCCGCGGCGCCCAAGCGCAAGACGAGCAAGACCTACGGTCTCAAGCCGTCACAGCGCGCGGCGCCGGTGGCGAAGAGCCCCAGGTCCAAGGCGGAGAAGCAGGCGGTCGCAAAGGTCGTACTCGAGCAATTGATGGCCGAGTACCCCGACGCGCACTGCGAGCTCGACCACCGCAATGCGTTTGAGCTGCTGTGCGCCACGATTCTGTCGGCGCAGTGCACTGATGTGCGCGTGAACATGGTGACGCCGGCGCTGTTCGCGAAGTATCCCACCGCCGAGGCGCTGAGCGTCGCGCGGCTCGAGGATGTCGAGGCCATCGTGCGCACCACCGGCTTCTTCCGCGCCAAGGCCAAGAGTCTGGTGGGGATGGCCAATGCGCTGGTGGACAAGCACGGTGGCGAGGTGCCCCGGACGATCGCCGAGCTCGTGCCGCTCCCCGGGGTGGGGCGGAAGACCGCCAACGTCATTCTGGGGAACGCCTTCGACATCAATGAAGGCATCGTGGTGGATACCCACGTCCAGCGGCTCGCGCGCCGCCTGGGGCTGACGCGCGAGCCGGACCCGATTGGGATCGAGAAGGAGCTGATGCCCCTCTTCCCGCAGGAACGGTGGGCGCTGCTGAGCCACCTGCTCATCTGGCACGGCCGGCGGACCTGCTTTGCCCGGAAGCCGGAGTGCGGGCGGTGCGTGGTGAACGACGTGTGCCCGAGTGCGGGGACGGCTGAATAGGGTCCGAGCCGTTTCGGAATAGTCTGGACGCCCTTTACGAAGACAGAATTCCGACCCAGAGATCTCGAGATGCGGCTGCGGGAATGCGATGATCGGAAAGCAGCGATCCATTCAGGACATCGCAGCTCTCCTCCAAGGTGCCTACCAGGGCGTTCGCGACATCGATCGCTCCACGCTCGGGATACGACCGGGTCATGTCGCATCACGGCGGCGGCGCTTCGCGGCAAGCCCAACCGCGCCAACACCGGCCAATACCAGAGCGAAGGTTGACGGTTCAGGGACCGTGGTTGTTGCGTAGGTTCGAAACGCGAAGTCGGCCACGCCGCCAAAGATGGGGGCGTAGCCGTCAGTCTCGCTTAAGGAAAGGTTGTACCACGCGTCACCTTTGGCGTAAGCGTTGCCTCCACCCGACACCGTCAGAAGCGCGTAGGCGGTCTGAGCCGGACTGCCACCGACGGTCAGCCAATAGGTTTGGCCTGAAGTCACGGCAACGGGAGACCAGAATACATCAAACCAGTTACCGCTAAATGGATGGGGGGAGGTCGTAATGTTCGCCGTTCCGCCGGCTAGCTTCACACCACCGGCGCTTGGATTGCCGGTCCACAAGTTTATGGTGGTGGCAGTGACAACCGCGTTTAGACCGGAATTGGACAGAAAGAAGCCGGCACCGGAGATGTTGTCGGCACTAGGCTTGAATGATTGCGCACTCCACATAAACGTACTGCTGAATATGAAGCGCCCCGGGTTTGATGGAGGCTCCCCGCTTTGAGAGATTGGGAGCATGGCACGAGACAAAGGGATTGGTCGGAAGCCGAGTAAGCCGTTTTCTCCGGAGGTCCGGGAGCGGGCG